>JBEKOT010000269.1:0-2089 GCA_049521495.1 Syntrophorhabdales bacterium | reverse complement strand
ACCCGCACGGCAGTGTCGTCCCAGCTGTGTATATTGAACCTCGCGGCGGTCTCGACGGCCTTCCTGTGGAGCGACTGAAGCACCTGGAGGTGCAGCATGGGCGCCGTGTTCGATATGTCCTCGCCGAGCACCAGCACGCAGTCGCACCCTCCGATGTCGGAAAGGGTGGGAGTGAGGGCGCCTTTCTCGGTCATGAGCTCGACGGCAAGATCGAGGCATCTCCTTTCCTCCCCGGCGATGCCCGCATAGAACCTGTCGGGGCCGACGAGCGCGCGGAGGGCATAGTTGGCCTCGAGGGAGGCTCTGGGAGAGCCGATGCCGATGACGGACCCGGCGGAGGCTATCATTCCGGAGACGAGCCGCACCGCCTCATGGGGAGGCACAGGGTCGAGGCCCGCCCCCTTTTCCCTCCTTACCCGGCACTCGCGCAGGCGTCTTTCGCTGTTGACGAACTCGTAGCCGTACCTGCCCCTGTCGCAGAGGAAGTAGCCGTTAACTTCTCCGTTGTACCTGTTCCTTATCCGCCGGAGAGTGCCTGCCCGCTCGCCGGGGATAGTGTTGCACCCGAGGCCGCAGTGGACGCAGACGGACGGGGCGGTCCGGAGGTCCCACTTCCTCGCGTAATGGCGGGAAAGGGTCTTGTCGTCGAAGACGCCCGTGGGGCAGACCTCGACGAGGTTGCCCGCAAAGGGGCTTTCAAGGTCGCCCGGGGCGGAGCGGCCGAAGAAGACGCGGTTCCGCGAGGCGAAGGCGCCGGTTCATCTCGTGGGTGAGGAAGGGCCCCAGGTCCTGGCTGCGGTGCGTCCTCTTCTTGAAACGGAACCTGCGGTACGAATGGCCCGTCATGACCGTCATGTCCTGCAGGTGGCACTCGCCCCCCTCGTCGCAGACCGGGCAGTCGTGGGGGTGGTTCGTCATGAGCCATTCGATGACGCCTGAGCGGAACCGCTTCGCCTCGGGGTCGTCGATGGAAATGCGCATCCCCTCCTCCACCGGCGTCAGGCAGGCCATGACGATCCTACCCTGCCTGTCCTTTTCGTCCTTGAACTGCTTCACGGCGCACTGGCGGCAAGCACCCACCGAATGCATGGCCGGGTGCCAGCAAAAATAGGGCAGATCGAAGCCCAGGCCGAGGACCGCCTCAAGGAGGTTCCGGCCCGTCCCTACCTCCCATGGCTTATTGTCTATATAGATAGTCGCCATGCTCTCTAGCCGTCATCCGTAAGGCTTCAGTTTCCATAGGTCCTATACGACCTATAGGACCTATGGAGAAGGGTTTTCGGCCTTTGCGCGCCTTCACCTTCTTTTGTACGGGCATCCCTTCTCCTCTATGTGGCGTATGAAGTCCCCCTTGAAAAGGGCCAGCGCGCTCTGGAGCGGCTCTATGGCGCCAGGCGCCAAAGCGCAGTAAGTGTGGTGCATCTTGAGGCCCCAAGTGTGCTCGGCCAGGACCTCCAGGTCCTGCCGCCGCCCCCTGCCTTCTTCCAGGTCCTCCAAAATACGGGCGACCCACGGCAGGCCGTCGCGGCAGGGGGTGCACCAGCCGCAGGACTCCCTTGCGAAGAAGCGCTCGAGGTTGTGGACCATGCCTACCGGGCAGGTCGCCTCGTCGAGGACGATCATGGTGCCGGTGCCCAGGCGGCTTCCCGCCTCCCTTTCCATGACGTCGAAGGCCATGGGCGTATCGAAGTGCTCGGGCAGGACGAACTCGGTAGAGCCCCCGCCGGGGATCACCGCCCTTGCCTTCGCGCCGTTCCGCATGCCCCCGGCGTGCTCCTCGAGGATCGTACGGATGGTTGTGCCCATGGGAAGCTCCCAAAAGCCGGGCCTCTTGACCTTCCCGCTGACAGTGTAGACCTTCGTCCCCCCGTCGGCCGTCAGGCTCAGGGCCTTATACCAGTCGGCCCCCTTTCTTATTATGTGGGGTACGTTCGAGAGGGTTTCCGCGTTGTTGACCACGGTGGGCTTGCCCCAGAGTCCGTTCGTTCCCGGGAAAGGGGGCTTGGCCCTCGGGATCGCCCGCTTCCCTTCCAGCGCGTTCAAGAGGGCCGTCTCCTCGCCGCAGATGTAGCGCCCCGCGCTTACGTGA
>JBEKOT010000268.1:0-2268 GCA_049521495.1 Syntrophorhabdales bacterium | reverse complement strand
AAGCCCATCAAGTACGAGGCCCTGGGGGACAGCATCCCCGAGCCGATGAGGAAGCTGGGGTTCGGCAGGGTGCAGGTCGGCGAGACCACCATAGACCCCATCTTCTCCGAGCAGAACCGGGCGCAGTTCCTCATCGACCCGGAGAGGTGGAAGCCTGCCGACCTCAGCTCCGTCCTGGGGGCCTTCTCCAGCACCGAGAGGCTGGACGCAGGCAAGAAGGAGGCGGGCCTCCGTATCACCCAGCGCAACGCCGAGGCCAGGACCCTGGCGGAGGAGATACGGGAGACAGAGGAGCGCAGGGGGAGGCTTGCCAGGCTATCAGAGGAGTCCGAGGCGATGCTGCACTGGGCCGAGGGCTTTGAGCTGCGGGCCAGCCGCTACGAGTCCCAGGGCCTTGCCGTAGCCTCCGTCCTTGCCGCTACGGGCAGGCTTTGCTCCCTCAGGAGGCTGGCCTCCGGCATCGTGGTCCCCGACCTGTCCGTCACCGAGGGGCTGCGCAAGAGGGTGGACCTCCTGTCGGAGGCCGCCTACCGCTCCCGCCGCCTCGTCTTCCTGTCCGGGCTAGCGGACGCAGGCCTGGCCATACAGGGCCAGTGGGAGGGCATAGCCCAGGAGGGGAGGCTCCTCCAGGCGGTCCTGTCCCTCCTCGGCATGGTAGGCAGGAGGGGCCCTGGCCCCCGTGCCTGCGCCGAGCGGCTGGGCGTCCTGCTCAGGGACGTCGATTCCTCCCTCTCGTCCGTCCTACGCCTCTCCTCTGTAATCAGGGCCGCAGGCAGCGTGCGGGAGGCCAGGCAGCTATCCGCCCTCAAGGAGGACGACCTCCGCAGGACGGAGGAGTCCCTCAGGCAGGCGGACGCCGAGGCGGCACGGCTGGGGGCCGACCTGGCCAGGGAGTCCGCCCCCAAGTGCCCTATCCACGGCGTGGCCTATGTTTGCCCCCGCTGTACCCGCCCTGATAGCAGTAATAACCCTTTAGACTAGATAGAGGTGGACATGTCGGACATACAGGAGCAGTTGAGGCTTGCCCAGGCTAAGGTCAAGGCGCTCTCCAGCAGGCGGGACCAGGTTATCAGGGACGCAGGGATTGAGGAACAGAAGCTCCAGCATCTATATGAAAGCCTGCGGCAGCTAGGGGTCAGCGACCCGGAGGCCCTGAGCGAGGACAAGCTGAGGGAGCTTGCCGCACTTACCCAGAGGGAGCTGGAGGAGAACCTCAGGGGGCTTGCCGATGCGCTTGCCAAGGGCGAGGCGCTGCTCAAGGAGTACGAGAGCCTTCAGCAGGGGGCATAGACCAGCACGGGGGGCATAAACCCCGAGCGGTGGGAGAGGGCACGGGACGAGGTCCGCTTCGAGGACGTGGTGTCCGAGCTTACCGGGCACCGTGAGCACCTGCTCCACTGCCCCTTCCATGGCAGGGACCGCCGGCCCTCCTTCCAGCTATACCCCCGCACCAACGACGCCTTCTGCTTCGGCTGCCCGCCCGGCTCCCAGTACTACGACTCCGTCATATTCGTGTCCAGGTACATGGACTGCAACAAGACGCAGGCCCTCCAGTGGATTGAGAAGACGTTCGACCTCCCAAAGCTGCCCAACGCCCCGCTGGAGGACGAGGACGAGGACGGCACCCTGGGGTTCTGGGACCTCTCCGAGCCTTTCATCCTCAAGGCGGCCCATGACGTGCAGGAGAGCGGGGACCCCGAGCTGGCGGAGGACTACATCCGCATATACTTCTCCTCCCTTGCCTTGGAGAAGTCCGCCAAGGCCTCGGGAGACCCCGAGGACGCCCACCTCCGGGCGGCCATGGGCCTAGCCTCCGTTCTGGGCAAGGAGAAGGTGGCGGCCATAGCGGAGCGCAAGGCATGAGGCAGTATTGGCACGTATGAAGGCAAAGACCGAGAAGCTGACGGCCGGGGACCTCAAGAAGCCCAGGAGGCCCAAGGTCAAGAAGCCACGGGACATCCGCAGCATGTTCCGTGAGGTGCTGGCGGACCTCCTTGCCTCCGGGGGTGTGTCCAGGGTCAAGAAGAGCTGGATGAACACCAAGGCCTTCGAGGTCATCGACACGCCGGAGGCGTTGCAGAAGTGGTGTGACGACGCCCTTGCCAACGCCCCCAGGTTCGAGTTCTACGGCAGCACCCTCCCGGTCGTGGCCCTGGACGCCGAGACCCTCAGCCTCGACACCCGCCTCTTCGTCAGGATGAGGCAGAACCCTGACGGCTCCTACAGCCAGTTCTACGAGACCAGGACGGACATCGCCGGGGTATGCCT
>JBEKOT010000267.1:0-2423 GCA_049521495.1 Syntrophorhabdales bacterium | reverse complement strand
AACCTTCCGCCGCACTTCATTACCTCGTCGCTTCAGCGCTATAGGTGCTTGCGTTCCGGGCAAGCATTGGCTTCATGACCCCCGCAATCTCGGTGCCCAGCTTATCGATCGCGCGGCTCATGGCCGCGACAGTAGCCCCGTAGCCGGTCCCCTGTATGGGCTCCGTGAGATTTGATTCACCCCGGATCGCAATATGACTGGGGTCTTTCCCCAGAACGGTCCACATGGCCTTGAGCCAAACCACGTTGTCAGGCATGGGGTCGAACCGCGCTATCTGTACGGTTATCCTGTAGTCCGCCGGAACGGCACGCCTTCCCGTCAGTACAAATACGCTGTCTTCAGGAAGGGCGGCCGACATGGTCTCAGCAAGGACCCGGGCAACGTCCTTTTGCAGCTCACCCGCCCAGCGGTCGAATTCGGCCAGTTCGATCTCGTTGCTTGCATTCCTGGTCACAATCTGCGGCCTGTCGAGGTAATCGGGGATCTCGACCAAAACGATGCCGATGCTGGGGCGAGGGTCGGACGACGATCTCTCCTGAACAGCCGAAACGTGAGAAGACGGAGACATCACCGGGTTCAGACTATAGAAGCGGGCCGATTTGCTTGCACAGCCTCCCAGGAGCAGTAGAAAAAGAACGACCGTGAGCAGGGTAAGGTCGGAATGCAAATGCTTTCTCATAGCTTTCTCCTCACCGGCTTTTCTTACCCATAAGCAGGGCCTCGGGGTGACGCTCCAGGTAATCGCCCAAGACGCGCAGGGAGCGCATTGACCTGCTCATTTCAGAAAGGGCGTTTCCGAGCTCGTATCCCATATTCGAATTTTCCTGGGTCATGGCCTGCACTGAGGCCAGCGCCGTTTCGGCTTGCGCAAGGGTCTTCTGGGCTGCGACTGTATTTATCCCATCCGAGGTGTTCTGCAGGCTGGCGGCGAGCGGGCCGATGCGTGCATTGACGGTCTTCATGACGGTGGTCGCTTCCCCGAGCGTCCGGTTCAGGGATTTCACACTCGCCTTAGCCTCACCGGAGGTTACGAGCGCATTGATTGCAGCAACCGAGGAACTCAGGTTTTCGAAAAGGTCATGGATGGGCAGCTCCTGAACGGTTTTCGTCAACTGGGCGATCGTGGAAGGCACGGTGGGGACCTCGGGATACCTCTTGTCGAGACCGACATACTTTGCCGGCTTATCCGGAAAGAAATCGACAGCGACCACGAGCTGGCCCGTCACGAAGCTTGTTGTCTGAAGCTGGCCCCTCAGGCCCTTGTCGATCAACGGCTTGATAAGCTCTCCGGCTTTCTTAGGAGGAGGGCCGAACCTTTTTGCCTTATCGGGCTCTATTGCAATGGTCACGGGGATATAGAAGACGAGCCGCTTCGGATCGAATTGGAGGCCTATCTCGGTAACCGAACCGATCTTCACGCCATGGAACATGACGGGCGAGCCGACGTCAAGACCCTGGACCGACCCCTCGAAGTACATCTCGTAGAACAGCTTTTGCGTGAAAAACTTTCCGGAACCGAAGATAAGCACCGCGATTACGGCGAGGCCGACAGCTCCGAGGACGAAGGCACCGATCATCGTTTTATTTGCCGCTTTGCTCATTTACATCTCCTTGTTCGCCTTTCCTCTTTATCCCGGAGAAAGAAGACATGCGTCTTTGCTCTCGTCCAGTCCTGTGATCTTTGCCTCCCCACGGGTCAGGAAGTTGCGAACCGTAGGGTGCCCGCACTCAGCCAAAAGCTTCTTTGGGTCGCCTGTGGCGAGCATCGTCTTCGATTCGCCGTCCAGGAAGACGGAGTTGTTCCCGATCGCAAAGATGCTTGCCAACTCGTGGGTCACGACGACCACCGTGGCCCCCAGACTGTCCCGGAGCTCGAGGATCAAATCGTCAAGCAGGTGGGCGCTGATGGGGTCGAGCCCGGCGGAAGGCTCGTCAAAAAAGAGTATCTCCGGGTCTAGCGCCATGGCCCTCGCGAGGCCCGCGCGTTTTTTCATGCCTCCGCTGATCTCGGAAGGGTAGTAGTCCTCGAAGCCGGCCAGGCCGACAAGCGCGAGCTTCAGAGAGACGATCTTCTTGACCAAAAGGGGGTCGAGGTTTGCGTATCCTTCGAGGAGCGTGGTAATGTTTTCGGCCAGGGTCATGGAGCTCCAGAGTGCCCCGCTTTGATAAAGGATGCCGAAGCGCCTCGTTATTTGTTCTCTCGCTTCCTCATCGATGTCCCAGAAGCTGACATCGCCGTAAAATACCTTTCCCCGGGCCGGCCTTTGCAGTCCTATCAAATGCCTCATGAGCGTGCTCTTCCCGCATCCGCTCCCGCCCATGATGATAAAGATGTCGCCCCGGTTTACGGTAAACGTAAGATCGTGCTGCAGGACAAAGCTCCCGTAGGCCATCGTAAGGTCGTTGACTATAATGTGGGGCTC
>JBEKOT010000266.1:0-3619 GCA_049521495.1 Syntrophorhabdales bacterium | reverse complement strand
GAATTCCTCATTTACTGGGACCAGGACGAGGACACGACCGGAGTGGATCAATTCTATGTAGAGACCTCGAAGATGAACATCAAGAAAAGGTTCTACACATCGCTTTTGGGGCCCCACCAGCCGATGTACCTCACGGGCCCTAAGTACGGGCCTAACTACCACATTTTTCTGCTGAAGGTGAAGGACGAGTTCGACCCCCTGTGGGTATGCCATCCGCCCGTACCGCTGGCTCACGACGAATTCGTCGAGAGGGCGCCGTGGATGCATGAGCTTAAGGATTGGAAAACCCCGAAAAAGCTCCCTATGCCGAAGTGGTAAGAATGTAGGTTCCCGCGAAAAAAGGCAGGCCGGAGAGATCCGGCCTGCCTTTTTCATTACCTCGCCCGGCGGCAGGGTCCAGGTATACCGCGGAGACAGGACTCCTATGGATCATCCTGCCGGCATCTATTGCCTCTCCCCGAGGTAATCTGCTAAACTGCTGCGGGTCCAACGTGAAGATATCCCGCGCCCTTTCTCGAAGCCTCAGCGTGCTCTCTCCTTACCTCAAGGTTTATTGGAGCCCCCGCATCGGAGTAATGGCTTTCTTCGGCTTCTCCTCGGGTCTCCCCTTCGGACTCACGGGGGTCATGCTGCAGGCATGGATGACCCAGTCGGGGATCAACCTGCACACCATCGGGGTTTTTTCGCTTATCGGCGTCCCCTACACGATCAAGTTCCTATGGTCCCCGTTCATGGACAGGTTCGTCCCGCCCTGGCTCGGCAGGAGGAGGGGCTGGCTCATACCCGTTCAGCTTATCCTGCTCTCCGGCACAGTCGCCATGGCCTTCGGCTCCCCGGTAATCAGCCTTCCGCTGTTCGCGGTCCTCGCGTTTTTTGTCGCCTTCAGCTCCGCGTCGCAGGACATCGTCATAGACGCTTACCGGACCGACCTTCTTCAGGAGCAGGAGCGGGGTGCGGGTGCTGCGGTCTCGGTCACCGCATGGCGCATAGGCGCCCTTGTTTCGGGCGGCGCGGGCCTTATCCTCGCCGATTATCTGGGCTGGCGGAATACCTATCTGCTCATGGCCGGTCTTATGCTTATAGGGATCGTCGCTGCCCTCTTCGCGCCCGAGCCGGACTCAAGGGCGACGGCCCCCAGGAGCATGCATGAAGCCGTTTGGGGGCCTTTCAAGGATTTCTTCTCCCGCAGGCATGCTGTCACGCTCCTTGCCGCAATTGTCCTCTACAAGCTCGGAGATGCCTACGCCGAGACCCTTTCGACCGTTTTCCTGCTCAACCTCAAGTTTTCCCTGAGCGAGCGCTGGCCGGCAAGAATTATCCTCTGATGACCTTCGCCGTAGCCTTCGAGAAGCTGTGCGGCGGCATGGGCACATCGGCCTTTTTCGCCCTCCTCATGTCGCTCTGCAACAGGCGTTTTACCGCCACCCAATATGCACTGCTTTCATCGCTGGCGTCACTGGGCCGTGTCTTCGTCGGTCCCTCCTCGGGCTACATAGTAGAATCCGTCGGCTGGGCCAATTTCTTTCTATTCTCAGCCGTCGCAGCCCTTCCCGGCCTTGTTCTTCTTTACATGATCCGCGCGGAGATCACGGGCACGAGCGCAGCCGGCCGTTCTGCGGGGAGTCCCGGCTAGGCCCCCAGCCCACATCGAGCAACGAGACCCGCGGCTTCTTCCCGCATTCGGAAATCTGCATTGACGCGGACAATAAATCGTTGTATGTTTTGAAAGCGAATGGCCTTCGGGGGCATGGCGAAAATCGTCTACCCTTTGGGGGCGGTCGCCGGGACAGATCGAGAAAGTAACGGACGCAAAGACGTCCGACAGGAGGAGGGTTCATGGAAGCGTCGCTTTTGAAGGGCAAAACGATTCTAGCCGTCGATGACGAGCCCGATGTGCTCCAGGTGCTCGAAAACGAAATCCGCGATGCCTGTCCGGACTGCACGATAGAGCAGGCTACAACCTACGAACAGGCGGCGGAGATGTTGAGGTCGAAGCATTATGACGTGGTAATCCTTGACATCATGGGGGTCCGCGGTTTCGACCTTCTGGAAATTGCCGTGAACCGGAACTACAAGGTGGCCATGCTGACGGCCCACGCAAGCTGGAGAACTACTTCGACGACCGGTTCGAGCCGGGATGGAAAAGGCAGGCAGGCATCAACTACTGGTAGGATTGGGAGAGACCGCCGAGTCCACCCGCGTAGCCGGTAAGCTCCACGTATCCCAGGCAGGCAACCTCTCTGCCTTTCGATGTACCTCTGCCCTCGGCTGCGCCTTCCCAATAAGTGACGCCGGTCGAGCTTCCAGTTACAAGCTCCTGGTCGTGAAGGAGGGGCGAAAGGGAAAGATCTACGGCCTCACCGGGGAGCCGCAGGCGCCAGCGGCTTGGATAGACTGCCCCGCTTTTCGGACTTCTCCAGTGATCGAGCACCTCGACCTTTATCGCCGAAAGAGGGATATGACGGCTTTTCCCCCCACGGTCCACTATCGTGCCTGACGATACAGGCTCTAGCGCGCCGTCTTTCCTTCTGAGGAGGTATAGCATGAGGTCCCTTCCATCGGAGAGGTGGAGGCCGAACCAGTCCCATCCTGCCTGGTCTGCGCCGAGCCGGTTCGATCCGAACTCGTGGTCGAACCAGCTCGTGCCCCTGACCCTGATGCTCTTTGCGCCGGCCGCTCCGATCGAACCGTCCGTCTTCAGGCAGGTGCATGACGCGTAGTAAGAGGCCTGGCCCGGGAGGGCCCCTTTCCTGCTCAGGCCCTTTTCTCCGTTGAGCACGGGCGGTTTTTCGAAGGTGAGAGTGAGGTCGACGGCCGTCCGGTCGGACGCAGCACGGAGGCGGACCCTTTCCCCCTCCATCCGGGCAGACCAGCCAAGGAGCCTCACGTCGAGACGGTCCGTCCTGGAGCCGGCGAGACCGGGTCCTCTCCTCGATACGCGCTCGTATGTCAGAAAACGCTTTTTCTCCACGTCCGTCACGGTGAAGTGGGCCAGGTAGAGATCCCGCAGCGACCAGGGGTCGGACGGGTCCCCGGGCTTTGCTCGTATCCCCTGCCTGAAGAACGTAAGTTCGTAACCGTAACGGTTCCCTTTTTCGTCAACCAGATTGCCCGTAAAGTACCACCATTCGGTCCTGTACTGGGGATGGGCCCCGTGGTCTCTCGGAAATTCCCAGCTCCTCGGCGCCAGCGCGTGCCGCCAGCCTTCCGAGGGATAGGCGGAAGGTGTGCAGAGTAGAAAGGAAAGAGCAAGGGCCGCCTGGAGCGCGAGCGTGCGAAGGGGTGGTCCGGCGCGTTTCATTCCTCATTCCTCCCTGAGCTGCATGTGCGGGTAGGTGCGAAGCACCTTCAAGACTGGATAGAGGGCAGCGCCTGCGCTCGCCAGTACTGCCGTGGCGGCGGCCGTCACGTAGGGACCCCAAGCCGGATAGAAGAAAATAGTCCAATTGAAGCTCCGGAGGTTGATGACCTTTATCAGTATCACGGCAAGGACCGTTCCTGCGAACATGGCGCAGGCCAGGCTTACGATCCCCATGCCGAGCCCTTCCAGGAGCGTCATAGCCGCAACCTGCCTTGCCGAGAATCCGAGGGCGCGGTAAATGCCGAACTCCCGCTGCCT
>JBEKOT010000265.1:0-2726 GCA_049521495.1 Syntrophorhabdales bacterium | reverse complement strand
AAGAAGTTCGCCAGCTTGAGCTTGATCACGTCCGCAGAGGCGATGGAAGAAATCGAAAAGAGGAGCGCGAGGACAGACATGAAGACCATCAGCTTTCTTAGCATCTTGTACCCCCTTAGTTTTGGTTGCATACCGGACTATGCGTTACACGACTTTACCAACTTGCCCTACCCGCCTATTTATAGAATACCGAAGGGAGCCAGAGAGCGAGCTGGGGAAGTACGAACAGAAGGGCCCACACGAAAACGAGGGAGAGCAGGAAGGGCGTGACGCCCTTGTAGATTCTACCCATAGGCTCCTTGGTGATGTTCTTTACGACGAAGACGCATACGGCCACAGGCGGGATGACCACGCCGATCATGACGACGACGCCGACCACTATGCCGAACCACAGGGGGTTGAAGCCGAGCTTCAACACTGCCGGATAGAAGATAGGGGTGGCCAGGATCATGAAAGCGAGGTCGTCGATGAAGGAGCCCCCGATTTCGTACACGAAGCAGATCAATATCATAATTATATAGCGGTTCAGGGGAAGCGCCACCACCCAGTCGGCCACAGCCTGGGGGATATTCGTAACGGCGATGAAATGGCCGAGTATGCTGGAGCCTGCAATGAGCATGAGGATCATGCCCGCAGTGCGGATCGCTTCGGAGAGCGAGATGACATACTTCTTGAAGTTCATGTTCCGCGTTACGATGGCAAGGATGAGGACGGCGAAAGTGCCTGCGGCGCCCGCCTCCGTGGGTGTAAAATAGCCTGCCATCATGCCGCCCACGACGAGGAGGAAGACGAGGAGTATCCAGACGACCTCGGGCAGGCTCTTTATCCTTTCTTTCCATGAGGACCGGCCGGACAGGGGCGCGATCTTCGGGTTCATCTTTACCCAGCCATAGATGATGAAAAGGAAAAGGGTTGCGATGATCAGGCCGGGGATCATGCCGGCGAGAAAGAGTTGTCCTATCGACTGTTCGGTTATGATGCCGAATATGATGAGGACTACGCTGGGCGGGATAATGCAGCCGAGACTCCCCACCGTCGCTACGATGCCAGTCGAGAGTCTCCTGTCGTACCCGTACCGGTCCATCTCCGGGACGGCCACGCTGGCGAATGTCGCCGCCGTCGCCGCAGAGGAGCCGCAAATCGCCTTGAAGCCCGTAGCCCCCACGACAGTCGCCATGGCGAGGCCGCCGGGGATATGTCCTATGAACTTGTTGGCCGCGCCGTAGAGCCTCACCGCAATCCCCGCGTTGAAGCCGATCTGGCCCATAAGGATGAAGAGCGGGAAGACCGTGTACCCGTAATTGGTTATGACATCGTAGACGTCCCTTCCCAAAAGGTTCATCGCCGCCGAAACGCCATTAAAGTATGCAAAACCGAAAAATCCGACCAGGGCCATGGCGAACCCGAGCTCGATGCCGGTCGAACTCCAGATCTTTAAAATGTCTGCGATGAACACCAAGCACTCGATAAAACAGCAGACGCCGACGGCATACGCCACAGGGAAAAAGGGCAGCCTTATCGTGGGGGAAACCTCGCCCGATGCATGAAATTCGGCACCCACGCTGAACAGATTGTAGGCTATGAGAATGAAGAGGAACAGGCAGAGGATCCGGGTGCAGGTATTCATAATGGCCTTGTTCCGGGGGGAGAGCTTCGCTAAGAGTATCTCCATGTACACATGGCCACGGTCCATGGAGACGCGGGGAATTCCGAAACCGATGACAAGCGCAAGAGAAAGGCTGACGATTTCGTACGTGCCGACGAGCGGATGTCCCGTGGCCCGCAAGATTATGTCGGCCACGGTCAGAAACATCATGAAGGTGAGAGCCGCGCTCGCGATCACATTGAGCACTGCCTTTGACACCCTCAAGAAAAGGTCAAGCGGATTTTCCATTAACCCCCTCCATGTAGACTATATACCCGCAACGTCGTGCAAGACATCTTGATATCGGGTAGAATCGGTTAGTTAGTGCAGTATCTAAACCCATGCCCCTCGCGCTTCCCGGCCCGCCGGTCCGAAGACCCGCTTTCGATCTTAGCCCGCCTTCCGATGACAGAAGCAAACCTCTGCCGGGAGCGCAAAACCCGCCATTTCACTGAGTAAAATGGTGTTTCTTTTTAATTCTTGCTTTTTTGCAGAGAGTTGTCAAGAGAAATTTCGGAGGCCGACAGATTGCAAATAACAGGTTCTCGAAGAAGGAGGTACATTCCCGTTATTGGCTTTAATTCCTTGACTTGTTTGCGGCGTTATAAAATAATGTGAAGTAAAAGGGTGCTCTTTCTTTAAGCCTATTTCGAGAGCCGGAAAGGAGGATCAAAATGAGTTCGGAGGAAATCACCCGGAGAAGATTTATACAGAACGTAGCCAAATACTGCGGCGCTGGGGTCGCGGCCATGGGTCTTATAGGGGTCGACCGGGCCCAAGGGGGGTACGACCTGGAGGTGCCGGCCCACGAGGGCATATGGAGGATGCGGGATGGCGCCGGTCTTCAGAGCGCCGAATGGCGGAAGAACGGTTTTGTCCCCGCCGAGTATTTCGAAAAGAAGCCGGAAAAAATGATAAACGGAGGGCAGCCGGTCGATTGGTCCCATCTCCACGAGAATTATTACGGAGAAGGAAGCAAGTCGCTCGTGGGGCTGATTATGGCCGCACCTCTGGACAAAGACCTGAAAGGGGATATACGAAAGGCCGTGAAGCTTATAGGGGGCTTTGGGAAATCGCTGAA
>JBEKOT010000264.1:0-3210 GCA_049521495.1 Syntrophorhabdales bacterium | reverse complement strand
TTCCGTCGTACCGCTTCCGATGATCTGTCATGCTTTCCTTTCCTCCTCCTTGAGATATTTCACCTCAGAGAGGAGAGGTTGTCCACCTTAATGTAGTGTCCAGGTATTGGGGGAAAGTATATAGAGTGTTGGCACTTAGGGTCTCGCGTGGAGACATTGTTTCCTCCTTTCAAGGCTGTGCAACGTTTCTACCTGCACCAAGCACGATTACTACGTCTACTATTGCACGATTTCCAAGAGACGCCAAGCGAATATTACAGGAAGGCAGGGCGAGGGGATGGCCGCGCCTCTGGGACAATGGCGGATTGCCGGTTGGAAGACAAGCTCCGACGTCGGAAAGAGGTTGACAACTCTTCTTCTCGAACAGAGTCTAAATTAAGAAGGTCGGGAGTTGCGCAGAGAAAGCAGAGAAAGACCGCGGATATAGAGACTGACAATGCGGGCCGGACTTTATTGGAGACTTTGGAAGAACTTCCGGAGTCAGCCGGGATACTACTTCTACCTCGTAAGGCGCAGGCAGGCGGCGAGTATCAGACGGATGCTCGAGAGTGGGCGCGAGCCCGAGCCCGGTTCCTACTTCCCGACGAGGCGGTTATGGCAAGACCGTGACGGTTCCTTGCGGCGCTGTTCAATAATGGCGGCGTCCATCAGGTCTTCCCGAAATTCCTTATCGCTGAGCATCTTATCGACCACGGCCTCTCTCGCCTTCTTCGGCAATGCCCGGAATGCGGTCATGAATACTTCAGATGTTGCGTCGATGGTGGTCATGATTAATACCTCCTCTCCGGTAAAGGATGCCGCTTCTCTGGCAATAGCAGTGTCCTTCGATACCTGCCCCTCTACGGGATTGATCTTCGATTATTATACAGCCCCCCGGCCGCTATCCGCAAGCCTGCATTACCTCGTAAGGCGCAAGCAGGCGGCGCGGGCACCCCAAAACCGTCCACTTTCGTACACTTTCGTACACCCCTCCCCGAAAAGCCAAGGAAGGACAAGGGAATCGGGAGACTCCGCCTTTTCGGGATGTTCTTAAGTAATTAACCCTGCTTCTCGAATCTTCTCCGCACTGCTGCAGGATCGATCGGACCGGGGCGAAGGATACGCCATGCTTAGCACCCGGGTCTCTTTCTTGATGTTTGTGAAGGTAAGGTGGCGGACGCCGCCAGAAATGTACTCAAGCCCTCGGACGGGTCTCCACGGCATAGTCGACCGTGTTTACCTCGCGGACTTCCGGAACCGCCTCTTTTAATAGCTTTTCAGCCCACAGACTGAGGGCATTATGCCCGCATCAGTGAAGCCGGCCGCCAAAGATTCGCAGTGTGACCGTACCCGTCTTTTCGTCGACGGAGATCAGCTCGACCTCTCCCCCGGCCAGTTCTTCCAGCCGGGGATTCAACCGGTCGATCTCCTCCTCAACCCTCTGTCCCAGTTCCATTTGATTTCTCCTCGACAGCATGGTTGTTTATCGATCCCCTCTCGTTCTCTCAACCGGATGCAGCATCCATCCTTCCCTCCCTGTTCGCTCCGCTACGTGAAAAACCGGGTGGCCGGCACCCGACCTGGCCTCGGCGCCGGGACCGACTCTTTTCGCCTCATTGAATACCATTCGGTAAAGAGGTATGGCAAGGAAAACATCGAGCCGCTCTATTTCACGAAGGAAACCTCAGTACCCAACCGCCGCCCTCGCATCCTTGGCCGCCTGCCGCAATAAGGTCCCCTGGTCCGTAAACAGGTTGGCGTAATCCCAGACGTTGAAGTAAAGGATGGTAGTGACATCAACGCTGGGGTCGTAAACCATGAGCGACAGGTAACCCTGGTGTGCGCCCTCATGGCCATATCCCAGGCCGGGCGTGTAAGATATCCCGAAGCCGTAGTTGGCGGTTCCGCTCAGGGGGTTCGGTGTAATCATTGCAGCCACGGATGCGGCGTTCGGTCCGGCCTGTGCCTTGATGAGCCGCTTGATCCACCGGGCGAGATCGGCCGGCGTAGAGATGATATTGCCCTCCGCGATGTTTGCGGAAGAGCTATCAGGTTCTGCGCAACGAACTGGTCGTACTCCAGGCCCGAGACCTGCTTGATAATTATGGCGAGGAGCGAATACCCCGTGTTGGAGTACTTATAGCCGGCCCCCGGGGCGAAGTAAGACAGCTGGCACGTGGCATCCACACCGACGAACTCGTCGGGCGTGAACGAGTGGTTTGGGTCGATGTTCTCCTGGTACGTTATATAGCTCTGACCGGCGTAGGGTTGGCCGGCACATACACCGCTGTCGGGGATATTCGCATTGGTGACGTCGAAGACGCCTGCCGTGTGGGAGAGGAGCTGACTGATCTTAATGCTCGATTTGTTGGGGATATTGTACTGGGCGGTATTGGGCACGTAGGGGATACCCTGGCCGGGAATATTGGACACGATGGTGTCGTCGAGGTTCAGCTTGCCCTGCTGGGCGAGGAGCATGATCGCAGCGGCCGTGAAGGTCTTGGTGTTGCTCGCTATCCTGAAACGGGTGTTCTGATCGACGCCGGGAGGCATACCGCAGGAGGCGAAATAATTGCCGGTGGGGGTTTCGAGGTAGACGGCCATGCCGCCGCCGGGAACCCCGTGGGCCTGCTGGTACTGGGTCCAGTCGGCGTTGACAACGTTCTGGAGGTTCTCCTGAGGCGACGGAGAGCTTCCGCCGCCGGAGCAGCCGGCGAGGAGGACGAGGAACACGAGAGCAGGGAACAGCCGTGAAAAGCGGATACGCATAGAGACTCCCGGAAGCAGGATTGGCAAGCTGTGCGATGTGCGAAAGGGGCGGCCTTCTCTACAGGTTGTCGGTCTCTTTTATCACAATCATTTCATTAAGGCAAGCGAATTGTTGCCGAATCAGACCCGGCAAAGAATGTGGAAGATGTGCGTATTTTGCTGTTTTTCATTGCCGTTATTCTGGTTGAAATCATGGATAGGGTGCGACACGAAAGATAAGAAATTCCCTGACGTGAAATAAGCCGGGGAGGAGATAGGTTAACCGCCGAAAAGCGTTTTCTCCGGCTCCGAAGCGGAGAGTCCGGATCCCCTCAAGGGGCCTTTTTATTGACGGCGCCCTGCATCCATCTCTATGAATCCGCCCCCCTCGATCCGCCAACGGGATCCGGCAGGGTTGTTCGGCCCCTCCTGTCGGTACGACGATCGTGCCCCCTCAGGGTTAGGCTTTTTCGGCCCGTACTC
>JBEKOT010000263.1:0-2179 GCA_049521495.1 Syntrophorhabdales bacterium | reverse complement strand
TTTTTTACGGCATTTCAGATATCACCATTATGTTCGTTCACTGTTGACAGATCAATACAATTAATTTTATAGTTTTGTTAGAATTTTTACGTGACCCGCAATCCCGGTGAGGACTTAGTAACGTGAACATAAACTTGAATCAACTCAGGGCCTTTTACCTGGTTGCGAAGAACGGAACATTCTCCAAGGCTGCCGAGGAGCTGTTCGTGACGGAGCCCGCTGTTTTCGTCCAGGTTCGGACCTTGGAGCGCTGCCTGGGGCTCAAGCTCGTCGATAAGTTCGGGAAGGACATGAGGCCCACCGAGACGGGAAAGCTTCTTTACGGGTATGCCGACAGGATTTTTAGCCTGGTCGAGGAGGCCGAAAGAACGATAAAGGAAATCGGCGAGGCCAAGAAGGGGGAGCTGAGGTTAGGGACGACGAGTATCCTTGCCGAATACCTGCTGCCTATCATACAGTCAACTGGTGAAGGGCGTTCTCGCCCACGATTATGAAATAGCCATTGTGGCGAGAGTGGCCTATCCGGATGCTATAGAGAACGTTCCCCTGAGCAGGGACGAGATCCTTCTTGTAGCGTCTCCGGAAGACAGCCTCGCGTCGAAGGGGCGATGTACCCTCAAGGAACTGAACGGGTATCCGATGATATGCAAGGACGCAAGGTCGGCGACGAGGCAGTCCGTTTGGAGGGAGTTCGAGAAGAGGGGCATCAAGCCTTCTGCAATCATCGAGGCGGGGAATACGGAATTGATAAAAAAACTCGTAGCAAGCGGGAGGGGGGTCTCGCTCCTTGCTGAAGTGTGTGTTAAGAAGGAGGCGGAGCGAGGCGAACTGGCCGTCATCGCCGTTGAGGAGGGACCTTTTTTCCTCGACATAGACGTGATCTACCTGAGGGGCAAAACCCTTTCGCCCGCAGCAGCAACGTTCCTTAATTATCTCCGGCAAAAAGGCACTTCCGAGAATTTGAACCGCTTCGTGGATGCGAGGAATAGCAGCAAAGGCCCGAGGCTCCTCATATAGAGCTATATCCCGGCTTATTCCGGCGCCCTCGATTTTCTTTCCATGAGATCGCACAGACGTTGTGAAGCCATGATGCCGAATCGTGGATCGTTGATGGACAGGTCGACGGCGACTAGCTGATCGTCCCTCACAAACCTTCTTAACTGCTTTTGAAAGGCTTCCATGAGGGCAGGGTCGTAGAAAGACTTGCCCTCATCGCCGGGGTAGGACCAGCCCTTGAGGGGGATGAGAAAGAGCATATGCTCCGGCTTCGTCTCCTCCACGATCCCCCCTATCCAGCGTGCCGCTTCCACCGCCTCGCGCCTGGTCGTCTTGAAGGCCCACCGGAAGTCGTGCCTGTAAAGGTTTCTCTTCCTGAAGCGCGGGGGGACCGAGTTGTCTTTCGGCACGAAAGCGACCGCGTCGACTGCCCCGGGTGCGATCACCGCCGGTACGTCCATCGATAGATAGGACCTCAACCTTTCTCTATTGATATTTCCGTAAGCGCCGAGAGCCACGTAGTCGATAACGTCGTGAAGGGCAAGGTCGAGGATGCCCGAAAAAAAGTTTGCCCTCCCGAGCTCGGCCATGGCCATCGTGCTTTCGCCCGCCGAATGGAAGGGCACGAGGGCGAAATTCTTTTCCCGCCAGAAGGCCTTTATCTCCTCGGTATAGACCCCCATGATCCCTATGGCGGTAATGGCGATGGCGCCCCGCTCCATTTCGGGCAGCCCCTCTTTCATAGCAGTGAGCGCCCTTGCCGCGTTCTCCAGGACGGACTTGGACAGGGGGTTGAGGGCGCCGAAATCGCAAGGCGACTGGATGTAGGTGATGTCCTTGTGGCTGCGAAAGGCGGGAAGGCTGTTCGCGACCATCGTCGATACGATGACCTTCGGCATCAGGAGAGGCAGGTTCTCCATGATCCCTACGGCCATGAAGAGCAGGGTGCCTCCCCCCACGGCCGCCGCGCCCGCGATCTCCTCCTTCTCCATGATATCTTTCAGCTTTTCAACGGCCCGGTCTTTCGCTGCCGAAATGGAGGCGTCCCTGGAATCGGAGACTACCTGCGAAGAAGCGTCGAGTTTAATAGCCCTGTGGCCCAATCGCCCTATCTCATCGCAGAGGAAATCGAGCTCCTCCCCCTTCGTGTTCCACGTTCCTACGACCACGTAAGAAGACATAG
>JBEKOT010000262.1:0-3113 GCA_049521495.1 Syntrophorhabdales bacterium | reverse complement strand
ATCATAGGGCCTAACGGTGCAGGCAAAACGACGCTTTTCAACCTGATCGCGGGTATCCACAAGCCGGACGGGGGCGACCTTTTCTTCAAGGGCAAAAGCATCGCGCACCTTCCCCCTCACAGGATCTGCAGGGCAGGCATTACCAAGACTTCCCAGATAGTGCAGCCGTTCCTTACGCTTACCGTGAAAGAAAACGTACTGGTCGCGCTCATGTTCGGCCGGAACATTACCAAAAAGGAAGCGGATGGCCGGACAGGGGAGATACTGGAGTTCCTGAAGATAGACGACGTGAAAGATAAGCTGTCCACACAGATATCGCTGCCGAAGAGAAGAAGGTTGGAGCTGGCCCGCTCCCTCGGCACAGGGGCGGACCTTATCCTGATGGACGAGAACCTAGCCGGCTTGAACCCTAGAGAGCTGGAGGAGGGGATGGACATTATAAGGGAGCTGAAAAAGAGGGGGAAGACGCTCGTCGTCGTAGAACACATCATGCAGGCCATCATGGGCGTCTGTGAAAGGCTGATAGTCCTCTCTTACGGCGAGAAGATCGCCGAGGGTCATCCGGTTGACGTATGCAGCGACGACCGCGTGATTCAGGCCTATCTCGGGGAAAGGATATGTTGAACGATCTGCTCAGCGTGAGCCATGTCGACGCTTACTACGGAGATGTGCAGGTGCTTTTCGACCTCACGATCGGGATAGGAAAGGGCGAGCTCGTATCGATCATAGGGCCCAACAGCGCGGGCAAATCGACGCTCCTCAAAACGGTGCTCGGGTTGGTAAAGGAGAGGAGCAATAAAGGGGGCGGCGGCATTTCTTTTGACGGCCTCGACCTCAAGGGGATGAGTACCGAGAAGATAATCGGCCTAGGTATTGCCATAGTCCCGGAAGGGGCATCAGTCTTCCCCGACATGACCGTTTACGACAATCTCTATCTCGGCGGCTACACGAGGCATGAGAAGATAGGGGAGATGATGGAGCAGGTTTGCGAAATGTTCCCCAGGCTGAAAGAGCGCCTCTCCCAAAAAGCCAAGACGCTTTCCGGCGGGGAGCGCCAGATGCTGTGCATAGGCAGGGCGCTCATGGCAAGCCCGAAGCTTATCCTCTTCGACGAGCCCTCCCTCGGCCTGCAGCCTTCCATCGTCCTTCAGATATTCGAGATCATCAAAAAGATCCACGAGCGGGGGGTTGCTATATTACTGGTAGAGCAGAACGTGTTCCAGACCCTCACCATAACCGACAGGACCTATGTCCTCGAGCATGGAAGGATCGTGCTGGAGGGGAAAAGCGAAAGTCTGATCGGCGACGATTATATAAAGAAATCTTACCTCGCTGTTTAGAAGGGCTGTATGAAGCGGGTGGAGTTTACGCTGAACGGGAAAGCGGTGGCGTGCGACGTGGAGGAAAACGAGCTTTTCCTGCACACGCTCCGGGAGAGGCTTTCCATAACGAGCGTCAAAGAGGGATGCGGGATCGGGGAATGCGGGACCTGCACCATCCTCATCGATAATGAGCCCCGTTACGCATGCCTCACATTGGCCGCAAAGGTGGAAGGGAGGGATGTCAAGACCGTTGAATGGCTTGGCAATGCGGACACCCTCCACCCCCTCCAGCGGGCCTTTATCTCCCGAGGCGCGGTGCAGTGCGGTTTCTGCACCCCCGCCATGCTCCACAGCCTGCTCCTGAAAAACCCCCACCCGACCTGCGAGGAGATAAAGGAAGCCCTGAGCGGCAACCTGTGCAGGTGCACAGGTTATGTCCAGATTATAGAGGCGATAGAATCGGCAAGCGGTAAGGGAGATTAAAGATGCTGCCCCGGTTTTCATACGTAACGGCTAATAGCAGACAGGAGGCGCTCTCATTGCTTTCGTCCCTGCCCGCGGCAGCGATCGTTGCAGGGGGGACGGATCTCGTCGTTAGGATGAGGAACGGCGAAAGACACTCCTACCTGATCGATGTGGCGGGACTTTCAGAAATCGCCGGCATAACTCCGGAAGAAGGCGGACGCCTTAGGATAGGAGCAGCCGCCACACACGGTCAAATCGCTGCCGACGGGACCGTCAGAAAGGCCTGTGCCGGCCTTGCTCTTGCCTGCTCGCAGGTCGGGTCGCCCCAGATCAGGAACATGGGCACTCTGGGCGGCAACTTGGTAAATGCGTCCCCGGCCGCAGATTCCCTTGCCCCGCTACTTGTCCATAATGCCATGCTGGCCTTAGAGGCGACGGGCGGCGCTAGGACCGAGAGCCTGGAGCGGTTCATTACCGGGCCCTACAGGACAACCATTGGAAAAACCGAGCTACTCTGCTCCGTATCCGTCGATAGGCTCGAAGGCTACGAAGAAGGGTACCGGAGGGTGGCAAAGCGGGCCGCTTGGGCCATTTCCCGCCTGTCCTGCGCCTGGGCGCTCCGTGAAGAGGGCGGATTGATCGAAGACGTGAGGATCGCCGTCGGGAGCTGCACGCCCGTACCTTTCAGGCCGAGCCGGGCGGAAGATTTTCTTAGGGGGCGAAGGAGGGAAGGCCCTGTCATTGCGAAGGCGGTAGAGATGGTGGCGGATGAGATAAGGGAGAAGAGCGGTTTGCGCCCCTCCTTCGCGTACAAACTGCCGGTGGTGAGGGACCTCCTGGCCGAAGAATTGGGAGGCCGGTCTTGTTCATAGGGGAAGACCTCGACAGGGTGGACGTTCTCGAGAAGGTGCTTGGGAAGGCCCGGTTCGCCCACGACTTGAAGATGGAAGGAATGCTCTTCGGCTGCGTGGTGAGAAGCGAAAAACCCCACGCCCGGATCGTCGCCATCGACCTTTCTGCGGCGATGGCCGTTCCGGGCGCGGCGCGGATCCTAAGCCACAAGGACATACCGGGGCAGAACGCCTACGGGGTGATCCGCAAGGACCAGCCCCTTCTTGCCGCGGACAGGGTCAGGTACGTGGGCGAGCCCGTGCTGATCGTTTTGGGAGAGGGTGAGGAAGCGGCCAGGGAGGTCGCCTCCAGGGTGAAGATCGAGTATGAGGAGATAGCCCCGGTGCTCGATATCGAGGAAGCCCGGAGGGGCGTACGGGTCGTCCACGATTCCGGCAACCTCTTCTCCTACAAAAAGGTGCGGAAAGGAGACGT
>JBEKOT010000261.1:0-2533 GCA_049521495.1 Syntrophorhabdales bacterium | reverse complement strand
AACTCTTCATTAATCTTTTCAATGGCCGTCCGTGTGTCAGGGGACATGCTTGCCCATTTGTTCTTGTTCATGACGACAAAGAATGCCGTCGAGTGGGCAATCGCGTAATCCTCGGTACAGCTCTTGACAACCTCGCCTAATTTGAAACCCCACATGGCCTCGTAGGGGCACGTAATCCCATCCGTCACCCCCTTGGATAGGGCATCATAAGACTCGGTCATAGGCATGCCAACAGGGACACCGCCAAGGGCCTCCACCACTTTATTGCTCAGGCCGGTGGAGCGGATCTTCATACCTTTCATATCTTCCATCTTTGCCACTGGCTTCCTTGTGAAGATCAGCCCGGGGCTATGGGCATGAAGGAAGAGAACTTTGACCGCATCGAACTCCCTGGGTTTGAACTTCTTGTAATACTCGTTGGCCAGGTTCGTAGCCGCCACACCGCTCCTGTAACCGAGAGGAAGATCAATTACTTCCGAGAGCGGGAACCTCCCTCTGGTGTATGCGAGGGCGCTCATGCCGATGTCGCTGATGCCGTTCACAACCGAGTCATAGGTCTGACCGGGGGGTGTGAGCTGGGGAGCCGGCCAAAAATTGGAGAACTTCAGCTTCATTACCTTGTCCTGCGCGAAGCTTACCGAAGCAATAAGGCATGCCGATACCACGAAAACCAACAAAAGGACTTCCCTCATAAATCTTTTCATGACTACCTCCCTCTACCTGCTTTTTTGCGTTTCTGAAGAAAAATAGGGGCACTCCTGGGCACCCCACAGCTAAGCCTGATTGTCTACAAAGCATGTAATCGGCCTGTCGATTATGTGAAGAAGAGAACGGGTTCCTCTCACCTGAGGCGAACACATCAACCTCATGCCGGGAAAAGGCAATCTGGTGCGTTGGGAGTAGGGCGTCATCTGCCTCAGCCGAAAATCGGCGCTTATTATTCACTGGTTGCCGACCCGGAACAACTTGTGGAGACAATGGCTCTTTTCACGAGGCTTTTGATAATCTCGATCTTGTAGGCATTCTCACTCAAAGGCTTTGCCCCCTCTACTGCCAAATGCGCTGCTGCCTCAGCTGTTGTGCCGTCAATCTGCCGTTCCGCGAGGAATTTCTCGGCCGCCCTCGCCCGCACGGGCTCTGCAGCCACCCCGCCCAGAGCAATACGAGCTTCGGAACAGACGCCATTTTGCATGGTCACAACGCATGCGACGCTGGCAATAGCAAAATCGATAGGTTTTCGCAAGGTAAACTTTGAGTACATCTGTCGCGATCCCGCAGCCGGCTTGGGAACTTGAATCTCAGTTATTAATTCATCATCGGCCAAAATGGTCGAACGTGTTGCGGTGGCAGAAAAAAACTCTTGTGCGCTTAACGTCCGCTTGGTTGTCACGATACTCGCGTCCAGCGCTACAAGCGCCATACCTATATCTGAAGGGCTTACCGCCACGCAGCCGCAGTTGAAGCACCTCCCGGCCTCGGCGACTATAGCCTCGGCCCCGGTGCCCCCATCTTCTTCGTCCAGACCCTTGATCCGTTCGCCTCTTGCCATAACAGGAACTTTTATACGAGAGGCCGAATCATAGGAAGGTACGGTGAAGTGAGGCTCACCTTCATGGGCCTGGAGAGATGGCTCGTCGCCCCGAAGCCACAAATGTATGGCGCGAGCCGCATTTCGCCCGGAGGTCACGGCCTCGATAACCGTTGAGGGACCGGTCACGAAGTCGCCGCCTGCAAAGAGATTCTTGTCGAGGAAAAGCGGGGAACGGCCTCCGCGTTTTACCCTCCGCCTCAGTTTGGCAGGGAGAAATGAGGTATCCGGTTCCTCACCAATGGCCTTAATAACCGCATCGACGGTCATGGTAAAGTCTGAACCTTCTTTGGGCACCGGGGTTCGCCTGCCCGATGCGTCCAGAGGCCCGGGTTTCATGCGCCTACAGGTCAGAAGGACGCCGTCCTTTATCCGAGCCGCTTCGACCGGCAAAGTAAGGAATTTGAAAGGGATACCGTCTTCTTCCGCTTTGACGATCCCATCCTTCAGGGCCGGCATCTCATTCCGGGTTCGCCGGTAGAGCACCAGCGGTCTGGCTCCGAGCCTGAGAAGTGTCCTTGCTACATCAATGGCCACATTCCCGCCGCCGATTACAGCGACCCTCTTCCACGGCATCTCCCTGTAACCCCTATTCACCCTATTGAGGAACGATAGTCCTGACAGTGTGATCTCTTCACCCTTAATCCCCAGGGATCGCTCTTTCCACGCGCCTGCCGCGGCAAAAACCGCGTCGAAAGTCTCCATGATGCCTGCCGTGGCCGGGTCCTTTCCAACAGTAACGCCACACTTGAACGTGATCCCCATGGCCTCCATGGCCCGAATCTCTTTCTCTACAACTCCTTTCGGCAGCCGATAGGGTGGTATGGCGGAGACGAGCATACCTCCTGGTTCGGGTGCCCTTTCGAAGACCGTTACTCCGTGTCCATCCCTCCTCAGATAATAGGCTGCCGCGAGCCCGGCAGGCCCCGAACCGATAATGGCCAC
>JBEKOT010000260.1:0-2017 GCA_049521495.1 Syntrophorhabdales bacterium | reverse complement strand
GGATCCTGCCCGTTCACCTCTTCAGACAATCTGATGATCCCTTCCTTGATCTGTTTTAGGGCGCTCATATGGGAGAAGTGGCCTGAACTTCCGTAGTAGGCGTCGGCATAATAGATCCGCTCTAGAATGAGGCGTTCTGCCTGGTGGTAAGTGAGCCTCCGGCTCCTGAGGTAGTCCAGGAGGTTATCTACGTTCACGAGGGGCCTCTCCTCATCCACCCGGTAACCAAACTGGGCCAGGAAAGGTATCAGCTCGTCCCTGGTTTTGTGCACGATGTGGGCGATCTCGTGAATGGTCAACTCTTCTATCAGCCGGTCTTCCAGGCCCGGGGCCTGCGTGCCGTAGAGATCATGTATCCATCCCTGGGGAATGGCGATCACCCAGCCGGGCTTCGACGACCCCTGGGGAGCGAGGTTGTAGGGCAGCGCAACCGGGGGGGCGGCAACGGTCGAAAATATTTCTTCACCGAGAAGCACCCTCTCGTAGTCATCGAGGGTGATTCCGAAGAGTTTATTCCTTTTGCTTCCCTCTACCACGTAACCGGCAAAGACGTCCCTTCTTGCAATGGTGAAAAGCTTTACGGCAGGCACAACCACGGGGGACTCGACGTAAAAGTACGTGAGAAACATGCCCTTGGAGATGAGACAGCGATTGACATTCTGAAGGGGCGAGACGTCGTCCTCGCCGATGCCGTAGTCTCCCAGGGCCGCAAGAGCTGCCTTTGCCTTTTGGGCATCGTATTTTACGTAGCAGCGGGTTACGTATTCCTTCAGGTGCGAGACTAGCCCCTTCCACCTGGGGTCGATCTTCGGCCCAAAGGAAAAGAAGGCATCGGCAGCCGAAGGCTTCAACGTGCAGGCGCCGGAGCCCACAACAAGCACACCGGCAACCTGGGCGAATCTCTTGAAGAAAGTCCTTCTGTCCACCTGCTTGGGCGACTGCAAGGCCGCACCTACAGTATCATCCATCGACGGTCTCTCTTAGTCTTATCGCGCGAAGACGGGCGCGGGTTAAGCGTGCTTTTGCCCGGGACGGCAGAGCTAAGACTGAAGCAGCCGCGAAGGGGGTCGCCCACGGCCCCTTCGCATGGAACGGTTCCAATCGGGCAGGAAGCTCATTTTTTCTGAAATGCCCCTTTGTTTAGGCTGTTCTCGATGTCAGGACTGGAAGGTCAGGTTGTGATACATGAAGGCAAGGTAGCCGAGCCAGAGCAAAGCAACGCTGTTACAGTTCACGAGAAGCTGTTCCTCAAGCAACCTTATTTCGCCCAAAACCGACTCCTCCGAAGCGAGGGGCGATCGCTCCTTTCTCAGCCGGTCGCTCAAATCCGTGCGCATTAGACCCCTAAGGTCGGATAGCCCGTCGCCCGCTCGCAATTCGTGCGAAGGTGCCCCACGCCGTACCAGCTCGTGCCACGCGTCAAGCCGCCTGACATCCTCTTTCAGTCCCGCCGTAAGGGAGTCGAGAAATGCACCCGAATGCTCTTCGATATGCGACCGGGCTTCGAGCGCCGACATAATACGGGTGAGAATTTCGCCTATCTCGACCTTCAGCCGTGTCGATTCGAGGATGATGCGTAGAAGAAGTTCGTCCGCAGATTCGCAGCTGGAGTCTTCGAGGAAAATGTCTGACGTTTCGAGCGACAGGGATACCGGATAGGAATATGAACCTACCCGCCTCGGTGCCTCCTCAAGAGACGTTCCGCAAAGCATAAGAGATCTCGTCTTATCATATTCGCTCCACATGATCCTTCCATGGTCGAATACTATTTCCTCGGACCGCAACGCAAGATGGAGTTGAATTTGATCGCCTGCTTTCACGGTCCGGTACTCGTCGGCTGAGGAGACTATGCCTATCTGCAGCCCCTGGCTGCTCAAGTTTACAAGAAAGTACTCCAAAAGAAAGCCGTTCCAGGATCCGAAAAAGGGGAGGGTGCGGATATCAATGTCCGTACGGTAGTCGGAACGTCGCTCTTCACGGTCCATTTTCATTCCTTGCTCTATGATACATGAGGAAC
>JBEKOT010000259.1:0-2021 GCA_049521495.1 Syntrophorhabdales bacterium | reverse complement strand
ACCGCGTCCTCGCTGTTGCGTCCAGGATGGGCATCAAGGGCCTCAAAGTAGCCCTCAGCGCGGTTTTCCCCGTCCATGCCCCCCTCGTCGACCATGTGAAAACCGGCGTCGTCGCTGCCCTGCACACGGGCTATATCTCCGGCCCTGTGGCAGAGGCCGCATCGAGGGGCATCTTTCCACGACCTGTAATCTTGCGCACCCACGGAGGCCGGGCCGGGGCCATCGAAACCGGCCGGCTTACCATCGATGTCGCCTTCATCGCCGCCCCGGCAGCAGATGATTATGGTAACATCAACGGCGTGGAAGGACCATCGGCCTGCGGCTCCCTCGGTTATGCTTTCCCCGACGCGGAATACGCGCGCTTCGTCGTGGCGGTCACCTCTCATCTGGTGCCGTATCCTTTGACCCCCGTCTCCATCCCGCAGACGCGAGTCGACTATGTGGTTAAGGAAGAGGAGGCGGGCGACCCGGAAGGTATTGTCTCGGGCACGACCGAGAGTACGGAAGACGCGGTAAAGCTTTCAATCGCGAAGACCGCGGCGGAAGTGGTCCGGGCTGCCGGACTGATAAAGGATGGGTTTTCTTTTCAGGCAGGCGCAGGAGGGGCGTCTCTGGCCGCGGCCCATTTTATCGGCAAGATGATGGAAGAGAACCGGGCGACGGGGAGCTTCCTTTTGGGCGGGATCACCGGCCAGATGGTGAAGTTGCTGGAGCAGGGCATTTTCAGGAAGATACTCGATGTCCAGGGGTTCGACCTCGCCGCCGTCCGCTCCATTGCCTCAAATCGGGACCACGTGGAGATAGGCTCAAGCTGCTATGCAAACCCCTTCAACGCGGGCTGCGCGGTAAACAGGCTAGAATGTGTGCTCCTCGGTGCGACCGAGATAGATACGGACTTCAATGTAAACGTGGTCACCGGCTCGGACGGCGTTATTAGGGGCGGATCGGGGGGACACAGCGATGCGGCGGCAGGCGCCGGCCTGACCATAGTCGTCGCCGAGCTTGTTCGGGGAAAGTTCCCGCTCGTCGTCGATCGGGTCGGCACGGTGACGACGCCGGGAGAGACAGTAGATGTACTGGTTACCGATCGGGGGGTTGCCGTCAACCCCCGTCGCAGCGACCTCTCTGACAGGTTGAAAGGAGCGGGACTGCCGGTTAAGGATATTCACGATCTCGAGCGTCTGGGCCGGCAAAGGGCGGCCGCACCCGTCGCCTTTCCCGCAGGAGGGGAGATCGCGGCGGTTGTTGAGTATCGCGACGGGACGGTCATCGACGTCGTCCGGCAGGCGCGAAAGATGAAGAGTCGGAGGGCGTCGCGGCAGTGAATATCGGGGGCGGGCGGAAAAGGGTCTTCCCGCCCCCTTTCGTTCTTTCCAACCAGGGGAGGGAGCCTCCGTATTATGGGTTCAGGGGGGTGGGCGAGCTGCGCCGCTGTTGCATCTTGGCCATCTCCTGCTCGGAGCGGGGCACCTGATACACTGTCAGTTCGTCAAGTGTCATGTTGTCGACCCTTTTAGCCCATTCCGCATCGAAGGCTGCCCTTTCTTCAGGAGGGACGCCCTGTTGCTTCATCTGGTACAACTGGTCGGTCGACATCGTGCCGAAGTCCGTCTGAGCGACTATGGGCGCGGCCAGTGCCAGACCGATTACAACTGCCATTATCGCGAAAACCGTCTTCATCCTTCAAATCCTCCTTGCTGTCTTTTTCGAGGCCCAACCGGTTTTTGAACCAACCGGCCTCGGGAAAGCGAGCCTTAAGCACACATATAAGCACTGGTGCGGACGTTGTAAAGGCCAGCGGGCAAAGGGATTATATTCCCCGGCCCTTCTCCCCAGGTCCGGGAAGGGCCGGCCAGGGTTCTCTTGCCTGTAACCTTTTGCCTCTATTTTACGACCATTACTGTAGATGTAATTCTTAGACCGGATGGATTGAGCGGAATGGTCAAAGAGGTCCGTCTGCGCCGCCCTTCGAGAGTTAATTGCATCTGCGTTCCTGAGGGTTACATTTATAAAGGTAGGAG
>JBEKOT010000258.1:0-2537 GCA_049521495.1 Syntrophorhabdales bacterium | reverse complement strand
TACTTTTGCCGCTCCTCCGGCGTCATACGGGCGGCCCGCTTCACCCACTCCGACTCCAGATTATTCCTTTGGTCCGGCGGGACACCCTGCTGCTTCAACTGGTACAACTGGTCCGTAGACATTTTGCTGTAGTCCGTAGACTGAGCCAGCACGGGCGCGGCCATGGCCAGCACCATTACTACCGCCACGATCACGAGAACTGTCTTCATGCTCTAACCTCCTTTTGTTTTTCTGCGCTCAAATGGACCGATCATCCGGATCCTTGATCTCCCGCTCGCTCTCAGTATGTCCGGGAACGACGGGCCGGTCACCTTTTTCGACTCCACCGGAAGCCCTTGAAGGACCGGAGCCATATGGTTGAGAGAGTGTATATCAAGATTGATGCCAGTCCGACAGTCGGCATGAGGCGGCCGTATTCCCTTGTAAGATGGTGATGTCCGGTTCGGCAGCGAAAGGGGCAAAGGGAAACATGATGAAAGGGAAGATCGGTATGATGCCTCGAGGTCGGAATACCGTCCCCGGATTGTGCGGGAACGCAGGGGCTTTCCTTTTCGAAGGGAAGTAATTACATTGATGAGCAGAAGGGAATAAAGACCATCTTCTCCACGAATGACCGCTGAAGAGTCCTCCTCTACCTGATCCGATCTCTGGTGGTTTATATTCCCCCATGTCAGCTGCTCCCTGCTCGGCTAAGGTATACGATATGGGCGGCAACGACGGCGCAAGAAATCGTGAGAGACTCCGGCATCCGGCAAAGTTCGAACAGTTACTTACCGCTCTTTCGACGAGATTCATCAATGTGCCGGGTGATCGGGTCGATTCGGAAATCGATGCGGCGTTGCGGCAGGTTCGGCAGTTCTTTGGGACGGACCGCTGCGGCATACTGGAAATCCGGGAAAAAGACCGTTTCGCCCGGGTCGTCCATGCCTCTTATGCTGAAGGCGTCGAGCGGGTATCGGGGGATATCAATCTCGCTGCTCTCTTCCCCTGGGCCTACGATCGGCTTATCAAGCATGGAGGAATTGCATGTTTCGAGCGACCGGACCAACTGCCCCACGAAGCCAAGGATGACTTAAAATCCCATGTCGAAATGGGAATTCGCTCATGGCTTGCGATCCCGCTCAAGGTTGGAGGCCGGGTCACTCATGTGATCACTATCAATACCGTGCGTGAAGAGCGAGCGTGGGACCGCGGCCATATCCCGCGGTTGCGGCTCGTGGGAGAGATCTTATTAAACGGACTCGAGCGGAAGCGGAAAGAGATGGAGCTGAAGGAGCTGAGACAGCAATTGGAGAGAGAGAATGATTATCTCCGCGAAGAAGCCAAGATTTCTACCGAGTATGAAGACATTGTCGGCCGGAGCGATGCACTCAAGCGAGTTCTGGTTCAGGCGGAACAGGTTGCCCGTACAGGTTCGACTGTTCTGATCATGGGCGAGACAGGCACCGGGAAAGAGCTGATTGCCAAGTGTATTCATCGGCTGAGCAGGCAGAAGGAAAGGGTGATGGTAAAAGTCAATTGCGCCTCCCTGCCGGCCGCCCTTGTGGAAAGCGAGCTTTTCGGGAGGGAAAAAGGAGCGTATACCGGCGCCCTCTCGAGGCAGATAGGCCGGTTCGAGATCGCCAACGGTTCCACGATTTTTTTGGATGAGGTGACTGAATTGCCTCTCGAACTGCAGGCCAAGCTGCTAAGAGTGCTGCAGGACGGAGAGTTTGAACGGCTTGGCGGCCCTCAGACGATCCGGGTCAATGTCCGCGTTACGAATTTTCGCTGAAAATGGGGAAAAAGATCAAATGGGCGGATAGAAAGACCATGGATGACCTTCAGCGCTACAAATGGCCAGGCAATATCCGGGAGCTGAGGAACGTAATAGAACAGGCAGTCATCATCAGCACCGGTGATAAGCTCAGAGTGAATGTGCCACGATCCGCCGCCAGCAGACACCCCACTGGGCGCAACCTGAAGGAGGTGCAGTATCGGCACATAATAGATGTCCTGGAAACGACCGGGTGGAGGATAAAAGGACCAGGCGGTGCGGCCGAAGTGCTGGGGGTAAGGCCTTCGACCCTCTATACTAAAATGGAAAGCCTGAAGATCCCCACGCGCCGCGAGAGGGTCGGGATCGTGACCTAGAAGACGTAAGGCCGATCTTTTTGCCCGCCCGATCAGCTTTTATCCGGAGACCCGGCAATTCCGCCGCTGCCCTTAGGGCATCGCCCGGTTCCCTGTTTTATCTTGCTGATGACCGTCTTCGGATAGGACGGTATTCCGACCTAAAGCCGCCATTCCGACCTTTGACGCCCACCGTCAGTTCTCTTTAACCTTCGACTCCGCGACGGATATCGGTCTATTGAGGGGGAATATAGATCGGTCCATACCGAACTGGGTGCTGGCATCGATCTTGATATGTACTCTTTTGGTCATGATGATCTCGCTCCTCCAACTGGTGCCTGCAGCAAGGAAACGGGAAGCCGTCCTCGACATACTCACCTCTGTTGAAAACCTGACGCGAGTGAAAACGGGGTGCATCAATTGCG
>JBEKOT010000257.1:0-2034 GCA_049521495.1 Syntrophorhabdales bacterium | reverse complement strand
GCCTCAGGTCAAGAGCTTCGACGAGGCGTTGCTGGAAAGGCGTCAGGGAAGTGTAAGAGATGACAGGAAGGGTTCGGCGGTCGGGATAGATGAGCGCCACTTCCTTGACCTGGGACAGCGTGAGGAGAATTTTCACGATGCTGAGATCGATTCCCTTCTGGGCGAGGGCTCGACGCAGCAGGGAGCTGAGGAGCAGAGCCAGAACGCAGTAGAAGGCATGGACGCGAATCTTCTGATCGGTCCAGTGATGCAGCGGCCGCCAACTGACAAAGTGGGGATTCTTCATTCTTTTGAAGGCCTCCTCAATATGGTATTGACCTCGATACGCCCGCACAATGTCTTCGTCGCTCCACGCTTCCTGGTCGGTGAAGAGGAGATTTTTGCCCAGCAGCGTCCGTTGGAGACGCTGCCAAGCGCTCTCTCGAACCTGATAGTTGAGACGCGGCTTGCCGCCCTTTTGGTAGACCTTGACGTCAATGAGGTCTTTCATATGGCGTCCGGAGAGAATCTCCTGAACTTGTTGGTGGACCGAATCGAGCCGGGGAGTCTTGCCCTTGGCCGGGGGATGGGCCAGGTGCAACTGAAGCTCGCGGAGCTTGCGGGTGCGCTTGCGGATTTCGCGCAGGAGCGTGGACGACTGGGCGAGGAAGAGTTCGGGGTTATAAGTCACCAGCACGGTTCGGTGGGCGCCCAAGACGTGCTTGCGAATGCGAAAGGCGAGACATCCCTCCAGCTCCTCCCCTTCCAGCCGGTGAAAGCGGGAGCGGGGAATGCGCATCAAATCCGGGTGTTGAGCCGGGCTCAGGGAGCCCACGAAATGATAGGGGCTCTGATCGAACCGGGCCTGATTGGCCTCGCTGTTATTGCCCTTATCGTAGACGAGCGTGATCCCCTCGACGCTTTGCGCGAAGAGGCGGTAGCGGGCCAGCAGGGTTTCGGTAAGCGAGGCGAAGGTGGTGGCGTCGTGGGCGTTGCCGGGGTAAACGTGGTGAAACAGGGGGATATGGAAATCGCGGGTGACCAGCAGCGCCAGCCCCACGATCCGCAGGTCCATGCGCTTCTGTTTGCTCTTGCCCCTTTGGGCGAGCGAGGGCGCGGCATTGAAGGTGTCGATGAAGGTATAGAAGTTGGTCGTATCGTAGAGGAGGCAGGAGAGATCGATCTGGAAGCGCTCGATGAGCGTGCGTGTGAGGTCTTGCTCGATGGCCGCGATCTTCTCGGCGTCCAGGTAACTCATGTGGTCCCAGAAGCGCTGGCTGGTGAGCGCCGGACGGGGGACGGGGAGGAGGCGGCGCAGCACGGTGCTCTCATACCAGTCGGCCATCCCGGCCTTGCTGGTAGGAGCCAGGCAGCGGTTCAGCGCGGCGAGGGTGAGGTAGGTTCCGACGCCGATCCCCTGTTCCCTTTTGCCGGCATGGCGATCGATCGTGGCCACCAGATCCAACTGGCGCGTCAGGTCATACAGAGCGGCGGGGGCAGCGAAATCCCCCAGCGCGATTTCCTTGGGCGGGGGTGGCTGGGGGCGAGCTTCGAGGCCCCGGACGATGTCCTCGGCCTTTCCCAGGTACTTCTGCCAGGTGATTTTGGGTTTGCCCTTGACACGCTGACATTCGCGGGCGTACCAGTAGGGGTGGCCGCGGATGATTTTCTTGTGGAGGCCGACCGGCATACGTTAGGTCATACACCATCCACGATGCTTTGTCAAGGTGTAGTATTATCGGCAGACCGTGGCCACAATAGGCGGTGCCTGGGAGGGCGAGCAGGGAAAAGCAAGTTTCTTTATGTTAGGTCATACAAGCAGGTGCAGAAGCCGCCAGAGGGGCATCCCCGTCCAGACCGCATTTGGAGCGGTCGCCGAGACTGAGAATTCTGCCGCTGGACTAACCACCCCTTGCTAACTCGGTAAAGTCGGGCTAGGGCCGGGGGCGGTGGAGGACCTCGATTTCGAGGCGCTGGAGGTGGCCCTGCGACGCCGAACCCTAGGACTGGCGGCGCGGGCGATTGAGCAACGACTCAATGCCGACACCTCCGACC
>JBEKOT010000256.1:0-2744 GCA_049521495.1 Syntrophorhabdales bacterium | reverse complement strand
TCGAAAAGAAGGATAGAGGCTTTTGCGCCATTTACATGGTCCATGCTCCCGAGGACGAAGTCCCTGTTGAGGGCCGCCGCAGGATATTTCCGGCGTATCCTTTCATAGGTAGACGGAATGAACTGAAAAAGGCCCCTCGCGCCGGCAGGAGACTTGCTGTATGCGTACGCGTTGGAAGCGTTTGCCCCGACGACGGTCAGCACCTCCCGTATCAGCGCCCCTAACTGGTCATAGGGGCACGCCTTGAAACGCCCGGGGTCCATATGCTCGATAATGGAAAGAACAAGAAGGAGGTCAGCGAGCCTGCCGGACTGGACAAGGGAGCCAAGGGCGCGAAGTCTGACCCCCCGGTTCTCTAAATCGGTGCGGGCAGACTCGATCTGATCGCGAAGGTACGTGTAGCCCGCCCCGCGGATCTCGGGTGTGTCGATCTCGGGACCGTAGGGGGTATAGACTACTTCCTCGTAGTCGCCATAACGGCCGTGGACGATCGTGCGGATGGCGAGGACAGTCATGTCCTCCGGGTAAGCCACGCGAAATCTCGACGCGACGCCGTTGATTCTCAACTGGATGACGTGGAAGCCTTCCGTGGCGCAGCCTTTTTCCGTAACCAGCACCTCTTGAAGCTGTCTGTCCCGAAGGTTCTCGACCGCCAGCAGAAAGTTGGGCTTCACTATGGTTCCGTAGCGGAGCTTCGTTCTCTTCCTGCCCCTCTTGTCGACGAACGTAACCTTGGTCTTGCAATACCGCTGGCCGTATCCCGCGCTCTTGTTCTGCAGGAATTCCTGAGCGCGGCGGATCTCGTCAAGCAGGTTGAAGGCCGGGGGCATTATATCCCCTTCGACCGGCCCGGAAGGCGTCTCCTGCGCCACGGTTCCTTGCTGTTCCATGTCGATTGTCTCAGCGGCAGATTGAACGGCGAGAGGAAAGGGGAGGATGACGCAGAGCAACGTCGCAAAGAGAAAAACCAGCATTATAGCCTTCACCTGCCATAATTGTCTTTGACTCTGCGACTATTGTCAACAAAAATAAAACGGTGCAAATACAATAACTTCCGGAGGCGCGAAGGGGAGAAGATCCGATAGGACTGCCGTCAGAGGCCGCGCAGCCAGCCGGACAACCTGTCGCACCCTTCCTTGAGCATTTCCAGGCTGTTCGCGTAAGAGAAGCGGACGAACGATCCAGCGCGGTAGGCGCCGAAGTCGTAGCCCGGAGTGATGGCCACTTTCGCCTCCATGAGCGCCCTTTCCACAAACTCCATGCTGTCCATTCCCCATCTCCCGATGCCGGCGTAGATATAGAAGGCGCCCTCGGGCCACGCCGGCAGGCTGAAGCCGAGTTCTTTCAGTCGGGGAAAGAGGAACGCCCGCCTTTCTCTGTACGTTTTTTTCATCGCCTCGATTTCCAGGGCCGCGTCGAAGGCGTCAAGGGCCGCGTGCTGGGCTATGGTCGGGGGGGATATGAAGACGTTCTGGGCAACCCTCTGGATGGGCCTCACCAGCCACCGGGGCACGACGAGCCAACCGAGCCTCCAGCCTGTCATTGCGTAAGACTTGGAGAAGCCGTCGATCACGATTATATCGTCCGATACGGTGACGGCCGACGGGAATTCCCCTTCATAGGTCAGGCCCGAGTAAATCTCGTCGACGGCCAGACATCCGCCCTTCGCGGCAACCACGGCGTTCAAGCGGGACAGGGAATCACCGCTGTAGATCGTGCCGGTCGGGTTCGCGGGGCTGCAAACCATGACAAGGTGCGGTGCGGCCCCGCACTCCCCCACCACTGCGCACAGAAGGAAGAATGCGCCCGAAGTCCCGTTTGTCATTATGATCCTGTCTGCCGGCACGCTGACGCGGTAAGTCTCGGTGTAATGCGCGGCTATCCGCTCGCGCAAACTAGGTAACCCCAGGCTGTGCGTGTAGAAGGTATGTCCCTCCTCGATGGCCCTGATCCCTGCCTGCCGTATGGACAGCGGGGTCGCGAAATCGGGTTCGCCTATCTCCATATGGACCACCTTCTCGCCCCTGGCCTCGAGGGCCTGCGCCTTTTCGAGGAGCTCCATGACGTAGAAGGGCGCGATCCTCGCGGACCGTTCCGTACACCCTATGCGCTTCGCCTTTGCCATTGCATTACTCTACCACAAGGCGGGCTTGGAAACGAAGGGAACAGCGCTCGCTTTAGCGCAGCGAGCCTGCCCCGGAGGAAAGGTCGTCCAGTCTTGCCCTGTCGAGAAGCCTGATTCGGCGCCCCTCGACCTCGATGATCCCCTCGGCCGCCATCCTGCCCAAAACCCTGGAGACGGTCTCCGGCATGGTGCCCAGCACGTTGGCAAGGAGCGTCTTGGGTATGTCGAGCTGAACGATGGGCTCCCCCTTCGCGCGGTCGCTCAGATAGATAAGGTAAGAGGCCAGCCTGGCAGGCACCTCTTTCAGGGACAACTCTTCGACAAGACCGGCGAACTGTCTCAGTCGCTGCGACAGTAAGGCCAGCATGTTCATGGCAAGGGAAGGGTCGTCCCTTACAAGGTCGGTGAAAGCCGACCCCCGGAAGAAGATCAGGAGGCTCTCTTCTATGGCTTGGGCGTGGGCCGGAAACCTGCCCCCGGTAAAAACGGGGACTTCACCGAAGGGCTCCTGGAATCCCATAATATGGAGCACCTGTTCCTTCCCTTCGGGTGAGAGCTTGAATATCTTCACCCGGCCCCTCATGGGGATATAAAAGCCGTCCGCCTCCTCCCCGTCGGA
>JBEKOT010000255.1:0-2061 GCA_049521495.1 Syntrophorhabdales bacterium | reverse complement strand
GCGACCATCGCGAAACCCCCGATCATCTTGCCTTTGACCAGGTAGTCCCGGGCACCCCCGGGTGCGTCCTTGCCCTGGGCCGTTAGAATCCTGTAGAAGTACCCGTGATAGGGCGCGGATTCGCCTCCCAATGGCTCACCTCCGTAGCCCGTCCCCTTTGCGGAGGCAAACAAAGGCCCCATGGGGCTTTGTTCTTCGCCTTCGGCGGCCTCCCAATAAAGCCCGTCACGCGTGCCCGGATCGCTGACAAACTTTTGCGCGTACTCGAGAAAAGCGTTCCCCTGGCGGCCTTTCATCATAGCATACTCCTGCTGGGCATCCACGTAAGCGAGACAGACCTGCATCGTATTCAGCTCATTCCTTCCGACCCTCCGCGCCAGTATCTCCTCCCTGCCCGCCTTTGCATCGAACCTCCATCGGCTGCCGTCTTTCACTATCGGTATGGGAAAAGGCCAATCGTCGTTACCCGTGTAAAGCACGACTTTGCCGGAAGTCTCCTCCAGCCTGTTCTTCTCTTCATAGCGCTTGGTGAACCGCTGATGCCCCTCTTTATCTTCCACCGGATCGCCGGACAGGACAATATCCTTGCTTCCGCGGCCGAATATCCTGAGAAGGGCCGTAGTGTCATCGGCCTTGACTGCGTCGGCCATCGTCTTGACCGCCTCGCCGGGCGAAGAAAAGGTCTTCTGTTTCTGAGATTTCGCATGAGCGCTTCCGCTCGCGAAGATAATGACGAGAACGGCTGCTATGACTAAAGGCCACTTTTCCTTGGCATCTCTGAATGGCGACATTCCATATCCTCCATAGCGAATTGGGTCTTCAAGACTGAGCGCTCACCTGCCGCGTCCACCGCCGTGTGAAGCACCCCCGCCCGAACTTCTGCCGGCCGAAGGGGCCGAAACACGGGCGCTCGATAGGCTCTGATGGCCTCGACTGCTTTCCTGTCGTGTTTGGTTGCCGGGACTGCCGCTGCCGAAAGCCGTCGGGCTTCGCAGTCCCTGGACCTCCTGATGCGCGGGACTGGAGAACTGCCTGTTGGGCGCCGCGGGCCTGGCCTGAGGAGGGGCCGCTGCAACCCGAGGCTGCCCTGATGCCGGCCGGTTGGACCCCTGGACGGCGACCCTTCCCGTTCCACTGCCGGCGAAGCCTCTGAATTCCTGGCGCGTATTGACGCCCGGGCGAGGTCCGCGACCGAACTGCTGCGCGACGGATGCGTTACGGTAGGCGACCCCGCCCCGGTGGGCCGGATCATGCCTCCACACCCCCTGGCCGCTGCCTGCCGCGGTCACGTGGCTCGCATACCGGTTCCTGTTTATGTGATCATTGAAGCGGGCGTTCCTCGTGACGTTGACCACGACGCCGTGGTGGTGCCAGTCAAAGCCGCCCCATGCATAACCCCAGGGGAGCCCGAGCGTCACGCCGAAGCCGAAGAACGCGCCCGTAATGGCCACGCCCGGCGGGTAATAGTAGTAAGGCGGGTAGGTGGGCCACCACCAGGTCCCGTAAACGACCGCCGGGTCGTATACGGGCACGTACATCATCTGGGGAGAGGCAGGTTCGATGTCGATCGCCTGGCTCTGCGGGTCAACGGCGACCCTTTCCTGGCTCGTATTCTGAAGGTACCCCTGCGCTTGCGCCCTTTGCCTGAGCTTCTGGACGGTATCCATCACCTGGTCCTTTTGGTCAAGGAAGGCGTCTCCGAGTCTTTGGGTCCATTCGAGCCTGTCACTGAGCATCTGCAGGACGGAGGGGAAATTTATCAGCGATGTCACGCTCGGGTCCCAGTTCTGTTGCTCCAGCGCGCCCGCAAGCTGGTCCCCCTGTAGGTTCGGGTTCGCCTGCAGCCAGCGGGCCGCCTCGACGATCTCAAGGGGATATGTGGCCGCCATCAGGACCTGCGCCAGCAGGCCGTCAGGATAAAGGGCGATGGGTGCAAGCATCTGGTCGAGCTCCTCCTGTCTGAAGTTCGGCTGTCCCGCCGGCTCCCGGCCCTGCGCCATGATACCTCCGGGCGACGCGAACAGCAGCAATGCAAGTGACCACAGCAGCAAACGTGCGTAC
>JBEKOT010000254.1:0-2065 GCA_049521495.1 Syntrophorhabdales bacterium | reverse complement strand
CATACCTGAAGGGGCTTTGCCTGGAGGCGGCGCGCCGCAAGTACGGACAAACGCTGCCCGAAGAGGTCTCGAAGCGTCTTGACCATGAGCTTCAGCTTATAGAGGGCAAAGGTCTTTGCGGTTATTTCCTTATCGTGCGGGACATCATGGAGTTTGCAAAAAAAAGCGGCATCCCGGCCCAAGGGAGGGGGTCGGCCGCAAGCTCGCTCGTTGCCTATCTCCTTGGCATTACGCCGGTGGACCCGATAAAGCACAGGTTCTTCGTCGGGAGGTTCCTGAACGAGTTTGCAGTCCCGGATATCGATATAGACATCGCAACGCACCGCCGCGAAGAGGTGCTTCGCTATGTGTACGACAGGTACGGCGAAGAGCATGCGGCTATGGTCTGCACATACGTGACGTTCCAGGGACGCAACGCGATACGGGAGGTAGGCAAGGTCCTCGGCATCAGCCCCCCCATCCTCGACCGCATGGCGAAATCGGTGAGCGCTTACGGTGCTGCCCGCGTCGTGGAAGACCTGAAGGAGATAGGCGAGTTCGCAGGCCTTATAGACTCGGAAGCCTGGAAGCATTTCCGGTCCCTCTGTGAAAAAATAGCCGATTTCCCTCGCCATCTCTCCATACACGTGGGCGGCATGCTCGTCGTGTCGAGCCCTATCACGGAGATCGTGCCCCTCGAGCGGGCGCGGGCCGAAGGCAGGGTTGTCTGCCAATGGGACAAGGACGGCGTCGATGATGCCGGCCTCATCAAGATAGACCTGCTGGGCTTGCGGATGCTCTCGTTGATCGATGAGGCGGTGAGCCTCGTGAAAGAACACCGGGGTATTGACCTTCACCTCGACGAGTTGAGCGAAGACGACCCGGCAGTCTATGACCTGATCGCCCGGGCCGATACGGTCGGGGTTTTTCAGGTGGAGAGCAGGGCCCAGATGCAGACGCTGCCGAGGCTGAGGCCGCGTTCCATTGAAGACCTGGGGGTTGAGGTGGCCCTCATCAGGCCCGGCCCCCTCCAAGGCAACATGGTCCATCCCTACCTTCAAAGGCGACAGGGGGTCGAGGAGGTCGTCCACCTCCACCCTTTGCTTGTCCCCATCCTGGACGAGACCCTTGGGGTGATCCTTTATCAAGAGCAGATACTGCAGGTAGCCATGGCGATCGCGGACTTCTCCCCCGGGGAAGCGAACCTGCTCAGGAAGGCCATGGGCAGGAAGAACGCATTTCTCGAGATGCAGAAGTGGCGGGCGCGCTTCGTCGAAGGGGCGAAAGGAAAAGACGTGCAAGAGGCGACGGCGAACAGGATCTTCGACCTCATCGGCGGTTTTGCCGAGTTCGGCTTCTGTAAGAGCCATGCCATGAGCTTTGCCGTCCTTGTCTACAGGTCGGCCTTCCTGAAGACCTATTACCCGGTCGAGTTCTACTGCGCCCTTCTCAACAATCAGCCCATGGGCTTTTATATCCCCGAGGTAGTGGTGGGCGATGCCAAAAGGCATGGGGTGGCGGTCCTGCCTGTGGATATCAACCGGAGCCTATGGCCGTGCTCGGTGGAGAGAGGGGGTATAAGGATCGGCTTCAGGTACGTCAGGGAACTCGGAGAGGAGCGCACCGGGAGGATCATGAAGGCCAGACAGGCCGGATATTTCACTTCCTTCAAGGATTTTTACATCAGGACAAAGCTCGACAGGGAGTCGCTCAAGGGGCTCATTATGGCGGGCGCCTTCGATGCCCTCGACGGATCGAGAAGGCGGGTACTCTGGAAATCGGGCTTTCTCGATGCTTATAACCGTGGGAACATCGACTTCGCCGCAGACGAAGAGGTGCGCCTCGACGAGATGGCCTGGAATGAAAAGCTGGCGGCGGACTACGCAGTTCACGGTTTTTCCGCGAGCGGCCACATCCTGGACCGGTACCGGGAGAGCCTGGCAAGGACGGGCAGGCTCCCGAGCTCGGCCCTCCCTGAATACCCTTCCGGGAAGGACGTAAGGGTGGCAGGGCTGACCGTCTGTCTGCAGATGCCCCCCACGGCAAAGGGGTTTGCCTTTCTAACGCTGGAAGATGAGGAGGGACT
>JBEKOT010000253.1:0-2087 GCA_049521495.1 Syntrophorhabdales bacterium | reverse complement strand
CCCGGCCTCGGGCTCGGGAAACAGGCGGCGGTGCTGCGGGGACGGGGTCCAGGGCTCCTTGTATTCCTCCCCCTCGTTCGGGATGTGGAACCCCGGAGGCATCTTGGGCTTCTCGCCGAAGTACTCGTCCAGCCTCTCCTTGAGGTAATCCGAGTACCTGTCCTCGGTGAACCAGTCTCCTCCTCCTATGGGAACGTCTATGTCTTGGTCCCAGTCCGGTATCTCCCTCCTGCCCCCGTTTTCCACTTGGTCGGCGTACTCTTGCGCCTTGGAAAGGGGCAGGGTCTGTATGACCGGCTGGTCGTCCCCGCCGTATTCGACGTCCGTGCCCCAGTTCTCGCCGTGCCCGAGCATCTCCAGGGCCGCCTCGACCTCGCTTTCCGCATCGTACTCGCCCGGCTGCGTGGCGGAATATACATCCACCGCCTGCTTGAGCGCCTCGCAGAGGGCGGGCTCCCCCGCCCCGCCCCCCCTGGGAGAGCGCAGGTAGCGGAAGTATGCCTCGGTGGCCTTGCCGTCCGGGTCCACGGCATCCAGCAGCTCCTCGACGCTGTCCTTCTCCATGGGAGCGAAGTCGGATGGGACCTTGCTGGGATTCTGGTATGCCAGGTCCAGGGCAAAGTTGCTGAGGTAGTTCGGGCCCCTTACGTCGATCCACTTGCCTTCCTCCCATATGTGGTGTTCCCTGTCGGACCATTCCTCCAGGAGGTTGGTCAAATCCCAGGAGCTGGGGGCGGAGGCGACATCCGCGTCGAAGTACAGGTCCAGCACCTCCCTCCCGTCATACCCCGTATGGTAGTAGAGGAAGTCCTTCCCGGTAGCCCACCTGTTGACGACGAACACCTCGTCCGCGGGATTCCATGCGTCCGGTTCGAGCTCCAGGTTTTCGATGATCTTCTCTATCTGGGGGCTTACGGACAGGGACCCGAGGTCCGGGCGGACGGCGATCAAATCCCGGTACATCTCGGGGCTCAGGTCGCTCAGCTTGAAATTGTTGGCGGGCTTGTATCCCCCTCCGACGATGCCCTTTATCATGGGGTTCTTCAGGAGTTCTATGATGTAGGGATGCAGCCTCGGCACCGGCTTGTTGTTTTGCTTGCCCTTCATCTCCCCGAGGTAGCCGTTCTTGTTGTAGATGAAGGTCGCGTGCGGCTCCCACCACGTCTCCTTGCCGACCATCCTCGGCTGCCGCAGGGACAGGATCTCCTGCCTGGGATTGTCCTTCTGCGGGGAGTTCCCGCAGTGCCCCATGGCGTCGGCCTCGTCGGAGCACGACGCCCTGGGCAGCCTCCACCATGCCCAGCCGTCCGGGAACCGGATGACGATCTCGTCCTCGGGCCTGGGCCTGAGGAGGTTTTTCCTGGCCTTGTTGAACTCTTCCTCCAACCCGGGGAAGGCATTCCGCAGCAGGGCCTCGGGGCTCTCGTTCTTGAACGTCCTGGCCTGTATCTCGGGGATCGGGAGGCTCAGGTAGTGCTCCAGTCCTTCCCGGAGGGATTTCACGGTGAAGTCCCCGAGCTCCTCGATGTCCTTGGAAAGGGACTGGCGGAAGGCCGCCGCCTGGGGGTTCACCTGCAACTGCGTGCCGTTGGGGAGATTCGGCCCCTCCTCGGGTATTCTCGTCGCCATGGCGGCACGGGCCCACCGGAGGAACCAGACGATCCTGTCCTGTTTCTTGAGGAAATGCTTGGCCCAGCCTATGCTGGTGTCTACTTGGGACTTGAGGGAAGGATCGACCGCCAGGAGCCCCTTGAACATCTCTCGATAGTCTACGGCTTGAACAAGGAACTCCGAACGTAGGTCCATAGTGCCCCAACTAAAGAACCGAATAGACTGGATCGATGCTTTGGCGGGACATATGAGGTATACAAGGCTGAAGCCGGGGCCGGGTCGGGCTGGGGATCGGGCTCAGGCGGGCTGAACGAAATCCGGACCAGGGCGGGCTGAGGATCGGACTTTGGTGAGCTGGGCGAAGCCGGGGCCGGGGCGGGCTGGGGATCGGACTGGGACTTGACGAAGGCCAGCCATGCCGCCTGGGACGACGAGCAGAAGCACCTGAGCCCGCTTGCGTTTCGGGCCAGGAGGGT
>JBEKOT010000252.1:0-2089 GCA_049521495.1 Syntrophorhabdales bacterium | reverse complement strand
GTTGACATTGCTTCGGGGAGATGCAATCATTACGCGACGGAAAGGGAATCGCGGAGACCACCTTAAGGACGTTTCACAGGGGTGAGCGTATGGTCAACAAAGCCGGGCGGGAGATACCGGACTACGTAGCCGGCTACGGGACCGTATCCCCTTTCGCCGGTGCCTTTTCGACTCTTCCCGGAAATATTTGCAGATACGCGCCGCCTGTAAAGGCCGTGCGCCCGGGAGAGCGTAAACTCGCCGACAGCCTTGAGGACGACGAAGATTACGCTTTGAAAGCGAGTGACGAGCGTAGCCACGGGGAGCTGGACTTGCAAAGCGAAGCCGAGGAGTGATCTGGTGAGGTATCGTCTTTTCCGAAGGTGATGATCGCGACAAAAAGGCCGCAGTTGACTATTGGTTCTTATTTCGGGAATCCAGCACCCGCCGTATGGTTTCAGCCACTTCCCGCTTTGAGATAGGCTTCATGATGAACTCGCTGATACCCGCAGCTTTAGCCATGTCTGGTGATACCGTTTCGCTGTAGCCGGTAAAGAGAATAACCGGCATGTCCTTTCTTGCTTGTAGTATCCTCTTGGCAAGGTCAATGCCGGTGAGATTGGGCATTGTCTGATCGGTAACGAGAAGATCGAAGCGGGAAGGCTCATCCATGAACACCCTCAGTGCCTCGGCGCCACTCCGAACAGAAGTCACACGATACCCGAGACGCTGAAGTGTCTGCGACGCCACCTCAATGATACTCGGTTCGTCATCTGCCAGGAGGATTCGTTCCGTGCCGTGGGGGATGGAGCCTCCTTCTTCTTTTCCTTTCCGTGCCGGTACCTTGGTATGGGGGAAGAATACGTCGAAAGTTGACCCTTTGCCCTTCTTGCTCCCTACGGTAACTGCGCCATCATGGTTTTTCACAATACCATAGACCACCGCCAAACCCATTCCCGTGCCTTGACCAGGTTCCTTGGTCGTGAAGAAAGGCTCGAAAATCCTTCGCCGGACCTTCTCGGTCATGCCTGTCCCTGTATCCTGCACGCTCAGCTTTACGTAAGGACCTGATGAGGCCATGTCCTTGTCCGGTTTCAGGCTGTTTTCCCGGACGGTGACATCAGAGAGGCTGATTTTAAGGACTCCACCGTTATTGCGCATGGCATGAGCAGCGTTTGTCGCGAGGTTCATAATGACTTGCTGGATTTGAGAGGGGTCAGCGAGGATGGTATCTGATCCCGTCTGAATGTCGAGGTCCATGCGAATCGTGCTCGGAAAGGTCCCACGGAGGAGTTTGTACGTCTCCTTAACGAGTGGAGTCAGTTTTAATGGCTTTCTTCCCTGCTCATTCTTGCGACTGAACAGGAGAATCTGCTTGACCAAGTCCCTTGCACGCTTGGATGCCTTGACTATCTGTTCAATATTTCGCCTTACTTCATAGTTGCCTTCAACATCATCAAGGACGAGTTCGGCATTGCCAAGGATGACGGCAAGCATATTATTGAAGTCATGAGCGATACCACCGGCAAGGGCGCCGATTGCTTCCATTTTATGCGCCTGGCGAAGCTGCTCATTGAGCCGCTCCCTCTCCCGGCTCTCCTCCACGAGCCTGTCATAGGCTTCCTGCAATTCCGCGTTCAGCTTCTCCGCCGCTTCCGTAAGTTCATGCTGTCGCACAGAGGAGAGCATCAAGTCCTGGTTCATCGCGGTCACGTTCTGGCGGAAAAGCTCGGCCTTCGTCGTATCCGTCACCTGGATCATGACTCCGACCGGGTGGTTCGAAGCATCTGGAACCGCCCATATGGCATAAGACCAGTGTAAAGGATGGGGTGCAGAGTGTACCTTCACAACACAGGTTTCGGCCTCTCCTGTATGGTACGCCTGGTCAAGATGCGGTAGGCACTCTCCCGCCTCCGGCACTGCACGGGCGAAGGGAACTCCGATCAGTTCTTCGCTCTCTCTCGATACCAGGCGGCAGAAGGCGGGGTTGACATAGCGCACGATGTGCGTGCTCCCCTCCATCGCGGCCATCGGCAGGGGCGAACGCTCGGTTACCTGGCGGCTGAGACTTTGCAGATCAAGTGTGTGGTAGTCCACGCCGGACTTTGTT
>JBEKOT010000251.1:0-2463 GCA_049521495.1 Syntrophorhabdales bacterium | reverse complement strand
TACCTCGCCTTTCTCATGCGATGGAGACGGTTAGGCCGCCCGGCGCCCATGGCATAAACCGAAGCGGCGGGCGACGTATTATCGACTTTTACAAGGTCCCTTTGGGCAACAGGCCGTAAAGAAGCGCCCGGCCCTGCGATTTTCTTGACTTTCGCGGGGCAGGACACTACGTTCATTAAAACCGGGGGGATGTGTGCCCAAGGTCAGTATAATAGGTGCGGGAGATGTGGGGTCGAGTGTGGCCTACACGATCCAGCTTTCGGGGTCGGCTACGGAGATCGTACTTGTCGATGCTGACAAGGGGAGGGCAGAGGGCCATGCCCTCGACATGAACCACGGTCTGTTCTTTACGGCCCCGGTAAGGATCATGGCTGGGGGCTACGCCGATTGCGCCGGGTCGGACTTAGTAGTAGTGACTGCAGGTGCAAGGCAGAAGGAGAATGAGACCCGAAACGATCTGACAAGACGGAACGGGGCTATAGTGCGCGGCATCATCGAGGCCCTGGAACCCCATCTGGGCAGCGCAAAAATCCTTGTCATCACAAATCCTGTGGATGTTATGACGAGATTGGTCCTGGAGACCTCGGCCCTGCCGTCGCGGCGCGTATTCGGTTCCGGGACCGTCCTGGATTCCGCCCGGTTCCGCTATGTTTTGAGCGCCCACTGCGAAGTGGACCCGAGGAACGTGCACGCCTACGTCATCGGCGAGCACGGGGACAGCGAGGTGTTTCTGTGGAGCCAGGTAAGGATAGGGGGAATAGGGCTCGAGTGGTTCTGTCCTGAATGCGGGAAGAAATGCAGCGCGGAAAACAGACGGTCCATGGAAGAGTCGGTCAGGAGGTCCGCGTACCATTTGATCGAAGCCAAGGGATTTACAAACTACGGCGTGAGCCTGGCGGCGCGAAGGATCATAGAGGCGGTGCTGAGGAATGAATCGAGCGTGCTCACCGTGTCGGCGCTGCTGGACGGCCTTTACGGCATGAGCGACGTCTGTCTGAGCGTTCCCTGTCTGGTCAACGCCGTGGGGGTCGCTCGCATGATAGAGGCGCCCCTCACAGGAGAGGAGAGGGAGGCCCTTTATCGCTCGGCAGAGGTTATAAAGTCTGCGGGACGGGGAGTAGCCGCATAAACTCTACGGGGGTGCGATATATGAAAGGTGTGCGAGGAGATGCGAAAAGGTTGGAGTTAGACCCCGGCCTTCATCGTATCGTGCGCACGAGCATATTGATCTTCGATTCGGCCGTCACTCTCCTGGGCGAGCCGCCGGAAGAGGGCGTGACTATGCCCGGCCCGGCCCACATCGCGTGCATCAGGAGCATGCTGGCAAGCCTCGGCATCGGTGAAGACGAGCCTTTCCCCCCGTCATAGCCTTCCTCAATATCCATGTCTCCCTATGCGAGACGCCGTCTCATAGGATGAGACACCATCTCGTACTGCAAGACAGGACTGTTCTGTAAAGAGGACGGAGGGGCCCGTTCGATAGAGACCCCGGAAGCCGCCGCCTTAGGGGAGCTTCACAATTGCAGGTGCGGCCCGAGCCGGATTCTTTGGCATACTTTTTGTAGCTGCCTTCTGCAGAGGAACAAATGGAGAAGAGGAGAACGATGAACGTACTCTTTTATTCAACCGGTGAAGCGGGGGAGCGGCTTCAGAGGGTGATCCAGGAATTGGTGCCGAAGAACAAACTTGAGGTCTACACAAACCTTGAGGGTTTTTCGGACAGGCTGCGGAAACCGATGGATGACATACCTGTTGCTGTTATCCTGGCGGCAAGCGAGAACGATCTGCTGACCATTCTTTCCATCAGTCACTTGCTGTACGATGTTCGCTTTATACTGGTTCTTCCCGATAGAGAAGATCCTACGGTCGCGATCGGTCACAGCTTGAGACCGCGTTTCCTGAGTGGAAAAACAGAGAGACCTCCGACGGAAGGGCGTACGCGAGCGCGGGCATGGCCGGCCACCAGCCGCATTACAAGAAATTAGCGACGTAAAAGGGTACGGCAAAGGGTAGCGGGAACGGCAGGCTCTTCGAGAAAGCCTTGGTGAGGCAGGGCTGCAGCGCGGGCCTGTGAGTCTTTGCCCGGCGGGGGTGGACATGAAGGGCGCGAAGACATCGGTCCGGGCAAAGGGAGAGCCGCCGGGACAGGAAAGTCGGGCAGTGGCGCGGGCGGCCGGGAAGGGCGGCCTTCAGGCTCGGACGCGCACCGGCCTTGCCGAGAAGAAAGCCCTGGAGTGCGTTATCTACTCCGTAGTGCTGGGGGAGCTCAGGAAAGGCGATGAAGGAAAGGGTAAATCGGAGGATGTGGAATAAGTCTTTGGAGGTTTTAATGAAGAACGGAAACAGGAAGAGGGACCGGTTCCGGAAGGATCTAGGAAGAGCATACGGCCGGGTTCTGAGAAAGGAGACGGGACCTGTAGGCGGCCTGATCGATGGGCAGGCTTACAGCGAGAGGGCAGGGAC
>JBEKOT010000250.1:0-2148 GCA_049521495.1 Syntrophorhabdales bacterium | reverse complement strand
TGCCTTCCATCGCCGTCCTGGGCGGAGAAGGCGTTGGAGTCGTGACGCGGCCGGGACTCTCCGTCGCGGTAGGCGAACCTGCGATAAGCCCGACGCCGAGAAAAATGGTTGTCCAGGCGGTAACGGAAGCGGTACGAATCGGGCAGGCTGCCGCAGGCGTCGCACCCGCGGCGATCGATGTAACCATCTGCGTGCGTGAGGGCGAGAGGATTGCGAGAAAGACGCTCAACGCTCGTCTGGGCGTGGTGGGCGGCATATCGATCCTCGGCACGACCGGTATAGTGAGGCCTTTATCTGCCGAAGCGTGGACGGCGACGATAACCGCGTCCATGAGCGTGGCCCGCGCGATGGGCAGGAGGGAGATCGTCCTGTCGGCGGGCCGGAGCTCCGAGCGGGCACATATCGGCCGGTACGGTCTGCCCGAAGAGAGCTACGTCATGATGGGCGATTACCTGGAATACGCCCTCCTCGAAGCCAGAGGCTTCGGCTTCGACAGGGTTCACCTTTGCAGCCAGTGGGCCAAGATGCTCAAGATCGCCATGGGGACGCCGCAGACGCACGTCAGCCACGGTCCGATCGACCTCGAGAAGGCGGCGGCCTTCCTGAAAATCCTGGGCGCTCCCCTTCCCGGGAGGCAGTTCAATACGGCCCGCGAGATGTTCGATTTCTTCGCCTCGAGGGAGGGCGCCCGTGAGGCTTTCCCGCTCCTCTGTGCGGCTGCCAGGGGGTATGCGGAATCCGTCACAGGGGGCATCCCGGTTTGCGTCCATCTTGTCTCTTACGGGGGGGAGGTGGTAGCCACGGATGGCTAGGCTGACGATAGTGGGTATCGGAGCAAGACCGCTTCCGGAAAGGGCAAAGCAGGCCCTCTCCGCAGCAGAGATCGTGGTTGGAACGGGGCGGGCGTGCGCCGTATTCTCCGGATATCCCGAATTCGAGGAGGCAAAGGCAAGAATAAGGCAGATCGACGGTATCGGCTCGATCATGGCGTCTATCCGGGAAGCTTTCGAAAAGGGCGGGGAAAGGATAGTGCTCCTCGCGTCGGGGGACCCGTTTTTCTTTGGTATAGGGAGGCGGGCCGTCCTGGAGTTGGGCCGGGAGAACGTCGAGGTCATACCCGATGTCTCAAGCGTCCAGCTCGCCTTCTCGAAGATCGGGATACCCTGGGACGACGCGCTGCTCGTAAGCCTCCACGGGGCGGACGCGGGAAGGGAGAAGAAGCGACCTTACGGCCTTGCCGACCTGCCCGGTCTTCTGGGAGACCACGCCACGATAGCCCTCCTGACCGACGAGAAGCACGGCCCGGCCGCCATAGCCAGGGCCTTGAGGCCCGCATGGGCCGTCTGGCCTTCCCTTGTCCTGCACGTCTGTGAGAATCTTGGAATTGCGGAAGAGCGGATCACTGAGGGGAGTGCGGACGAGATCGCGGCCATGTCCTTCAGCGAACCGAACATCGTGATTGTAACGAGGGCCGGCGACCGACCTGCCGCGGCCGGAGCTACTGCACGTCCGAGGTTCGGGCTCCGCGAAGAAGAGATCGCCCACTCGGGCGGCCTCATCACAAAGGATGAGGTCCGGGCGGTGACGATCCACGCGCTGCGCCTACCCGAAGAGGGGGTCTTTTGGGACATCGGGGCGGGTTCGGGCGCAGTTTCCGTGGAGGCGGCCCGCCTTTGTCCCCGTCTCCAGGTTTTTGCCGTAGAAAAGGACGTAGGCCAGCTCGACGGGGTCCGCAAGAACAAAGTCCTCTTCGGTCTGCCGGCCATTGAAACAGTTGAAGGTGAGGCGCCCTTCGCGCTTTCCGCCTTGCCGGACCCGGACAGGGTTTTCGTGGGAGGCAGCGGGGGCAGGCTGAAAGAAATCATCGAAGCGGTGAAAAGCAGGATGGGAAAGGGGATCGTCGTCATCAACGCGGCGACCCTCGAGACCCTGAACGAAGCCCTGGCAGGCCTTGAAAGGGGGGACTTCAGGGTGAGGGTCTCCGAGGTTTCTGTAGCGCGGGCGAGGCCGGTCGGCGAAAAAAGGTTGATGGCCGCCTTCAACCCGGTTTTCGTTATCTCGGGGGAGAGGGAGTAATGGCGGGCACCCTTTACGTGATAGGCGTGGGGCCGGGCGATCCGGAGCTTATAACGCTGAAGGGGGCGCGGA
>JBEKOT010000249.1:0-2171 GCA_049521495.1 Syntrophorhabdales bacterium | reverse complement strand
GAAGCTCTTCCCGGGGAAGCTCGCAGGCATGAACGGGGAGACCATCGCCATAGTGCTCATCAGCCTGGCAGTCCTTTTTTTCTTTCTCCTGCCCTTCTTCGACAGACAATCGGGCCGGGGGAATAAAAGCCCGCTCTTCACGGCGATCGGCATTGCCTACCTCCTCTATTTCGTCGTCATGACTATAGTGGGCTATCTAACTTAAAGGAGCGTCATGGGAAGACTACTCTCCTTCATCGGCTTTCTTCTTTTTGCCCCTTACCAGCTGTGCGCGGCCTTGAAGATCGACCTCCTTCCCCCTTCGGGTTACGACCGCTCTGCGATCTACCTTAACCTGGCTCTTTTCTGGATCGCCATCATCGTGCTCATCGTGCTCATCAGATTGAAGCTGCACGAGGTGGAGCGTGTGCAGACAATGGAAGCAAGAGAGAAGGAGGAAAAGATACCGATGCTCGATTAGGGCCCTCGAAGCGTGCCGCAAGGGGCGCAGGAGAGGACCGGGATTTTGAAAAGAAAGCGCCTAGATACATCAAAAGGGGGTAATTATGAGCGCTGAAAAGACTGCGAAGCTCAGCAGGGACACTAAGATGGCGATGGTCTCCCAGTTTCTCGGCTTCGGGCTCGATGCCTACGACATGGCTCTCGTGCTCGTTATGGCGCCTATCCTGGTAAAAGTTTTCGCTTCTCCCAAGGGTAGCGAGGCATGGCAGTATATTACAGTTGTCCTTACCTACTCTATCACGATGGCCGCCAGGCCGGTGGGATCGGCAATTTTCGGCCATTATGCGGACAAGATAGGGCGCCGTCGTTTGCTGATCCTGACCATAGCGGGCGTTGGCGTCATGTCCGGACTTGCCGCGTTCCTTCCCTCTTATGCAGCGATAGGCGTCTGGTCGTACGTCCTGTTCTGCGTGCTCAGGTTCTTCATGGGCTGCTTCTTCGGCGGGGAATATGCAGTGGGGCACACCTTCGCCATAGAGCATGCCCCGGCTAAAAGACGAGGGACAATCGGCGGGTTCGTGCAGTCGGGGTTTCCCCTGGGCTACGTGTTTGCCTCCCTGGTGTTCGCCCTCATTTCGGTCCTCGTCGGAAAGGGCGGCATGGCCGGCTACGGCTGGCGGATCGCTTTCATGACCGGCATACTGCCGGTACTGCTGGCGCTCTACATAAGGCGGATGCTCCCGGAGTCGCCCGAGTTCGAAAAGGCCAAGAAGAGGGGCGATGTGGAAAAGGCCCCCTTCTTCAGTCTTTTCAAGCCCCCTGCGCTGTGGGACTTCCTTCAGGTCTTCATCTTCATGACGGGCCTTTTCCTTACCGATTATGCGGTCTACGGGTTCTTGCCCAACATACTCACCCTCGGCGGCCGCGGATTCAGCCCGACAACCTACAGCCTCATCTATGGCTTCGCGCTCTTCATGGCCTTCCTGGGCTACAACTTCTACGGCTGGCTCTCCGATAGAACGGGAAGAAAGATCCTCACCCAGTGGTACTGCGTCTTTCTCGTCGTCTTCGGCATCCCTGTTTACTACGTGCTTTACCATGCGGCTGTCGATCATAATCTCGCCCTTGCCATAGTGGGGACGGTGATGGCTGGCATGCTCAAGCTGGCATGGGGCGTAGTGCCCGCCTACCTTTCGGAGCGCTTTCCCACGCGGAGGCGGGCCGTAGGCGTCGGCTTCGGCTACTCTGCCGGCGCGTTGATCGGGGCGGGGTTCAGTCTCTATGTCTGGTGGGCTCACAATATCTCCTTTATCAGGTCTGTCGAGGGGCAGGATATGTGGCTCTCCCCCGCAGTGATACTGACGGTAGGCGCGATCATTACCTTCGTCAGCCTGATGTACAGTCCGGAGACGAAGGGCATCGAGCTCTCCGATGTGGGCGCATCGGGCGACGTGGCGAAGGTCCAGGCGGCCAGGAAGGTAGAGCCGGCAGTGTAGAGCAGGGAGGTCGCAGGGAGGGGGATCGCCCTTTACTACCCCTGCCACTGAGTGCCGCAGAGATAACGGTAGTCGCAGAAAAGACAGGCGTCCTTCGCCTTGTGCTCGGCGCTGAAGGGCGCCTCGGGATCGGCCATCTCCCTTATCAGGCGCAAGATGACCTCTTTCGCCTTGTTTAACCCTGCCGCCCTCTCGTTACCACGGAAAAGGGGCGCCTCTATCCGTTCGTCGAGG
>JBEKOT010000248.1:0-2524 GCA_049521495.1 Syntrophorhabdales bacterium | reverse complement strand
CTTCTCGGTCATCTGCACCGCCCTGTTCTTGCAGGTCTGGCATCCGAAGAGGCGCTTCCTCCTGAAGGGGGAACGGGCCGAGGCGGCGGCTGAGGCGCACGCGAAGACGGCCGACAGCCATGCGGAGGGCGAGTGGAAGTATCCTTACACCGTTGGCCAGACAGCGTATGCCTGGGTGCCCTGGGCCATTCTCATCCTTTGCTGCGCCCTCTGGGGCATGCCGTCCTGGAAGGCGTACCTCAATGACCTGTTGGCCGGCGTCAAGATCAACACGACCTTCCTCGGCTCCACGTTTGCAGGGACGCTCTCACTGCCCAAGTGGAGCATGCCGGCGCTCCATAACATTGTAACGTCAACGCGAAGCCGGAAGGCGCCATATTCGCCATCAACTGGCTCTCTGCAGCCGGAACGGGCGTTTTTGTCGCGGCCCTTCTGACCGGGCTTGCATTGAAGATGAACCCCGCCCAGTGGGCGGAGGCTGCGGTGCGCACCCTCCGCCGCATGAAGGTCCCCGTGCTCGTTATCGGCCAGGTGCTGGGCCTGGGCTACCTCACCCGCTACGCCGGGACGGACGCGGTCCTCGGCCTTGCCTTTACAGCGGCGGGTGCCCTCTATCCTTTCTTCTCAGCCTACCTCGGCTGGCTCGGCGTTTTCCTCACCGGCTCCGACACGGCTTCCAACGCCCTCTTCGGGAGCCTCCAGAGGATCACGGCCCAGCAGCTGCATCTGAACGAAGTTCTCATCGTAGCGGCCAACTCGACGGGCGGCGTCATGGGCAAGATGATCGACGCCCAGTCTATCATGGTGGCCTGCGCTGCCTGCTACGAGGATCCCTACGAGCGCTCCCACGCCCTCGGCCCCATCTTCCGGAAGGTCTTCTGGCATTCGATCGCACTGGCGGGCATCGTGGGTCTGATCGTCCTGTTGCAGGCATATGTTTTTCCGGGCATGATCCCCAGTCTGCCCCCCAAGTAGAAAAGGTCCCGCGAGGGGGGCGTTCCATTGAGACTTTGCCCCCCTCCGGCGCTCTTCCAAAGTAAGGAGGTCTGAAGAAGATGAAGGAAAAGGTGGAACGGCTCGTCGGCCTGTACGGCTCGTTCCTCAAGGACGAGCAGATAGTCACCGACAAGGAGCAAATGGCCCATTACTGTTATGATGCGACGGAAATGCGGTTCATGCCGGACGTGGTCGTCCTGCCTTCCTCGACGGAAGAGGTGTCAAAGATCATGAAACTTGCCTATGAGGCGGACGTGCCCGTCACGCCTCAGGGGGGGCGAACGGGCCTCTCGGGCGGCGCATTACCGGTGGCGGGGGGTGTGCTCCTCTCCCTCATGAAGATGAACAGGATCCTGGAGATCGACGAGAAGAACATGCAGGTCGTAGTGGAACCGGGCGTAGTCTCCGCAGACCTGCAGGAGACGCTCAAGAAGTACAACCTTTTCTTTCCGCCGGATCCGTCCAGCACCATCGAGAGCACCCTGGGCGGCAACGTGGCCGAGAACGCGGGCTATACGCGCGCGGTGAAGTACGGCGTGACCAGGGACTACATCATAGGGCTGGAGGCGGTCCTTCCTAACGGAGATATTATACAGGTGGGCGGCAGAACGGTGAAGAACGTGACGGGATACGACCTCGTGGCGCTCATCGTGGGGTCGGAAGGGACACTGGCCGTGGTGACAAAGATCATCGCGAAACTACTTCCTAAACCAGCCTTCCGCCGCACCTGCATCTTCTATCTCGATGACCTCGTAGCAGCCGCCGACCTCGTCGTTTCGATCTTTGCGAGCGGTATTGTCCCGTGCGCTATCGAGTTCATGGACAATACGAGCATCAACTGCGTGGCGGACTATCTGTCGGCATCGGCCGATCTGCGAAGGGATGCGGCGGTAATGGTGCTCGTCGAGGTGGACGGAAATCACCGGGAAGGCGTAGACGAGGACGTGTCGAGGGTGTTCGACCTGGCGCAAAAGGCAGCCGGAGTGATAGAGTCGAAGCTCGCCCGGGACGACGAGGAGGCAGAGCGGCTATGGCGCATCAGGCGGGAAACGCTCCCTGCCCTTAAGTCCCTGGGAAAGGACCACCTGGAGGCGGACGTTGTGGTGCCCAGGTACCGGCTGCCCTACCTGGCCCGGTCCATAAAGGAGAGCGGAGCGGGAAAGAAGGTGAACATAGCTACGTACGGCCACGCCGGCGACGGAAATCTCCACGTGACGATCCAGTACAGACGGCGAAATTTTGCGGAGACTTCCGAGGCCCACGAGCTTCTCGGGGAGATATACAGAAAGACCGTAGAGATGGAAGGCAAGCTCACCGGAGAGCACGGGGTAGGGCTGACGGCAAAGGACTACATGGCCGTCCAGATGTCTGCCGTAGAGATAGACCTGATGAAGCGCGTTAAGGCGGCCTTCGACCCGAAGGGGCTGTTGAACCCGGGTAAAATCTTCCCCTGACGGGGGGCTGCTACAAAAAGACAGTTTCTTGACCGAAGCGCAAGGTTCGAGGCGAGAAGGCGTGCATGGGCAGG
>JBEKOT010000247.1:0-2180 GCA_049521495.1 Syntrophorhabdales bacterium | reverse complement strand
ACGAACTTGGCACGACCATCATATTCCTTTAGCCTGACACTCCTTGTCCTCTTACTATGTTCATTAGGGATTGTTTTTCCATCTCAGATAAATGACTACTTGCCTTCAAGAATTCTTGTCCTATCAGCAGGAATAATTCTCCTCTTTTTCCTAACAGGCTATTCAACTATTAAATTGATCAAGAAATACTTGCCATCACAAAACAATCTTTTGGAGCAATTATGCTTATCCATAGGTTTTAGCCTGGTCATAGTTATTATCGCTACATCCATCTTAAGCACGTTCTTAGTTGTTTCCAGCCTTTCAGTTCTTTTAACCTTAGGCGGTATTTCGCTGGCCTTTTCGATACTCAGCGAAGGACCATGGTTCCGCCTTGGTGACCGCAATTCATTTCCAAAAAGGGAGGAACCAGCCTCAACCAAGCGCACTAAGTTTTCTGAGCCTGCTTCGGTCGCATTAATTGCTTTATGGGTCGGTATAGTCTGTTTTGTCTTTATTATCCACCCATTTCTTTCAGGCCAGTCCAACGGCTTGGCTTACTCCTTTGCCACAAACAATAATTTGGCAGATTTGGTTCTGTTGGTTTTAGTTACTTCTCTTCTGGTTTATCGGTTCCGAAATGAAAAGAAACTGGCTGCTTTTGTTACAGTGCTAGTTTTGACAATAGCCTTATTGCTGTCTCTCAAGGCAAGAAGCTATCCTGCCCTTGTCTCCTTCGGGCTAGGAGACAGAGTGGGGATTGACAGTTGGGATTCGCTGGGGCACCTGATTGCTTTTATGAGCAGTGGCAGATACTCACTTACTGAGCCGTTTCTTTGGTTGGTTAGAAATGGACAGATTATGGCGTCTCCCAACCCGTTTCCACCGGGCTACTTTAGCTTAATGGGTGCAACGGCTATGTTGTTGCAGGTGGATCCGCTTACTCTGACAAGAAGCGTCTTTCTTTTCGGCGTTCTGCAAACACTCTTCATTTACTTGCTTACCAAAAAACTCACGGGAGACACAGTCAAGAGTCTCATGGCTGCGCTACTTATAGCGTGTGGCACAGCAACAAGTGAAAACATAAAATTTACAAGCGGTGCCTTATCGCCAATAGCAGGAATTGGACTCGCGCTTGTACCTTTGGGTTTATATCTTTTAACTTTAGCTAAAACCAAGCTTACACGTATTCTAGTAGTTCTTGTGGCATTAGGCTTACTTTATGTTCACCTCGCATCTGCTATCGTCTACATTCTCATAGTGATCGTATTTTATTTCAAACCAGAGGGTAAACCTGTACCCATCAAGAACTATGTGAAGACGCTTTGGGACAAAATCGCCAAAAACAGGACATATGTTATATCTGCATGCATGGTTGTTCTTGCTATCTCAGCCCCTATCGCTATGTTCTGGTATCAAACTTACTCTAACCCCAACGCGCAATACAGCGTTCATTATTCAGAGCGGTTTACATTCACGCTGCCATCTGCCCAAGAAATCGCTTATGTTCCATCCTTTACGGAAAACGCCTTGTTTTTCATATTGTTAGTCTACGGCATTGCTTCCTACGTTTTTGCTTCGCGCTACCGAAAAGAGGGAAAGTTTCTCCTCTACTGGAACTTTGCTCTGATTGGCTTATACCTCCTTCTATTCTACACGAACCCAAAAATCGCCTACAGAATCTTAGCGTACCTATACCAGTCTGCATCCGTGATTGCTGCATGCGCATTTGTTCACGACGTTCTAGAAAGGCCTTTTTCAAACTCGTCTAAGTCATTAAAGAAAGGATTAGCGGTGCTGTTGCTACTTTCAGTTCTGCTTTTTGCCGCCTTTTACCCAGTTTTCGAGGAGCCTTCAACGCCAGACGGGATATTTTTACAGCAGTCAACGCAGCAGAAACCATATTTTGATTTAGCCAACTGGATAAACGCTAATTTGACGACTGATAGTGCTGTTATAGTAAATAATTGTTCATCTTTTTCTGACCCTGTTAACATCCTAAGAGATATGGGTATAACGATGATTGTTGGGACAAACTTAACAGCACAAGATTACGAAAACATAAACGGAAACTTCACGAGCTCTTATGTTCTTGATGCGCCAAACTATTCACCTGGAATTAATTGTACACAAACGGATACCATTTACTCAAGCCAAATTAGCAATTCAAGCAGTTTCATCAAACTATACAAACTGACTTC
>JBEKOT010000246.1:0-2188 GCA_049521495.1 Syntrophorhabdales bacterium | reverse complement strand
GGAAACGAGGCAATAGCGAGGGGCGCCTGGGAGGCGGGCGTAACGGTAGCCGCCGCGTACCCCGGGACCCCGAGCAGCGAGATACTCGCAGAGATGTCACAGTACAAGGAGATCCAGGCACAGTGGTCGCCCAATGAGAAAGTCGCGGTAGAGGTGGCTTCCGGCGCAGCCATCGCAGGCGCCAGGGCCATGGCGTGTATGAAGCACGTGGGGTTGAACGTTGCCTCCGACCCGTTTATGACGCTGGCGTATACGGGCATCAAGGGCGGGTTCGTAATCGTCGTGGCCGACGATCCGAATGTCCACAGCTCGCAGAACGAGCAGGACTCGCGGAACTGGGCGCGCTTTGCCAAGGTGCCTATGCTGGAGCCGGGGGACGCTGCCGAGTGTAAGGAGTTCACGAAGATAGCCTTCGACATCAGCGAGAAATTCGACACGCCCGTCCTCCTGAAGGGCGAGACCAGGGTTTCCCATTCCGACTCCACAGTAAAGCTGGGAGAAAGGAAGAAGACGGCCGTACCCCTAGGTTTAGATCCGAAGCAGTCGCCCAAGTACGTGATGGTCCCGGCCAACGTCCGGGTCAGAAGGAAGATCATCGAGGAGCGGATGAGAAGGCTTGAGGCCTATGCCGACGAATTCCCTTACAATAAAATGGAGATCAACGACCCCGCCATAGGGGTGATCACTGCCGGCGCCGCGTATATGTACACGAAGGAGGTTTTCCCGAACTACTCCTACCTCAAGCTCGGCATGGTCTGGCCCCTGCCGAAGAAGCTGATAGCCGATTTCTACAAGAAGGTGAAGAAGGTCATCATAGTAGAGGAGCTCGACCCCTTCCTGGAGACCGAGATCAAGGCGCTCGGCTACAAAGTCTTCCATGGCAAGGACCTCATCCCCAATATGTACGAGCTCTCTCCCGAGATAGTGGCGAAAGCGCTCCTCGGCAAGAAATACAAGGAGCCGGAAATCCGCGTCAAGCCTGAGGACCTGCCGCGCAGACCGCCCAACATGTGCCCGGGCTGTTCCCACAGGGCGCTCTTTTACTCGTTGAAGAAACTCGGCGCCTTCGTCTTCGGCGACATAGGCTGCTACACCCTCGCCAGTGCCCCGCCCCTCCAGGCGCTCCACTCGTGCGTTTGCATGGGAGCGAGCATAGGCCAGGCTTATGGAGCGGGCAAGGCCCTGGGCAAGGAGGGCCTCGGTCAGATATGCGCCGTGATCGGCGACTCGACCTTCCTCCACGGCGGAATTACCCCTCTTATGGACACGGTCTATAACAAGGGATACTCCACCTCAATCATTCTCGACAACAGGACAACCGGCATGACGGGCCTTCAGGAACACGCGGGTACGGGCTACACGCTCGAGGGCGAGCCGACCAACATGGTCGACTACGAGCAGCTCGTCCGCGCCCTCGGCGTAAAGCACGTGCAAAAGGTCGACCCTTACGACGTGAAGGCGACCATGGAGACCATCAAGGAAGAGATGAACCGGCCCGAAGCCTCGGTCATCATAACGCAGAACGGTCCCTGCATGCTCCATCGCAGGGAGAAGAGAAAATTCGCCTATCCCTTCTACGGCATCAATATGGATAACTGCCGTGGATGCAAGGTTTGCCTGGAGCTGGGCTGCCCTGCGATCAGCTGGGTGGAGAAGGAAGGGACGACCAAAGACGGCAAGAAGAGAAAAGGGACAGTCTCGATCAACAGGCTCCAATGTCCCGGCTGCGGGCTCTGCGCTCAGGTCTGCAAATTCGAATCGATCGTTCCCGGAAAGGTAGGTGCGTGATGCAGAACAACAGTGTGACCAACATATTGCTGTCGGGTGTGGGCGGACAGGGGGCAATCCTCGCGAGCAATATCCTTGCCCACGTTTTCGTGGAGGCAGGCTACGACGTAAAGAAGAGCGAGGTCCACGGCATGGCCCAGCGGGGTGGAGACGTGACCACCCATTTCCGTTACGGCAAAAAGGTTTACTCGCCGCTCATCAAGTACGGCGAGGCCGATTTCCTCCTTGCCTTCGAGCTGCTCGAGGCTCTCAGGTACATAAACTACTGCAAGAAGAGCGCGAAGATCGTCATAAACGAGCAGAAGATACTTCCCCCCGCAGTCAACCTCGGACAGGCGAAGTATCCCGAGGGCATACCGGAGACGTTCAAGAAGTTTTTCAAGGAGAACGTCCATGTGGT
>JBEKOT010000245.1:0-2213 GCA_049521495.1 Syntrophorhabdales bacterium | reverse complement strand
CGGCAGCGGGAGGCAATGCCCTAACCCGGGTGCTGCAGGGCGAGAGGCGGTACGACCTCGTCATGCGCTACCTTTTCCCCTACCGCGACACTAAGGAGGCCCTGGAGAAGATACGCCTCCTCAGCCCTTCCGGCGAAAGGGTCTCCCTTGCCCAGCTTTGCAAGGTGGAGACGAAAGACGGCGCGGCGCAGATATACCGTGAAGGTAACAGGCGCTATGTGGCAATCAAGTACAGCGTCAGGGGGCGAGACCTGGGCAGCACGGTCGAAGAGGCAATGGCAAAGGTGGAGAGGCAGGTAAGGCTCCCTGCCGGGTACACGATAAGCTGGTCGGGCGAGTACGAGAGCCAGAAGCGGGCAGAGGCCCGGCTCGCAGTTATCGTGCCTCTGACGATCTTCCTGATATTCATGATCATCTACGCCGCCTTCGGCTCTGCAAAGTGGGCCTGTCTCAACCTGGTCACCCTTGCCATGGCCCCAATAGGCGGTCTCCTGGCCCTTCTCGTTACGGGAACCCATTTCAGCGTCTCTTCTGGTGTGGGTTTTCTGGCTCTCTTCGGGGTCTCGGTCCAGATCGGCGTTGTTATGGTGGTGTACATCAACCAGCTCCGGGCAAGGGGATATTCGGTAGTCGATGCAGCCATCGAAGGAGCGACGCGCCGGTTGAGGCCGATCATGATGACCATGCTCGTCGCAACCCTGGGCCTTTTGCCCGCCGCCATGTCCCACGCCATCGGGTCCGATTCGCAGCGTCCCTTTGCGATCGTCATCGTGGGCGGCTTGATCACTGACCTTGTCCTGAGCGTTTTCCTGTTGCCCACCTTCTATGTCTGGTGGGCCCGTCCTACCGACCGCCTGCCCAAAGCGGAAGAGGCAAAGGCCGTGGACGCCATGGACAACGGCATCGAGGGCGGCGAATAGGCGGTCGTAAGTCACATTTCTGTTTCAAATATTCCGTGCGCGCTGTAGAATAGCCGGAAGATGATTGAAGACGTGCAGTCAGTCATACAAGGTTGTCTTTCCGCCGACGGGGCCGCGTGGAACAGCTTCTTCAGCGAATACGCGCCTATGGCCATGAACCTCCTGGGCCGCATGGCGGATGCCCTCTCGATCGAGGAGAAGGAAGACATCGTTCAGAATACCTTTTCAAAGCTCCTTAAGGGCGGACTCAAGAATTTCCGCGGCACCACGAGGTATGAGTTCTTTGCCTACTTCAAAAAAATCGTTATCAATGAGGCCCGTACTTATTTGAAATCTGAGAAGGAATGGAAAAACAAGCTGTCCTTCGACGAGGAGGGGGACCGGGACCTGGATGGGGCGCAGCTTGCAACTGACCGGGACCAGGAGGTCTACGGAGGCGCGAAGCGCGATGAGCAACTCCAGATAATCAAAACGGTCCTTGAAGGCTCCCCCTTGGAGGCCAGACAGGTATTGATTATGAAGATGGAAGGCTATAAAGACAGGGAGATTGCCGATATACTGGGCATTTCTCTAGGCACGGTGGCTTCGAGGTATGCAAGGATAAGAGAAAGGATCAAGGAATATTCGGTCAAGTAGACTCCCTGATAGGGCTATTGTTTACTTAACCGCTGCAGCATCTCCGCATAGCCCCGATTGAGCGCCCTCAGCCGGGCGTGGACTGCCATGGCTTTCTCTTTCTCCCCCTGCGCCAGGTAGGCGAGCCCGAGCCTGTACTCCGCTTCGGCGTCCTCAGGGTCTATGGCGACGACCCTTTCGTATTTTTTTATTGCCTTCCCGTATTCCCCTCTCATTTGAAGGTTGGATGCCAGGCTGAAGAGGGCATCCGAATTCCCTGGGTCGATCCTCAACACATCCTCGTATGCCCGCGCCTCCAGGTCGTAGAGCCGCTTCTTGTAAAATGCGTAACCCAGCTCAAGGTGGGCGCCGGCGAGTTTCGGGTTGAGCGCCACTGCCTTGCTGAAATAATCGATTGCCTCGTCCCAGAGCTCTCCATCCCGCGCGAGGATGCCTTTCAGGTAAAAGTTGAGGGCCTCCGCGGAGAAGGTGGTGCCTTTAAGCTCGGTAACCGGTACCGCACTGCCTTCCCGGACCAACCGCTCGGCATCCGAAATGGGCACAGCCAGGTTTATGGTCTTCTCCTCGGTGATCACGAGTCCCAATAATCTTCCCTGTCTATCGACTATCGCTCCCCGCGACCCATTGGCGCCTATAGTGGCGAGATGGATGTAGCGC
>JBEKOT010000244.1:0-2215 GCA_049521495.1 Syntrophorhabdales bacterium | reverse complement strand
GAGATCGGCGTTGACGCCAGGCTCACGGGCGGGCACTTATCCTACGAAGGCTCTATCAGGGGCGAAGGCTTCCAGGCGCTCAACCGATCCGACGTGCGCATCTACGCGAGCCCCCGGATCACCTTCCGTGGAAACTCCGCGGTCTTTTCGGCAAGGGGGGACATTGTCATCCCGCAGATGGCCATCTACGGCACGGAGGGCGAGAACATCGTGCGCGCGAGCTCCGACGTGGTAATCGTAGATGAAGCGGCGGCAAAAAAAACATCCCTGCCCCTTGGCCTTGACATAGAGCTCCATGTTATACTCGGTGACAAGGTCCGTGTAGCTGACAGCGGCATCGACTCCCGTCTGGCGGGCGCTCTGGACCTGAAGATAACCGGCCCCGACACGATAACGGCCAAGGGGACGATAAGGGCGGTTGAGGGCAGATACAAAGCTTACGGGATACGCCTAACCATCACCAGGGGTAACATAGTATTCGACGGGCCCCTCGAGAGGCCGACCCTTGATATCCTGGCTGTGAGAACGGTGGATGAAGTGACGGCGGGCGTCAATGTGACCGGCACAGCCAAGGCCCCCGTGGTAAGCCTTTACTCGAACCGGCCCATGCCGGACGCGGACAAGCTCGCGTATATCGTGCTCGGCCACAGGCTGTCGACGTCCGATCCCGGCCAGTCGGCCCTCTTCACGAGCGGCGCGGACGTCTTTCAGGGAGGAGCCGCGCCGGGCGCGATTTCCGAGGCGAGGCGCAGGCTGGGTCTCGAGGGGCCTGAGGGGACCGTACCACAGGGTGGGGCCTCCACCGTCGGCCTGGGCAGGTACCTGGCGCCGGGTTTCTACGTGGGTATAGGCCGTTCGCTTTTGACCGGCGAGAACCTCGTATCCCTTCGCTACAGGCTCTCCAAGCGCTGGGAGGTGGAGAGCACGGTGGGGGGCGCTACAGGAGCGGACTTCTTCTACAGGATCGAATTCGACTAGGAGGCCGACGGCATAGAATGACCAGAGCCCTTTTTGCGGTCCTCTCCTTCTGGCTCGCCATAAAGCTCTTCGGTTATTTCCTGGACTACCTCAACTTGCGCTATTCCAAGGCCTTTGCGCATTCGCCGCCTCCGCCGTTCGAAGGCCTCATAGACCGGTCGCTCCTCGAGAGGGCAAATTCTTATCTCCGTGAGAAGACACACTTCCGTATGGTTGCCTCGGCGCTGACCTCTGCCGCTGTCGTTTTGTTCCTCTTTGCCGGCCCCCTTGACGCCTACGATTCCCTGATCGCTTCCGTGAGGCTGCCCTTTACAGCCTCAGGGTGGCTTTTTTTCGTCGTCCTCTATCTCGCCTGGGAGATATTTTCAATACCTTTCAGCCTGTACGACGTTTTCCACATAGAGAACAGGTACGGCTTCAACACCATGAGCTACCGCGCCTGGCTCCTCGATTTAGCCAAAGGCACGGCCCTTTCCCTCCTCTTCCTTTCTGCGGCGGTCCTTGGCGGGCTCTGGCTGGTAGAGGCGAGCGCTCGTTTCTGGTGGTTATGGGTCTGGTGCTTCTGGCTTGCCTTCGCGGCCTTTGTCACCTATATCGCACCCTATGTGATAGAGCCCCTCTTCAACAAATTCACCCCCGTCGAGGACGGGCCTCTCAAAACGCGCATGATCGAGCTCTCGATGCGGGCAGGCATCAACGTGAGCAAGGTGCTCGCCATGGACGCATCGAAGCGGAGCAGGCACACGAACGCTTACTTTACCGGCTTGGGCAAGACGAAAAGGATCGTACTCTTCGATACGCTCCTCGCCTCCATGGCGCCCGACGAGATCCTCGCCGTCCTCGCCCATGAGATAGGCCACTGGAGGAAGCGCCATCTCCTCAAGGGATTGGCTCTGTCGGCCCTTGTCTCTATAGTCTTTCTCTTCTGGGCTCACGAGGCGATCTCGCTTCACGCTTTTCGGGTTTTCTTCGCCAAGCCCCTCCGGACGTTCTACGCTGAAGCGGTCATAGTCGGTTTTCTCGCGAGTCAGCTATCTTTTCTTTTTAAGCCGGCCATGAACGGACTTTCCAGGAGGTTCGAAGCAGAGGCGGACCGGTTCTCATGCGCCTTCGGGGAGGGAGAGGCACTGGTCGGCGCCCTGGTGAAGCTATCGAAGGACAATCTGTCGAACCTTTACCCCCATCCGCTTTATGCACTTTTCCATTACTCCCATCCGCCGGTTCTCAAGAGGATACG
>JBEKOT010000243.1:0-2260 GCA_049521495.1 Syntrophorhabdales bacterium | reverse complement strand
CTCCGGCTCCTGCCTCGGCCGCGGGCTCATGCTCCCCCTTAGTAAGATTTGGCTCCGGCCGCTTCAGCTCGGGCAGGTAGAACGTGACATTGCCGTCGCCGGCCCAGTCCGCCACCAAGCGGTCGCACGTGAGACAGCGGTAAACGGTCGTGCCCTTCTTGAAATAGAGCTCCGCCAGCTTTTCCCTGTCGACCGGGTCCTCCACGGTGTCATAGTCCGCGTCTTCTATCAGCTGGTAGATGTGCGTGCCCGAGAACATATTCAGGTGAATGAGGCCCCCGCAAATACACGTCATCCACGATCCCACCGTCACACCTCCCTCGTGTGCAGCAGCCTTTTCCCAATCATCTCGGCAGAGGGTCTTTCTCCCCCTTCCCGTCTTTCCCCGTTTTCCCTTTAGTGCTGCCCTTCGTCCCCTGTTCTTCACCGGCCGGACCCTTCTGCCCGGGCCCGTTCAGCAAGCCCGGCAGGGAACGTTGGGGTCCGTATTTGACTACAGGCTCAATTGCGGGTGGCCGATCTCTGCCGGACGGTCCTTTATCCCATAACGAGGGAGGTGAACCGTACTTTACCGTGAGCCCCCGGTCTGCCTGCTGCGCTCCGGCCCTCCCCGACACTACCAGCATTCCGCATAAGAACAGCCAGACAATCTTTCTGAAGCTGAACAGCTTTTTCAGTAATACACTCATTATTCTCATACCCGCTCCTTTGCATGAAGGCAGTTGAAGTGACACACGTCCGGCTCGTTCCTGTCAAAATTCCACAGGTGGAGGCTGTTTCCCTTGCATATCCACCATTGGGCACAGTTCTCGCAAGCCCCTTGCCTCATCCATCGCCTGTCCCTGAACGGCTGGAACTTGCTCTCCCAGCAGTCGGGGAAAGACTCCTTTCGTATGTTCCCCTGGACCAGCCTCCTCGATACGCTAGGACAGGCAGATATCTCCCCATGGGCGAGGATCCCGCCTATCTCAATACCGGCCCTGCAACTGTAAAAGGCGTCCCTCACTTCCCTTTCGAACTCGCACCCGAGGTAGCCCTCTTCATCAACTGTCACGCGGATCGGAGGATCGGCTTTTCTGACGTCCCTTACGAAGGCATAAAGCTTCCTGTAATCTTCCGGCCGCAAAAGGAGGTCCTCGTCGTTCCTCGCCCTTCCGCCCGGAAAGAGGGTGATGAGCCGCCAATCGCGGATCCCCTCTTTTTCGATGAACGCATAGATGTCCGGCAGCTTGTCGATGACTCTGCGGGAAACGGAGGTTGCGACCTCCAGGCTGGAAAGAAAGGGCTTGTCCCGGAGAGCTCGCAAGGCGCCCAGCGCCCTGTCGAATGAACCCTCATTCCGTCTCAGCCAGTTGTGGTCATCCTTCAAGCCGTCGATGCTGACCGTGATCGTATGCATGCCGGTCGCCCGGCACTTTTCGATTGCCTCTTTCGTCATCGCAAACCCGTTCGTGACCATCCCCCACGGGAAGCCCAGGGCCGAGATCCTCTCGGTTACGGTAAAGAGGTCCTTCCTGAGCAGGGGCTCGCCTCCGGTTATGCCGACCATTATACCTTTCGGGTCGTACCGGGCGGCAATGGATTCGAACCCGCCCACGATCTCTTCCGTTGTCAGCTCGAACCGCGTATCTTTGCCTGATGAGCAATCGCTCCCGCAGTGGCGACAGGCAAGGTTGCAGGAAAGCGTCGCCTCCCAGAACAGATATCGCAGTTTGTGCTCCCTGGAGGCCAGCCGCAGGTATCGCGACCAGGCCCTGAGCTGGAGCCGCTTCTTCAAATTGCCTATTCCCATTCGGTTATCCTGCCGGCCTGCGACCTGCCCTGCCTTCACTGCTTCACCTCTTCTCTTTGAGACGGGGGAGCACGCCAAAATGTTCCCCGAAGCAGGTTTCTATCCGGCCCGGACCTCAAGGACGGATCGACACCTCCTTCCGGCCGTTAGTGTTCGGCATATATTAGCATCAACGACCATCACAAATGAAGCCGATTTGTGAAAGCCGTTATCCCGAGCCCGCACGTCGATGAGGATCACGATCGTCGGCGCGCCGATCGAGGGAATGCTCCTTGACTTCGGGCCGGTAATATGATCAAATAGAAATCATTTCGATTTACTCATCCGAAGCGGGGCGCGCATGAAGGATACCTTCGATGGGCTGCTCAGGGAGCTGCGGCTGAAGGTGACATCGAGGAGACGGGCTGTCCTCGAGGTCATGACGGCCGAATCGACCTTCCTCTCACCTGAAGAGATATGGCAGAAAGT
>JBEKOT010000242.1:0-2290 GCA_049521495.1 Syntrophorhabdales bacterium | reverse complement strand
GAATCTCGTTATGCAATACTTGCCGCATGCTGAAAGGGGCGCCGCTCGTCACAGGGATTATCGCCGGGATGGTCTTCATGGCCCTTTTGATCGGGGGCTATCATTTATCCGCCGAGCCCGGGCTCTGCATAGCCTGCCATAGCATGCACGACGTCGGCTCCACCTGGCAGATGTCGAACCACAAGCAGTTCGAGTGCGTGGAGTGCCACCTGCCTCCTTCCAATACAGTCGCCAAAGTGTTCTACAAAATGCGCATCGGGCTCCACGACCTCTGGCACGAGACGATCAGGGACTACCCGGCCTCCCTGGCAGCATCGCAATCGGCCAGGACGATCGCCGGGCGCAACTGCGTCCGCTGCCATCATTCCACGATGGAAAGGGTCTCGGCGTTCTCGGGGACCCAGCCGGACTGCATGAAGTGCCACCGGCGCATCGTACACCGGGCGAGGAAAGACATAGGGGAGTGACATGAATAAGATAATCGGCGTCGTTGCTGTGGTTGTTCTCGTTCTGGCCGTGCTCGTCGCGGTCCGTCTCACTATCGCCAAGCCCGCCCCCGCCATCAAGGTGACCCCTCTCCCGTCCGGCGAGTACGACCCGGCAGTATGGGGCAAAAAGTACCCTTTGGAATATAAGAGCTTCCAGCAGAACCTCGATATGAGCCGGTCGCCCACGGGCTTCGGGGGCAGCATCGCTTATCAGAAGTCGGAAAAAGAGCCCGAGATCCTGGTCAACTTCAAAGGCATGCCCTTCAGCAAGGACTACGCCGAGGACCGGGGACACCCCTATGCCCTGGAAGACATAAAGAAGACGAAGCGCGTCACGCCCCAGACGGCCGGGTCCTGCATGACATGCAAGACGCCCGACCTGATCGACATATGGCGCGAGATGGGCTGGGGCTACGCAAAGGTCCCGGTCGTCGAGCTTTTCCCGAAGCTTAAGCACTCGATCTCCTGCGCAAACTGCCATGACCCGAAGACTATGAAGCTGCGGGTCATCAACCCGGCCTTCATTGAGGCCATGAACAGGCGCGGCATAGACGTGTCCCGCGCCTCCCAGGAAGACATGCGCTCCTACGTCTGCGGCCAGTGCCACGCCGAGTACTACTTCGAACCGGGGACGAACAGGGTAGTCCTGCCATGGGACAAGGGGTTCGACCCGGAGCAGATATACGCCTACTACGCGGCCGAGCCGTCCGGCTTCGCCCAGGACTGGGTGCACCCCGACTCCGGCGCGAAGCTCCTGAAGGCCCAGCACCCGGACTTCGAGACATGGCAGTTGGGCGTGCACGGCCGGGCGGGTGTCTCCTGTGCAGACTGCCACATGCCGTACAAGAGGCAGAACGGGCAGAAGTACAGCTCCCACTGGGTGACGAGCCCCATGAAGCAGGTCGATGCATCCTGCGGCACCTGCCACGAGCAGGGTAGCGCCTGGCTCCTCGAATCGGTGAAATCGACCCAGGAAAAGGTCTGGCAACTTCAAAGGACTGCGGGCAAGACCATCGCCGAGGCGCACCAGGTACTCGGCGCGGCCGGAGCGCCTGCCGGCCGCGTAGACATCGAGACGGCACGTGAGCTGCTCAGGAAAGCGCAGTGGTACTGGGATTTTGTAGCAGCCGAGAACAGTATGGGCTTCCACAACGCGCCCCAGAGCCTCAACCTCCTGGGACGGTCCGTACAGTTGTCTTATGAGGCAATGCGGACTGTAAAGCGCACCGACAAATAGCTGCAGGGCCCGCTCAGGAAAAGGGGAGACCGGGTCCCCGGTTTTCCCTTTGCAAGCGGCGTGAGACATCTTTAAGCAAGCGGAAAGCGCTGTCCACCGTAGCGGTTTTATCCACGTTCAACAGGTTGCAGGTCGCGGGGGCGATCATGCTGTTTCGGAGGACGACCTCCCGGGGCACGCCTTTTTCTTCGAGGCTGCGCCACATGGCCGAGAGCCTGATGGTGATGCTCTCGACGTCCTCACCTGTAAACTCCTCGGCAAGGGTCGGCACTATGCCCCAGTTGATAATGTTGCCCTTTTCGATGAAGCGCTTGACGCTCTCGTAAGTGGCGACGACGTCGCCGAAGGCATAGGCATTGAAGGAGATGATCTCCAGGGGGAGGGAAAAGAGAAAGTCCCAGTCGGGGTTCCCGCAGAGGTGAAGGCCCCGGGGCCCCTCGACCCCGTTGAAGAACTCCGTCAGCTCCGATTTTGCCTTGACCCCGTCGTATCCGCACATGGCGCTGAATACGAATTGGAGTCCGGGGTCGTCGAGCCAGACGAAGGCATTGGGGTTCTTTTCCGC
>JBEKOT010000241.1:0-2312 GCA_049521495.1 Syntrophorhabdales bacterium | reverse complement strand
GGCAACGGTGTAACCAAAGCGCTCAGCCACGAGCTTCGCGGGGAGACGCTCTACAAGGGAGGCCCTGAGTGCTTCATAGCGCCGCTGCCAGTCGGATATCGGACGGGTGAAATAGGTCGCGTGTGCGCCGATGAAAACTGGCGAGGTGTCGTGAATGAAAGAGTCATACGATGAAGGCCTAGCGAGCCACATCGGCTCCGAGTCATGCGCAGGGGTCTGCAAAGGCCTCGGCGAAGCGTTGACAGGGGTACGTGCGGGCCGGGTATTGAGCCGCGAAAACTATTATGCCCTCACGGGCAGTCCAGGGAGCCGACGCCGTACGTGTAGGCGGAAGGCGAAAGCGGGTGCATCGCTAGCGCGAGATGCATCCACTCCCTGCGCGGTCGGAGACCCCGAAAGCGCGCACGGAAACGCCTCGCACAGGAATCGGGAGATCCCTTGGCCGCCTCCGGATCAGGGAGGCCGCATCGGGAAGTCCAAGGACGCACGCCGATGATGGACGACCAGGGGAAGTCACACAGCCCCATAGTACCGGGGAAGTCCCCGAACAAAGCCCCGTCAGGGGCTGCGGAGGGGATGGAGGGAAGGGGGCTGGCCAAAGGGAGGACGCTTGAGCAAAACACGCTCCGGACGCAGGGCCGGGAGGGAACCACGATAGGGAGAACCCTACACGGGCACGAAACCGGAAACGGTGGCAACGGACAAGGGGACGTACCTATGTCGTGTGGCCAGGACAGCGTGCAACGTGCGCTTGAGCGGATACGCGAAGCAGCAAAGGACAAGGGAAGGCGGTTCACCGCGCTCTATCACCATGTCTACGCCGTGGAACTTTTGAGGAAGAGCTATTTGGACCTCAAAAGGAACGCGGCCCCAGGTATCGACGGGGAGACGTGGCGCCACTATGGGGAGCACCTGGATGAACATCTCCACGACCTCTCTGAGAGGCTGAAGCGGGGGGCGTACCGGGCAAGCCCTGCGAGGAGGGCGTACATACCAAAGACAGACGGACGCATGAGGCCGATCGGCATTATGGTGCTGGAAGACAAGATCGTCCAGCGGGCCGTCACCGAGGTGCTGAACGCGATCTACGAGGGGGACTTTCTCGGGTTCTCGTATGGGTTCCGTCCGGGGCGCAGTGCCCACCAGGCACTCGATATACTCTCGGCGGGGCTCATGACGAGGAAGGTGAACTGGGTGCTCGACGCCGACATCCTCAACTTTTTCGGGACGCTCGATTGGGGGTGGTTAATAACGTGCGTTGAGCGCCGCATCGGAGACCGGCGCATCATACGCCTCATCCAGAAGTGGTTGAAGGCCGGTGTGCTGGAAGAGGGGAAGTGGGCATGCAGTGAGGTGGGTACGGTTCAGGGCGGCAGCATCAGTCCGCTGCTCGCGAATATCTACCTCCACTACGTGTTCGACCAGTGGGTCCACCAGTGGAGGAAGGCGCGGGCGGAGGGCGACGTGATCGTCGTCCGCTACGCGGACGACTTCATGGTAGGGTTCCAGCATCGTCGCGAGGCGGAGCGGTTCCTCGCGGACCTCCGCGAGCGGTTCCGAAGATTTGGGTTAGTACTCCATCCGGACAAGACACGGATTTTAGAGTTTGGCCGGTTTGCGAGAGAAAATAGGAGCCGTCACGGGCAGGGAAAGCCGGAGACCTTCACCTTTCTGGGATTCACCCACATCTGCGGGCGAACGAGGGAAGGAACGTTTGCCGTGATCCGCAGGACGATGCGCACGAGGCTGCAGGCGAAGCTGAAAGAGGTGCACGAGGAACTGAAGCGACGCATGCATGATCCGGTTCCGGAGCAGGGTGCTTATCTACGATCCGTCGTGGGAGGGCATATCCGTTACTACGGGGTGCCCTGGAATGGACACTCGCTGTCGGCCTTCCGCACAGAGGTTGGCCGATTGTGGTGGTTAGTTCTCAAGCGGCGGAGTCAGAAGCACCGCATGACCTGGGATCGGGTAAAGCGTCTCGTGACGAAGTGGCTTCCCCCTGTCCGTGTCTGTCACCCCTATGCTCCTATACCTGCTGGCGTCATTACCTGAGGCAAGAACCGTATGCGGGAAAGCCGCCTGTACGGGTCTGTGCGGGGGGCGCTGGGTGACCGGCGTCCCTACCGCGATACGGATCTGTGGGGGGCCTGGCGGGTAACCGCCGGGTCTACCCGGCAACCACATGAGGAAATGCGCGACTTGGGGTAGGTTGAGGCCGCAACCCCTGCTTCCTGTAAGCGTTAGCCTATCGGAAGGAGACCGGGAAAGCTCCAACTTCAGTGTGTACCTCGGTAATTTTTGTCAAAAAT
>JBEKOT010000240.1:0-3556 GCA_049521495.1 Syntrophorhabdales bacterium | reverse complement strand
GTCTTGACCGCCAGACCCATCCAGGCGCCCGCCACTAGAGGCTGGGTATAGAGGAAGGCTTGCGCGAGGAAAGGCAGCAGGAGAAGCTCCACCACTGCGAAAATGACGACCAGAGAGGAGACCATGATGGGAATGATCGGCCTAGCTCTTATGGCGCCGCCCGTGGCGATGGCCGCCGATACGCCGCAGATGGAAATGCCGGAGGCGAGCGGCGCGGCCCACTCCCTGCTGAAGCCGAACCATTTTCTTGCCATCAGGTACACCAGGGCCCAATAAATGAGATATGCCTCGACTATCGCGCAGAAGCCCCGGAACATCACCGCAGTGGCGAGCCCCATTGCGCTCACTGCTTTGACCCCTATGGCTGCACCCAGGATGACTATCGCCGTCTTGATGTACCACTCGGGCCTTGCCGCCTCCCTCAGGGTATTGGCGAATCCGGGCATCAGGTTGCTTATGAAAAGGCCGGCCAGAAGCGCGATGATCAGGCCCGACTCACCGGTGAGCCGCAACGACCATCCCAAGTTGAATTTCTTTATGTCGGCCGGTGCGTTGGCTGCTATGTTCGCATAATTTCCGGCAATCACGCATGCATAGGTGATCCAGAATATGACCGTGAAGCCGTAAATGAATTTCCCGATCTTGAGACGGAGCAAAGAGGCGCCGATGGTAAGGACGACGAGAAAGGCGAGATAGGTGTAAAAAAGAGAGAGAAAGCTGTTGAGCCCCGCGTAGTTCTTCGAGAAGGGCGCCACGGATTTGGAGAGGTCCGTCCATATCCTCGGGTTTATTACCCAGCCGAGCAGGTCTAGACCGCCAAATGACCCGAGGCTCAGGACAAACACCAGAAGTCCGAGCCATACCGCCCACCAGTCCTCAGTGCCGAACTGGCTTTTCCGCTCATTCATGCGACACCTCCTGGAATATTTGCGCTTTAGACTTTAGTTCTTTCCTTAGCCCTTCTTTCGCCGTGCTAACCCCTTACAAGTATATACATACGTGCAATGTGGGAGACTGTCAAGTAAAATTCAAGCGCCATAAAAGGGGCCCCTTCACTTCTTTCCGGAATCTGTTATAGTATGAAGACCTGACCTTGCTGTATTTCCCTATTGTTTCAGTCCATGCCGCGGCTCGCAGAAAAAAAGGGGCGATATGGAGCCTGAGGGGCTAAATCCGGACGAAAGAAGGCTGGAAGCAGTCGACCCTCGTACGGTTCTTGTCGACTGCGGTCCGATGCGGATGTACATTCAGGTTTTAGACCGCGGGCGGCCCCTGATCGACCTGGCAATGGAAGGCGGGCGGGTTGCCCTCACCGTCCTCGAGGACCTTGCCCGCTTTCTCCCCGTATTGAAGAGGAAGGCCCTCGAAATAGAAGATAATGCGGACTTCCCGGTGGTGGTGCGTAAGATGATCGACGCCTCCCGGAAAATGGAGGCTGTCGACCTGACGCCCCTTGCCGCGGTGGCCGGAGCCTCCTCGGACGTTGTCGCCGATTATCTCATCGGAAAGGGGGGCACGAAGGTCATAGTGGACAACGGAGGGGACGTTGCGATCCGGCTGCTGGGAGAAGAAACTGCGAGGGTCGGGATCAAGACGGAGGTCGACGCGGAAAGGCCTTCTTATCTTTTAATCATCCGCCCGGGCATGGGGATAGGAGGCGTAGCCACGAGCGGTCTCGGCGGAAGGAGCTTCACCAAAGGGATCGCCTCGGCCGTAACCGTTCTTGCAGAAGATGCCGCCCTGGCCGACGCCGCCGCGACGGTAATCGGGAACGCGGCGAACGCGGAAGACCCGGCGATAACGAGGTACCTTCCCGAAACGGTCTATCCCGACAGCGATATCGCGGGCGAATGGGTTACCGGCGCCGTCGGGTCCCTTCCCCCGGCGAAGGTCGAGGAGGCCCTGGAAAAAGGACTGGCACAAGCCTACCGTATCTGCCGGAAGGGACACATCAAAGGCGCCTTTATCGCAGTCAAGGGTAGGGCGGTCTGGACCGATTCCCTGGCGCAGCATTTAAGAAAACTATAAGCGGAGCTCCGGGCCTTTCGGGTAATTCCCGACGCCCGGCTAGAGCCAGCGAACTTCCCTGTCCCTCCTGGGGATTGTCTTCTTGTTCGAGAAGCCGGCCGCTATAAGGAGAAAGCCTGCCCAGCAAGTGCCGAGGCCCATGCTCTTGGCCAGCATCTCCATGTTCCTCGCGGCTATGGCGCAGTTCTCACGGGCCAATCGGTTTGTCCTCTCTCCATGGACCGCGACAAGGGCCGGAGCGTTTCTGAGCACCAAGCCCCTGGCCTCGCCCCTTCCCCGCACGGCCTTGAACCTCTCGTAATAGCGGGCCGACCTTTCCACCATCTCGCTGCCGAACCTGATTCCCGCAAGTTTCCGGCCCAAGGGGTTGCCGAGCAGCTTCAGCTTGGCCCACATGACTTCGATGACCGTCCCTTCGAGCTCCGCAAGCAGTTCCCTGTCCTGGACTATGATGAAGCCCTCTGTCTGAGCGTTTGAAGCGGTGCCTGCGTGGGTGCCAGCCTCGACGAGGCGCTCCATGACCTCCCTGGGAACGGGGTCTCCCTTGAACGCCCTCGTCGAACGCCTTAGCAACAGGAAGTCCCTCATGGCCTCAGGTGTTATCTCACACTTCCGCTCCTCGAAAGTCCCGGCCGGCAGGCCGCTGTGGGAGACGGCGCTCACAGGACATATGGCGACACAGTGGCCGCACAGCGTGCACCCTTCTTCTGACCCGACCCTTATGGACCGGCCCGCACCCTGAGCGGGCTCTTCGACTATCACCCACGCCGGGCACTCGTCTGCGCACCATCCGCATCCGGTGCAGCGGGTCCTGTCTATCTCTATCATCCCAGCCTCCAGACGGCCATCATACCTTTTGCTGCGGCGAATGGCAAGGGGGAAATGACAACTCCATCATTTGCAATCATAGTCAGACCATGACTGTTAGGTGGAGCAGGGGACACGATCCCTTCGCACGACAAGGCTGCGCTCCCGACCATTGCTAGGCGGACCTTCGCTTGCTCCGAGACGGTGCGGACCAGGATAGTTCGAGCATCTCTCCGCATCGCCTTCAGCGACCGCTCGGGATCCGCCTGCACCGGTTAACGGTCGCTCCGCCACGCGTGCTCAGGGACATGTCCCCTGCTCCACCGGGATAGGCTGTACCGTGATTGCGAACTGCAAGGAAACACCTTAGGGCAGCCTTACCGTGGGGACACTCAAAATTGAGGGGGGCGAAGTCGTGGAGGCGCGCACCGGAGTGTACTATAGCAGTACATGAGGATGCTGCGCCGGACGCGACGACAAGGCTATGCGCGAAATTAACGCGGCCGCGCTATCGTCCATCCTTACCCAAATTGACTTTTGAGGTCCCATACGTTAGCATTTCATCAGGCCGTTTCGGAAAGCACGCCTGCCGGGCGTGGCCGAAAGCATCCCGGCCAAGGGAGGGCAAAATGTCCAACGTGAATAAGGTTATCCTCATCGGCAGGCTCGGTGCTGACCCCGAGATGCGGTACACGGCCGATGGAACGCCTGTCGCGACCTT
>JBEKOT010000239.1:0-2319 GCA_049521495.1 Syntrophorhabdales bacterium | reverse complement strand
CCGAGGCCGAAATACTCAACCTGGGCAAAGAAAGAGGCGATCCTCGCCTGTGTGCTGAACCGCTGGGGAAAGCTGCCCACGATGTATTTCTTGGCGTCGCCCAGCTCCTTTTCCGAGACCGGCCCTGAGCGCACCCTCTCGAGCTCCTCCATGACGGCCTTGATCGCATCTTTGGTGGAGCTGCTCTTCGTTTGGAGGTAGACCCCGAAAGGTCCCGGGTATTTACGTCCCTCCAGGTAGCTGCCCACCGAGTAAGCAAGCCCTTTGCCGATCCTGATATTTTCCATGAGGCGCGACGTAAGGCCGCCCCCGCCCAGAATGTAATTCATCACCAGGGCGGCATAGTAGTCGGGGTTGTCACGGCTCATCCCGCCATTGCCTATCACGATGTTCGACTGGGTTACGGGCTTGCCGATCTTTATGGTCTCTTTGCGACTCTCGAATTTAACTTCCATCGCCCCGGCAGGGATCGTACCTTTCTGCCACTTTTCGAGCCGGGGTGTGAGGGTCCCCTTCACCGCAGCCTCGTCGATGTCCCCGACGACCACGAGGATAGCGTTGTTTGGATAATAGTGGGCTTTGTGAAATTCATTCAGCATCGCCTTTTTGAGCTTCGATACGGATTCTATAGTACCCTCGGGTGGATGGCCGTATGGGCCGCCCATGTAAAGGGCACGGCTGAAAGCGCGCTCCGCTACCACGCCCGGCTGGTCCTCGGAGGATCGCAAAGCGGCCAGGGTCCGGGCGACCTCCTTCTTGACCTCATTCCCCGGAAAGTCGGGTTTGGTGACCACTTCCATAAAGATGGCCAGGGCGCGCTCGAAGTCCTTCTTCAGGACCTTAAGGGTGACCATCGTGTAGTCCCTGGAGCTGTCCGCGCTCATCTGGGCGCCCATGAAGTCGAGTTCCTCATTGATCTCCTCGAGCGAACGGCCGGCAGCCCCAAGGAGCAGGCATGAGGCGGTAAGGTCCGCCAACCCTTCCCGTCCGGCCGGATCGTCCTTCGAGCCTGTTTTCACGAGGAGGGCCATGGTAATAAAGGAAAGGGAGTGCTCGCCGGACACGAGCAGGACAAGCCCGTTGTCGAGGACGGTCCTCTGGACGGGCGGAAGGCCGATAGCCGTCCCCCGGGAAGCTAGCAGAAGAAAGAGAACGACGCATACAGTGGCAATCGATCTTCTCGTTGTTGGTGTCACCATCACCTCTGGCGCAGGATCTGACCTTTGGCAGCGGCACCGGGCTCCACGGGCATGGGGCGGGCGGAAGGGATGGGAACGAGGCGCGCGCTTATGCAGTTATCGGACGCTAAGTATTTCCGGGCAACCCTCTGTATGTCTGCCGCAGAAACGGCCCGGACTCTCGGGACGTACCGGTCCGCGTCCCGCCACGACGACGCGATCTCGTAAGTGGCAAGGATCATACCCTGAGCGAAGAGCGAATCCTGGGCAAAAACAAAGGCGGCTTCAAGTTGGTTCTTCGCTTTTTCCAGCTCGCGCTCATCCACGACCCCTTTCTGAAGGAGCTCTATCTCGCTGACGAGGGCCTTTTCGACCTCGTCTGCGTCCACCCCCGGCAGCACGTCAGCGGAGACGGAGAAAAGGTTGGGGTCTTTCGAGACCAGCTCGTTATCCGCGGAGACGGACAGGGCGAGGTGCTTCTGACGTACAAGGCTGCGTTGAAGCCTGGAGCTTTCCCCTGACGAAAGGAGGGCGGCGATCACCTCCAGGACGTAACTGTCAGGCTCCTTCAGGTTCGGGACGTGGTATGCCTTCTCTACCGACGCGATCTGGGCCTCCTTGCGCACAACCAACCTGCGCTCGCCGAGTTGCCGGTCTTCCCTGTCCCTCCGCTGGTCGGGAGCCGTGCCGGGCCGGATACCACCAAAGGCCTTCTCGATCCTGGGCATCAAGTCCTCTTTCTTGAAATCGCCCGCCACTACTATGAATGCGTTCACCGGCAGGTAATAGGTTCCGTAGTAGGCCTTGAGGTCTTCGACGGTATACCGGGCGATGTCCTGCATCCAGCCGATGACCGGCCACCGGTAAGGCTGGACCAGGAAGGCGGCCGCCGAGAGCTGCTCGGAGAGGAGAGCCTTCGGGTTGTCATCCGTCCTCATCCGCCGCTCTTCCATCACTACGGAACGCTCGGTCTTGAAGTCCTCCTCCCTGAGGAGGAGGCCGTGCATCCTGTCGGACTCAAGCTCGATCGGAACGCCGACGCGGTCCGAGCTTATATTCTCGAAGTAAGCCGTGAAATCGCGCGAGGTGAAGGCGTTGTCGTTGCCGCCGTTCTGGGCCACAATGCGTGAGAACTCCTCGG
>JBEKOT010000238.1:0-2472 GCA_049521495.1 Syntrophorhabdales bacterium | reverse complement strand
ACGGCCCCCCCTTTTTGACACCCGACTATTTTAAGGCCCCCCGTAATATAAGGCAAGAGAAGCTCAATTACCGGGCAATTATACCGAACGACCCAGCGACCCTTTTTGATGGCGCGCTTTTTGTTCTGCCGGATTTAGCTCGCCCGAGGGAAAAGAAAGTGCTAAAATCGGTAATGGTTGCGGTTACCGGGGTGTGGGCTTCTGGAGACAGGGCAGGAGAAATTCAAAACAGCAATCTTTTTGGAGGTGCAACCTATGAAGAGCAAGGTGATCCTCGTATGCAAAGATGGCGAATCGAAAGAGGCATATCTCAGGGAGCTGGAATCCGTTGAGGCAGAAGTCGACGTTGTGGCTTCTTTCGGAGAACTCTTGACGGCTATGACTGAAAAGGCCTATCAAGGGGTACTGATCGATCTGGCTACGAGCATCAAGGCTTCCAGAGAGGGGAAGGAGCCGTTACAAGACGCGCTCGAAGTATTCCCCATTATTCAGATAAGGTGGGATAGCGATTCCAGTTCTATACGAACCATCTCTTCCGGCAGGGCCTCGGCTGTCGGTTCGCTGGCCGAATTCATAACAGTCGAATGTAAACCGTTCGCTCCTCGGATGATACGGAGCCATCCCAGGAGGCCCCTCAACTTCAACGTTCTGCTTTACAGGAAGGAATCGATGGAGGGAGATTCCCTTGAGCGCACGGTGACGATCAATGCCTCAAGATGGGGCTGCTTCCTGTTCTCGGCCGAAGACAGGATGAAAGGCGGAAAGGTTTGGTTGACGATAAACGAGCTGGAGGACAAGACCCCCATTGTCGGCGTCATACGCTGGTCCGTAAAATGGGGCTTAACCATGGTAATGCCGGGTATAGGTGTAGGGTTCGAGAGCATCACCCCCGGTCAGAAAGACGAGCTGGTCAAGGGGTATGATCTCTGACGATACTCTGCGGCATGACAGAAGAGCGGACGATGCCCGAAGGGTAGATGCCAACGCAACGATTGCAATTACGTCTCCTCCACCCCCAAATAGTCGTGAATCGGGTAATTTTTGCGACGATGTTACATCTTCCGCCGAGGCGTCAGACATGTCAAGGAAAATGCGGGTTGAAACGGGTCGCCCGTCCCGCCCTGCTTGATTTCCTTCCCCGCGAATAATCGCTCGACTTCTTTTCGGGAACATAGGATTATATTGGCACTGTGGGGACGCACATTCGAGAAGGCGCGATCGAGGTACCGGGTGCCGCCCGGAAGGCCAGATATAAATCCCTGCTCTCTCTGAGTGCTTTTCACTTCATTGATGACGGCTTCACCGACTCCATCTATATGCTTCTCCCCTTCCTCGCGGCAGACCTCCACCTTTCTTTTGCGCAGGTGGGGTTCCTTCACTGTGTTGCCACGGGTGCGATGAGCCTTCTACAAGTGCCCCTGGCGCTCCTCGGCGAAAGGCTCGGGGAGTTGCTCGTCATTGCCTGCGGGGCGCTCGGCCTCGCCGGAGGATTTATGCTTCTGGCCGGGGCCTTCTCTTTCCAGTCCGTCTTCCTCTCCCTTTTTGTAGCTAAAGGGACGAATGCGGGCCAGCACGCGCTCGTCTCATCGCGCCTCTCGCACGTCTTCGAGCACGCCGGACGCCGCACCGCCATGGGTACCTACAACTTCTTCGGCGACATGGGCAAGGTGTCCATACCTTTCCTGCTCGCCCTGCTGATAAAGGTGAGCGGATGGAGACATGCGGTCTTTTTTCTTTCCCTGGCGCTTCTGGCCTCGGTACCCGTGTTCTGGTCCCTGAGCTTGAGGCATAGCGGCCCCTCTCCGATCGAAGAAGGGAGCAAAGACTCGGCCGCCCGGAGGATTCAGTGGAACAGGTCCTTCTCCGCCCTCATCACCCTCGGCGTGATAGACTATTCCACAAGGGCGGCCCTTCTTACTTTCCTCCCGTTCCTGCTCATTGGGAAAGGCATCCCTCGCGAAAGCGTTGGTTTCGCGCTGACCCTGACGTTCGCGGGCGGAGCAGCCGGCAAGTTCATATGCGGGGTAATGGCGGAACGGATCGGGATCGTACCAATGGTCATTATCACGGAGACCCTCACCTCGGCAGGTATTCTCTTCCTTCTTGGGATGGGTGCGATGGTCATCTGGGCCGTGCTGCCTCTCATCGGCATCGTTTTGAACGGCACGTCCTCGGTCCTCTATGCAACGGTCGCGGACATAATACCTGCGTCGGGCCGCTCACGCGGATACGGGCTATACTACGCGACCACACTCGGCCTCGGCGGTGCCGTGCCGATCGCTTACGGCTTCCTGAGCGATATGTCGGGTATCGGTACCACCGTAGCGGCCATAGGTCTCGTGACCCTTGTGACCATCCCGCTCGCGAGATACCTAACATAAAGTCCCGAACACGTCCGCGGCGCCGGCTTCAAAAAAAGTTGAAATCGGGCCGGTGAAGTCGTATCATTGGGCATGTCTGGTAGGGACGGGA
>JBEKOT010000237.1:0-2482 GCA_049521495.1 Syntrophorhabdales bacterium | reverse complement strand
CTTGCAGCACAGGAGGCAAAGAAGAAGATAAACGACCAAAAGACGGTTTGGCCCACAGCGGACAGCATCCTATTGACGAAAAGCCAGCCGGTCAACAGCAGAAGCAGGGCCGAGAGCAGGTAGGTGGCTGAAATGAGCTGGCGCCGGCCGACCGTGTCGAATAAGCGGCCGAGGAGAAGGGGCCCAAGGAAATTGCTGATTGCAAAGGGCAAAAGGTAAAGGCCCGTTTCGGATTCCGGCACCCGGTAGAACGTTATGAGGACGAGGGAGTAGGTAAAGAAGATGGCGTTGTAAAGGAACGACTGGGAAATCATGAGGGCAAGACAGAGGACCGAGCGCCGCCGGTACCGGCCGAACACGGCTTTCGCCACGGTCCTCAGGTTTACCTCCCTGCCGGGATGAATCGCGATCTCGACCACCGGCAGGGGGAGCGGTTTTCCCGTCCGCTCTTCGATTTCCGCCTCGATGGCCTTGACTACCTCTTCCGCCTCCTCCTCCCTGCCATGGGTCATCAGCCAGCGGGGGCTTTCCGGTATGCTTTTGCGATAAAAGAGAATAAAGAGCCCTATGCATGCGCCGATGCCGAATCCGACCCGCCAGCCGATATCGACGGGGAAAACGTGCGGGTCGAGCAAGACGAGCGTTCCCAACGCCCCCACCGCTGCCCCCAGCCAGTAACTGCCGTTCACGATGAGATCGATCTGCCCTCTGACCCTGGCCGGGATAAGCTCGTCCACCGCGGAATTGATCGCCGAGTACTCCCCTCCGATACCCGCCCCGGTAATCAGCCGGAAGGCGATGAAGCTCCAGAGGTCCCAGGAAAAGGCGGTCAGAAAGGTCCCGCTCAAATATACGGCCAGGGTGATGAAGAAAAGCTTCTTCCGGCCCATCAGATCCGTCAGGTGACCGAAGAGAAGGGCGCCCGCGACTGCGCCTATCACGTAGAACGAGGCTATCTGGCCTATCTCGCCGCTCGTGAAGTGAAGAGTGGCCTCGCTCCGGAGCACGCCGCTTATGGCGCCCGTAAGGGTCACTTCGAGGCCGTCGATCACCCAGGTGATGCCGAGGGCGATGACGACCTTCCAGTGGAAAGGGCTCCAGGGCAGCCGGTCGAGGCGAGCGGGCACAAGGGTGCGAAAGGGCATCCCCCGGTGGGCCATAAGGCTTATATAATCACGATGCGGCCTTCTTCAAACAGGCCGCTTGCCGGAATAAGGCTACCCGGCCCCAAATAGGACTGCCGGAGAACCTTCAACGCGACACGCTGCGAGGCAAGCCGCCGAAGCCTGCCGCAGAATGGCAGCTCGATCTCCCGGTACCTATAATTACACAGGAAGGAGTCAGGGATGAATTCTAAACGGCATTTCTTGATAACGGCGATCATGGCCATCTGGGTTTTCTTGGTTTGGCCGCTCGGCGCCGAGGCCCAGGAGTTTCTCGAATACACGGATGCCCAGCTCATCAAAGCGTTGCAGAATTTCTTATGGGTCCCCTCAGGCCCCGACCGGGATAAGCAGGCCTATGTGATCGTGGCGCCGTGGTGCCCCGACTCGAAGGCGTTCTATGTGGAATCGTTGAAGCACGAGGGGGACGTCCAGTTCCGGTACATTCTGCTCTCCCCCCTTACCGAGGAGGAGAGGCGGAAAGTAGCAAACGCAATCCTGACGCAGTCAAAGGACGCCCTCGACGCCATTTATCTCGATGCCAAGAATTCTCCCGGCGCGGGAAAAGACCCGGCGGGAAACTTCGTCCTCGCCGTAACCGATTCGTTCGGCCGGGCCTTGCCCGCCCTGGCCCTTAAGACAAGAGGATTGCAGCCGGAATATCCGACGACCATCTATCTATCGAGGGGAGGGACGAAGATCGTCACCGGTGTCAGCCACGTCTTCGACTCTTTCGAGAAGTTCTCGGCAGATATCGCCCCGACCCCTGAGAACAGGGGCGTTCCGTCCGCCATGACGCCTTTTGTGGCCGGCCCGCCGGTCGTATCCGAGGCCCGGCCGAAGAAACCCCTTACCCGCGCCGAAGGTGGGGCGACGCTCTATGTGGCGCCCAGCGTTTCCTGTCCGCCTGTCGCCCGTCTCGCGAAGGGTACGGGTCTTGAGACGAGGGAGGAGACGGTCGTTGGCGGTGAGAAGTGGTATCTGTTCAGGATCCCCGAGGGCCCCACGCTCTATGGCCGGCAGGAGGACTTTTACGCCGGATAGGGCGTTTTCCATCAAGCATCATCGCCGATGCCGAATCCGACCCGCCAGCCGATATCGACGGGGAAAGCCGCTTGCCAGAATAAGGCTACCCGGCCTGCGATGAAGCTTCCCCGTTTCCTTTCCTTACCTGCCACCCAACCCCTGAGCGGCGCCCACATTCTCTCCTGCGTGAGGATTATCAGGTCTTTCCGGTGTGTTAGCCGGGACACGGACCGGAACCTGAACCGGCCAGGTGGGGGCCATAATGACCTTTGTCTGCGCCGGCGGCGTTGAAG
>JBEKOT010000236.1:0-2921 GCA_049521495.1 Syntrophorhabdales bacterium | reverse complement strand
GAGGAAATTTCGATGATAGGTGCCGTGATCGAGGGGGCGCACACCGGAGCATAGTTTTACACTATGTGAGGATGTTGCGCCCTCGATGAGACAGGTGCATGGCGCGAAATTAACCCGGCCGCTGGCCGGCTGAGCCAGGCCGCAGCCGGGCGCCTGTAATCGTCCCTCCCCCCAGTACCCTCTCCCCGTCATATAGCACGACCGCCTGGCCGGGCGCCACTGCGGAGACCGGCCTTCGGAAGGCGACCTCCAGGATACCGTCTCTCAAGGCATAGGAACATAGTTCTTCCTTCTGCCTGTAGCGCACTTTCGCCCGCGCCTCGCCCTCAGGGGGAGCGCCGAGCACGTTGACCTCGTCGGCGTTGAGGCTGTCCGAAAGGAGTGCCTCCTTCGGGCCGACCACGACAGCATTATCAAGGCGCGGTAGTCCCCGCCGGGGATGAAGCAGATGTCCTGGCTTTCAGCCGTTTCGCCATACCTGCCTTCCATCCGGGCGGATGCCGTGCGCACCTCGACCTTTGTGCGGGAAGCCAGAGGGAAGGAGAGGCGGGGAAGGTCTTCATACCGGATCGGGTAGAGGAAGTACGACTGGTCCTTTGCCCTGTCTTTCCCTTTCTTGAGGGCAAACCCTTGGGGCGTCTCTTCCACGCCGGCATAGTGGCCCGTCGCTACCCGGTCGGCGCCCATGGCCGCTGCCTTCCGGAGGAAGGAGTCGAACTTGATGTGCCTGTTGCAGAGGATGCAGGGGTTGGGCGTCCTTCCCGCGGCGTATTCACGCACAAACCGCGCGATCACGTTACTTTCGAACTCTTCCCGCATGTTGATTACGTAATGGGGGATGGAAAGGCCGTCGGCGATCCTCCTTGCCCTTTCCATCTGTGCGGCCGAGCAGCACATCCTGGGGTTGGACGCGCTCCTCATGCTGCTGGGGAGAAGGTCGAAGGTGAAGCCGACTACCTTATAGCCCGCCTGCTTCAGCAGGTAGGCGGAATAGGAGCTGTCCATGCCGCCGCTCATGGCGACGAAGACCGTTTCCACTTCGTAATATATCATGAAAGCAAATCAAATTGAAACTAAGCGAAATTTATAGTATTATGGAGCTTGTCTTTCAATAAGGAGGTTCAAACTAATGGGCAAGAAGTTGCGATTCTCTTTGGGCGTCCTCTTGACGGTCGTCTTCCTCCTCGGCTTCCTCGCCGGGTCCCACGGGAACAGGATCGTCAAAAACGCCGAAGGGCAGGAGGCATACGAGTACCTGAAGACGTTCTCCGACGTCCTCGACATAGTGAAGAAGAACTATGTCGACAAGGTCACGGACCGCGACCTGATCTATGCTGGGGTCAAGGGCATGGTGGAATCTCTGGACCCTCACTCTTCCTTCCTGACGCCGGAGATGTACAAGGATATGCAGACGGAGACCAAGGGTGAATTCGGGGGCATAGGCATAGAGATCACCATAAAAGACGGGTTCCCCACGGTGATAACGGCCATAGAGGACACGCCCGCTTACAAGGCCGGGCTGAAAACCGCCGACCAGGTCGTAAAGATCGACGCCAAGCCTACCAAGAACATGAGCCTGGTGGACGTGGTCAAGCTTATCAGGGGGCAGAAGGGCAAAACCGTAACGCTCACGATAATGCGGGAAGGCTTCAATATGCCCAAGGATTTTCAGGTCCGACGGGACACCATCACCGTCAAGAGCGTCAAGTACAGGATGCTGGACGACAACTACGGATACATCCGCATCACCCAGTTCCAGGAGAAGACAGGCAAGGACCTGGACGCTGCCATAAAAGAGCTTCAGAAATCGGCAAAGGGGGAGCTCAAAGGGATCTTGCTGGACCTCCGTAACAACCCCGGGGGACTCCTCGACCAGGCGGTAGAGGTTTCGGACAGCTTCATCAGCAACGGCCTGATCACATACATCGAGGGCAGGAAACCCGACGAAAAGGTGACGTTCGCCGCCCACAACAAGAAGAGCGACTACCAGGGACCTTTGGTGGTCCTCGTGAATGAGGGAAGCGCAAGCGGCTCGGAGATCGTGGCGGGCGCCCTGCAGGACTCGAGAAGGGCCATCATCGTGGGCACCAAGACCTTCGGCAAGGGATCGGTGCAGACCATCATCCCCCTGTCCGACGGCTCGGCCGTTCGTCTGACAACCGCCAAATACTACACCCCGGCAGGCCGCCTCATCCAGGCCGACGGCATTAACCCCGACATCGTCGTCGAGGACGACCTGACGAGGAAAAAGGGCGAAAGGTATACCCCCATCAAGGAGAAGGACCTCGACAAACATCTCGAAGGGGCAAAGAAGTCGGACGAAAAGAAGACCGAAGATAAGAAGCCCGAGGAAAAGAGCGAAAAGAAGCTGGAGAACGGCGCCTCCGGCGGCCAGGAGACGAGCAGCGCCAGGCCGGACGAGGACGACATCCAGCTCGTCATGGGCAGGCAGATACTGAAGAGCTGGCAGGCGCTGAGAGGGAAATAGGCTTGACGCAAAAAACGGCCGGATTCGCTTAACGACCAATCCCGGGGGAGGCGGCAAGCCTCCCCTTCCATTCCCGGGGCAGGCGCTTTGGCCTTCCCGACCCATCCACGCAGACCATGAGCGTCTCGCCTTCCGCGATCAACCTCCCGTCCTTGAGCACTCTATGGCTGAGGGAGAACTGGGCGTTCTTCACGCTGGTAATTCGGGTCTCCACCTCGATCTCATCGCCATACCGCAGCTTCTCCTTCAAGTCGAGCCGGACGCCTTTTACCATGACGTAGGTGCCCGCCTTTTCCCACTCGGGCAGGGAAATACCCAGGGACAGGAGGTGTTCGAACCAGGACTTCTCGAAAAGCTTCAGATAGTTCGCGAAGTAGACGACGCCGCCCGCATCAGTATCCTGGTAGTAGATCATCGTCCTGTACATAGGCGA
>JBEKOT010000235.1:0-2532 GCA_049521495.1 Syntrophorhabdales bacterium | reverse complement strand
CAGATCGACCAGGCGCAAAGGGACCGCTGCCTCATACGTGACAGGTGGACAAGGGACGGCCCTGCCGAAGCGTCAACGGGATGACATCGGAGGGCGGCGGCGTCCGGTACCTTTCGGTCCGGCCCTTTACCTGTTGCGGAATTTGCGGAAGATGGAGCGGGCGATGACCAATCGCTGTATCTGGTTCGACCCCTCGTATATCTGGGTGGCCTTTGCGTCCCTCATCATGCGCTCGACGGGGTAGTCCTTCGTGTAGCCGTAGCTCCCGAGTATCTGCACGGCCTCGGTGGTGACTCTCATGGCCGTATCCGCCGAGTAGACCTTGGCTATGGCCGAGGCCTTGTCAGCCTCCCTGGCGCCCATCGTGTCCCTGTCGTAGCCCGGAAGCTCGTCGAGGAGCATGGAAGCGTGGAAGACAAGGCACCTTGCGGCCTCGACGCCGGTGGCCATCTCGCCGATCATGGCCTGGACCCCTTCATGGTCCGCGAGCCTCTGGCCGAACTGGGTCCTGCTCCACGCGTATTCGGCTGCGAAGTCGAGCGCCCCCCGGGCTATGCCTACCGCCTGGGCGCCGACTGCCGGCCGCGAGAGGTTGAGGGTGGACATGGCTATTCCCCAGCCCTCGTTCACTTTTCCGAGCAGGTTGTCGGCAGAGAGCCTCACGTTGTCGAAGGTGATCTCCGTCAGGTCGGAGCCGTTCATCCCCATCTTCTCTTCGTTCTTGCCAACTATGACGCCGGGGTAGTCCTTCTCGATGAAAAAGGCGGTGATGCCCTTGTGCCTCAAGGCCGGGTCGCTCGTGGCAAAGAGGGTCAGTATCTGCGCGCTCACCCCGTTCGTGATCATCGACTTCTTTCCGTTGAGGATGTAGCCGTCCCCGTCCTTTACGAAAGTGGTGGTCATCCTTGCGGGGTCGGACCCTGCCTCGGGCTCGGTCAGGGCAAAGGCTGCAAGGCAGCACTCCGCGGACCCGGTTACCTTGTCGTAGATGTATTTCTTCTGGGCGTCGTTAGCCGCTATCATCACCGGCATGAGCCCGACGTTATGGGCCAGCAGGATGAGCGACGCCGTCCCCGAAGCCCTGGCCAGCTCTTCGATGATCACGCACAGGGAGGTGATGTTTCCGCCGAGCCCGCCGTATTCCTCCGGCAGCATCAGGTAGAGAAAGCCCTGCCTCCTGCACGCCTCTACTATGTCCCATGGGAACTCGCCCGTGGCGTCTATGGCCTTGGCCCTGGGCGCCACCTTCTCCCTTGAAAACTTCTCGGCTATGCTCTGGATGAGCTGGTTGCTTTCGGACAGTTGCGGCATATTCGCTCCTTTTTACGGGCCGGAAATTTGCGGCGCAGCCAAAATTTGCGGTATACTTGTACCATACTTTCAACGGAAAATAAAATAGATAAGGAGGCTTTCGTGGCGACAGTGTACTTCACCGACCTCAGGGCGAGACCCGGCCGCAGCCTCCTGGACAAGATAGAGGGCCTGCTCAAAAGGGTGAAGCTCGGAAGGAAGGTGAAGAAGAACGACCTCGCGGCCGTCAAGCTCCATTTCGGCGAGCGGGGGAACTGCGCTTTCCTGCGCCCGGTCTATCTCCGGACCGTAGTGGACCACCTGAGGCAGGCGGGGTGCCGCCCCTTCCTCACAGATACCAACACGCTCTACAGCGGGTCGAGGAGCGACGGGGTCTCCCACATCGGCACTGCCGTCCTGAACGGTTTCGATTATTCGGTGGTCGGCTGCCCCATCGTGATCGCAGACGGCGTGAGGGGTGGGAACGGCGTCAAGGTGCCCGTAAAGGGCGAGGTGCTCAGCGAGGTGAGCATAGCGCGGGACATCATAGACGCGGACGCCCTCGTGGTGGTCACCCACTTCAAGGGGCACGAGCTTTGCGGCTTCGGCGGGACGCTTAAGAACCTGGGCATGGGCTGCGCCACGAGGGAGGGGAAGCTTGTCCAGCACTCGACGGTCGGCCCGGCGATCAACGTGGAGCGGTGCAAGGGCTGCTCCCTGTGCCTCGACTACTGCCCGGCCAACGCGATCAAGCTTTCCAACAAGAAGGCGACTATCGAGGGCCACAGGTGCATCGGCTGCGGAGAATGCATCCTGGTCTGCCCGCAAGGCGCAGTGGAGATCCAGTGGAATGAGGACCAGGACAGGTTCCAAAAGAAGATGGTGGAGCACGCTGCCGGGGCGCTTTCCGGAAAGGAGGGCCGGGCGGTCTTCCTCAACTTCCTCATGCAGATCAGCCCTGCCTGCGACTGCTATCCCTGCAACGACGCGCCCCTGGTGAGGGACCTGGGGATCCTCGCGTCCGCCGACCCCGTGGCGGTCGATGCCGCCTCCGTGGACCTCGTCACGCAGACGGCCGGCCTTCCGGGGTCGGTCGTCAAGAGGACCCTCAAGGCCGGGGAGGACAAGTTCCGCGCGGTCTACCCCAACATCGACTGGAATATACAGCTCGACCATGCGGCGAAGCTGGGCTTAGGTGAACGGTCGTATCACCTGGTAAAAGTGTAGGGGGCCGGGCCCTTT
>JBEKOT010000234.1:0-2557 GCA_049521495.1 Syntrophorhabdales bacterium | reverse complement strand
GCAGTCGTTTTCGCAGTGGCCTTTATTACGGCCGCGCGAGCGGCTGAGCCGACGGAGGGCATGCAGAGGTCCGAGCTGATCACGGCAAGGGCGACCATACAATCGGTTGACCTCCAGAACCGCATGGTTACCCTTAGGGGCCCGAAGGGCAACCTCTTCAGCGTCAATGTGGGTGAAAACGTCGGGAACCTCTCGGAGCTGAAGCCGGGAGACCAGGTCATGGTCAAGTATTACGAATCGGTGGCTGTCCAGATGGCAAAGCCGGGCGAAAGGCCGATGATGTACTCGCGGGAAGTTCAAAGAACGATGCCGGGCCAGCCGGCCACCAGGATGCAACAGGTGACGACGACGGCCACGGTCGAGTCAATCGACAAGAGTAACTCGGAGGTAACCCTCAGGGGGCCCGAAGGCAACATGGTCACAGTTAAGGCCAGGGACCCCAGCGCCATCGAGAAACTGAAAGAGGGAGACCAGCTGAACATCACCTACACCCAGGCAATGGCGGTATCCCTCGAGAAGGCAGCAGGCTAGCCTCTTTCCGGACCTGCAAGCCGTGCCGGGAGCCGAGCGCGAAAGTGCTCCCGGCACGATGTTTGCCGACCGGCAACAAATAGGGCCGGGAAGGACTGCCTGCCGGGCTCTTGAAAAAGACCGCTATTTCTGCTTATTTATTACGTGACCGATTTTTTCGACCTGACCTTGAGGGAGCTCGAGGACTTTGTCGAAAGCCTTGGGCTCAAGCGCTATCGCGCCCGTCAGATCTACAAGTGGGTCTACCAGGCTGCCACGTGTGATTTCGGGCTGATGACCAACCTGCCGAAGGGGCTGCGGATCACCCTCAGGAACGCCTTTTACTTCGGCCTTCCCAGGGTCGAAGATATTAGCATCTCAAAGGACGGCTCCTTTAAATTCGCCTTTACTCTATCGGACGGCCGGTCCGTCGAGGGCGTTCTTATGCCGGAGAACGGCAGGAGCACCGCCTGCGTCTCAACCCAGGTGGGCTGCAGGATGTCCTGCGCCTTCTGCGTCACGGGCAAGATCGGCTTCATCAGGGACCTCACGGCAGGAGAAATTGTGGGCCAGGTAATGGCAATGAAGCCTCATGCGAACGATGCCAGGATAACGAACGTCGTCCTCATGGGCATGGGCGAGCCCCTCGACAACGTGGACAACGTGCAGACCGCCGTGGATATCCTGGAAGAGCCCTTCGGCCTGAAAATCTCCCACAGACGGCTCACTCTCTCGACCGTGGCCCTTGTGGACAGGCTGCGCCTTTTCAATCTGCGCACGGTGCAGCTCGCTATTTCGCTCAACGCGGCCACAGACGCGATGAGGACGAGACTTATGCCGATCAACAGGGTCTATCCGTTATCCAGCGTCGTCGCCTTCGTGAAAAGTCTCGGTGACATGGGCAGGACTAGGATTACCTTTGAATACGTGATGCTGAAGGGCGTGAACGATTCGATCGAAGACGCGGGACGCCTTGCCGAGCTTCTGGCAGGGGTCAGGTGCAAGATCAATCTCATACCCCACAACGAATCTCCATACACCGAATTCAAGACCCCCGACCCTGAGTCGGTGAAGAGCTTCCAGTCCTACCTGATCGACCGGCATTTCACAGCCATAGTCAGGGACTCCCGGGCAGGCGACATCGCCGGTGCCTGCGGCCAGCTCGGTATGAGATATCTCGAGCAAGGCAGATGAGTCTGTTGCCGGTCTATAGAGACTCCTTCTTCACGAGCCCCGGGCACAATGACGGCATGCATCTCAGCATGCATTACCGCAGGGGTGTCGTTTAGACGAATTTCAATCTCAGCAGCGCCTTCGAAGGCTATGAGGACGTGGTGCACGGCGGGCTGCTTTTCGGGATTTTAGACGTCATCATGTGGTACGTGATCTTTCTAGAGACGGGGAGGATCGGCATGACCCGCAAGACAGACATGGATTTCCTGAAACCCGTGGAATGCGGCGCGACTTACAGAGCGGAGGGAAAGCTCGTGAGCGTCGAGGACAGGGACATCCGCGCGACGGCCTGGATCGACAACGCGAAGAAGGAGCGGTGCGCCCAGGTGAACGCCCTCTTTAGGGAGGCTCAGGGTCTCGATTATGCCAGCTTCTTCCGGAATTTCGACTTCACCGGGATCTCGCCGAAGATGAAGAAGGTCTTCTTATCCCGCAGCTCTGATCTGTAAAAGCATTCAAACTATCCCCCTGTCTTCAGGTAGGATAGACCGTCCCTCCGCTCTTCCCTCGTTGCATCCACGGCCATCTCGATGGTCTGCACGAGTCGCTCTATACCCTCCCCGGTGGCACAGGAGATGGAGCTTGCCCCGTACCGGCTTTCCGCAGCCTTGAGAAAGTGTCTGTCGATCAGATCGATCTTGTTGAAAACGAGGAGCTTCGGTTTCTTCGAAAGGCCGAGCTTCCCGATCACGCGGCCTACCGATTCCATCCTGTCCTCGAAATCGGGGGAGCTGATATCGACGAGATGGAGAAGGACGCTCGCGTCCTCCAGCTCTTCCAAAGTCGCTGCAAAGGCGCGCAGGAGCACCTCGGG
>JBEKOT010000233.1:0-3197 GCA_049521495.1 Syntrophorhabdales bacterium | reverse complement strand
TTTTCTTCTTGAACGTCTCAAGCGCCTGCAGCCCCTTCATCCCGTTCTCGCAAGGCTCCGTCTGGTAGCCCTTCTGCATGAGCCCGATTGCAACGCTTCTTCTCAGGGACGCCTCGTCATCGATTAACAGAACTTTCTTCTCCATGGTATCTCTCCTTTCTTTTATTTTCCGAAGTATCTGTCATACCCTCTCCCAAAGCAAGGGCCGTGCCATTTAGCAATTCCCTGTAATTACGCATAGATAGGCGCGATAAGGGCGTTATGGCTTTTATCCGTGACGAGAAGCAATCGCATAGGGTATTACGAAAACCGCGTATCGGCGCCATTTTTCGGGGTGTTAACTTTCTTTGCAGTTTCCGGAAACGGTTTTGCCTTGAGATACGGGGGTTTCCCGCTATTAAGAATTTCTACAGCAAAAAGCTGAACACATCATAGCGCGCGAGGAGAGGACGGGCAGGTTGAGAGCAGGCGAGGCGCAGGAAGAGCTTTACACCCTTACGACGAAAGGGAGCGTTTCCAAATGCGTTTCTTCGGAGAGCCGGAGGGGAACGGCGTCCGCCCTTTCCCGTGCTGCAGAAGCCGTCCCGCCTTGCGCTTCCTTTCAGCCCTTGACAGTCTCCCTGGATATCTCCGCGATCAGCCGGTCTGAATGAGGGTTCCTGACCGTTCTCTTGATGAGGATCTCCGTAGGGGTGACCTTGGTGTTGTAGTACGCCTGGTTCAGCCCGTTGCGCACTTTCACCAAGGCCCCGTCCAGGGAAATCCCGGCGTACGCCCCCTTGGCGCGGGAGAAGCTGAGTATGTCCGCGCTGATATTTTCGGTTGCAGCCTGCGCCCCCATGCCCACAGGCCCGGCGGCAATGCTTGCGTCGGCCCCGAGCTTCACGCTGGTCGAAAGGAGCGAGCTTACGCCGCGCTCGGTCATCGCGAGGAGCACTACTGCCGACGACTCGCCGCCGATTTGAAGGCCGAAGCTTATTCCGCCTATCGTGTAGAAGGCCGGTCCGGACCACTTCCCGGTCTTATCGTCCTTGACCATCAATACGCCATTCCCCCCGGAGCCGCCTATGAAGAACGCAAACTTCATGAGGTTGGGGGCAATGAATACCGCCTTGGCGTCCTTGAGGAGATCGCGGAAAGGGCTCATCTCCTTCGTCTTGCCGAAATTCTCCAGCGTCATCTGTGCTTTGTCCACTATCTGACGCGCCTGCGTCAGATCGGGCGACCCGAGAGCCGGTTCTGTTTCCGCCGCTGTCCCCTGCGGCTTAGCCGGATCGTCCTCGCCGAAAGTCACACCCGTCCCGGCCACGAGCAGAGCCGCCGTAACCAAAATCCCCGCCACCCAACTACCGCTTCTCTTCCACTTCATGACAGTACCTCCTTGCACAGCCTTTCTGTTGCCTGTAGGAAATTACCCGTCAAACGATCTTGAGGGGGATACAGACTCGTCTTGGTCCTCAATCTGCCGGGGACATGGTTTCAGAGGGAGTTTGCGGAACCTAGGAAGGGGAGGTGAGGACGTCCAGAGGTTTGTGCCCATACACGGCCGACCCGCTGTCTAAAACATAATACCCCCTTGCGGGAAAGTTAACCCCCTCGGTCCGATGGCTTTACTACGACTTTTTTTTGGCCTGCACCAGGTCGCTCTGCTCGCCCTTGCCCCGGGAGAGCCTGATGGCGGCGAACCCGGCCTGTTTCAGGCTATCGCTTATTTCATCGAAGGTGTAGGTGTCTCCTGCGGGGGTATTTACGAGCATGTTGAGGGCAAAGAGCGCCCCCCTTTCGGGCTTGGCCCGTGAAGAGTCCATGACAAAATCACGGATAAGCAGTATTCCCCCCGGCTCGAGCGCTTCATGGATTTTCCTGTAGAGGTCGAGGTTTTCCGAGGGGCTGTTCTGATGGATCACGGCTGAGAGAAGGGCCAGGTCGCATCCCCCGGGGAGGACGTCTTTGTTGAAGTCGCCGGGCACCAGGACAACCCTCTCCGTGAGGCCTTCAGCCTCGATCCTTTCACGGGCGATATCGATAACCGGGGGAAGGTCGAAGAGGACTGCGGACATGGACCGGTTCTTTCGTAAAAAGGCAATAGTGTAAGTTCCGGAAGCCCCGCCTATGTCAAGGAGCCGCCTGGAGCGGGTCAGGTCGAGGCTGTTCGCCACCCGCAGGGAGAGCTCCCGTCCGGCAACCTCCATCGCCCCGATGAAGGCCCGCCTGCTTGCATCGTCCATCGGCTGACGGTTCCTTCTTGCGGGTCTTCCCTCTTTCACCACCGTGGTCAACTGGCTCCAGCTCTCCCACAGTTCGTTGAAGTGGAGAACGAAAGGCAGCATGGTCTCGGGGTGTTTCGCGGAGAGAACTGCCCCCTGCGCGCGAGGCGCTGCCGATTTTCCCGGCGCACTGCAAAGCGGTCAGGGAATCTCCGTCCAGAAGGGTAAAGACGTCGAGTTCCGCCGCCGTCAAAATGGCCCGGCTCGCCCAGAAATTCACTTCTTCCATGACTGTGCTCCTCGGCTCCATGCCTGCCTCCTTAGGGGATTGGTACGGTCCATACGTTACGCCCTGAGAATGGCGCTGTCAATACACGCCCTCAGCGTGAGGGGAGCGCCGGCACATTGATAAGCAGGCTAGGGCCGCTTACAATAAAACTATACGGGAGGACCCGGGGTCGGCAACCCGGCCGGCTGCATCGGCTCCCCGGGAGATGACTATAAATGCAGCCGCACTCCCATCGAAGGAGGTGTAGCCTTATGAAGACTCTGATGTTCGATGACAGCGAGGTTCAGCGCTTGCGGGCCATAGTCACGGACAAGGACAGGGAAGAGGCGCTGGAGTTCCTGACCAGCGTGGTCTGGGAAAGGATCAAGGAGGGTAAGGAATCGAAGGCCTGCGGGCCCAAGGTCGTTTGAGCCGCTTCCCGGCAAGGGGGGAAGTCTCCTCGGTTAGACAATGTTGCAGAAATAATTCCCGTTTGTTTCGAGGCTTCACCATATCCTTCCCTGCGACCCACCCTTCGGGTGGGTGCCCCGGCTCTCGTCTCTCACCCGCTCTAGCGCCTCCCTTCCGCTGGCCTCGGAATCGGCCACCCAGCCTTACGGCCGGGCACCCGGCGCTGCCGGCGGCCTGGCCCTCAGACAGCCTCGGCCTGCGCGACCCGCGCACCGCTTCTTCCGGCGCGAGGCAACAATGCGGGGTGCCCG
>JBEKOT010000232.1:0-2616 GCA_049521495.1 Syntrophorhabdales bacterium | reverse complement strand
TGACACTAGCGCGCATACTACCTGCCATTGCTATCTCCTTGCGCCGGAGGGAATAGCGTTTTCTGAGCCCCCAAACCATCCCCCTCCAGATTTAGCTTCCCCGTCTGCTTGAGCTTCTGGATGATCCTCTGCACCGCTTCGGACTCCATGTCCGCCCGGCCGATCTCCCACGGAGCCCACGGCGCTGCCTGCTCCTTGCTCAACACACCACTGGCCGCCAAGCGCTTGATCGTGCTCGTGCTCACCCCGTACTCCCGCGCCGCCGCCACGACCGTGAGGGTCGCGGGGTCTTCCTTCGTGCGATTCTGTCCTGCAATCCCGGCTCGCTTGCGCGCCGTCGCTACCCGCAGCATCGTCCACCGATTCCCCTTGCCCGTCTTGCGCCCCAGCATGTTCAGCACCCGCGCGATCATGTCGTCTCCGTAGCGAGCCGCCATCCGCCGGATGATCTCCACATCATCCACGGACGTCCTTTGCGCTGCCGCCCCCGCGGGCTTCAGCATTTCGAATCGCGTGTGACTCCCTCCCTTCCACCGAATCGTGAAGGTGAGCGTCTTGTCCTCAGCGTCCAGATCCACGATCACCTCCTCGATGACCGTGCGGATGATCCGCTTCCTCAAGCTCGCCGGCGCACGCGGGCTCTGCCATACCGCCGCCACCTGCTCCCCCAACGCCAGGATCTCCTCCCGCTCCTCCTCACTCACGACGCGTCGCTTCTGCTCTTCCTCCGAGAGTGCCGCCTTCAACCTCTGCACTTCCTCCAGCTTCTCGTTCCACCTCCGCTCCAGCTCCGAGGCCACCAGCCGGTTTCGTGCGTCCACCTCGTCGTACTGCTCGAAGGCCTTCCGCGCCGCGTACTCCGTCTGCTCGCGCTGACGCCGCATCGCCTCCCGCCTCTGCTCCCCCTCCTGCTCCAGCCGCTCGGCCGCCGCGAGACTCGCCTCCATCCCCAGGGGCGAGAGCACCTTCAGTAGCTCCTCGCCGAATCGTCGGTCCACGATCGCCCCGCCGAACGACAGGCAGTAGTTCCCTCCCTCCGAGAAGTCCCCCACGCACGCATAGCGCGCCGAGGTGCCCTTCTTGCCCCAATAGCGTACGTGCAACTTCCGCCCGCATCGTCCGCACCGAAGCAATCCCGCCAGCAACCCTTGGCCCTCCCGCACCGCTCCGCTCACCTCGTCGGAGCCGCGTTGCGTGTTGTTCTCTTCTATCATCCGCTGCACCTCTTGGAAGCGGTCCCACTCGATGTACGGCTCGTGGTGATCCCGGATGCATACTCTACACTCCTCGGCGCGATGCTGTCTCGCCGTCCTCTTGACCAACCGTCCGTCGACCACCGCTTTCTCTTGCGGTCGTCGCCCCCACAGGTACGCCCCGGCGTAGAAGGCGTTGCCCAGCACGCTACGGACGAAGCACAGCGTCGGAGCTCGCCAGACGATCCTCATCTTCCCCCCGACGCTCTTGTTCACCGGCAGCTCGACCCCGGAGCTCCGGAACCACAGCAGCGTCTGTCGCACGCTTCCGATCTCGCGGAACTTCCGAAACACCAGCTCCATGGCTTCCGCTACCCGACGGTCCGGATCCTTCACGATCTTGCCATCCCCGTCGTACACGTACCCGGGCGCCAGCATCCGTACCAGCTCTCCCCGCCGCGCTTTCGCCTCCATGCCGGCCACCATGCGCATGTGCAGGATCTTCAGCTCCACCACGCTCATGGTCCCCTTGATCCCCAGAATCAGCTGGTCGTCGGTGAGAGCGAGGTCGTAAATTTGCTCCTCATCGGCGATCAGTGTTCCGAAGAGCTGGCAGACCTCCATTAGCCGGCACCAGTCCTTGTCCGTCCGGACCAGCCGCGAGACCTCACGGCTCAGGATGATCCCTACCTCTCCGACGGCCACCGAAGCGATGAGCCGGTCGAACCCCTCGCGTCGGGCGGCCCCGACACCGGCACTGCAGCCCAGGTCCGACTCCACCAGCTCCACCTGCCGGAAACCAAGCTCCCGTGCCCGCTCCACAAGCCCTTCCTGCAGCCTGCGGCTCTCCGTGTTTTTCTGTACCTGCTTGTCCGTGGACTGGCGGACGTACACCACGGCCTTGCGCTCCAGATGCTGCGAGGTAACCTTAGCGCTTATCGCTGTTCCGCTCATCGCCGCTCCTCCTGTCTTCCCGCCAGACCGCGACCATCAGCTCCCCCAGGCGCTCCACCAGCTGCCGCCGGATCGCATCCTCCAAAGCAATCGGGAGCTTCTGCGCCGGGGCCTTGAGAAACTCGAACACCTGTTGCCTCATTGCACCCTCCGCCTCTCGGAGGCAAGGGTAGCACGAGGGGCCTTCGGCTCATCTCGTAGGCTCCTCGATCCATGGCAGGAGAAGCAGCACCAGCGCCAGTAGGGCTTGGGGATCGATCCTTGCTTGTTCGGACAATGTATAGCGGCCCGCTCCGGTGGAGGTCATCCACCGCGGGATCTTGAGGTGTCCACCGCGCGGATCTACGACGACGACCGATCCCTCTCGGTCACGCGGCGTGCATAGCACCTCGAGTTCCCGCCCATGAAAGGGATGAAACGGGTAGTGAACCGTGACCCGCAAACCCATGGTATTCTGGCCGTGGGTGGT
>JBEKOT010000231.1:0-2621 GCA_049521495.1 Syntrophorhabdales bacterium | reverse complement strand
GGATAAAGATAATGCTCGATCAGATGGCCGTTGATAAGAACGATCTCGCGGAGGTGCTTCTTGCCGGCGCGTTCGGCAACTACATCGACAAAGCCAATGCCCGGTCCATAGGTCTTTTGCCGGACATCCCCCTTGACCTCATCAAGCCCATAGGCAATGCTGCAGGCGCCGGGGCCAAGGCCGCCCTGCTTTCAAGGGAAGTCCGGAGTGAGACGGAGACTATAGTGAGGCGCGTGAAGGTGATCAATCTCGCCTACAGATCTGATTTTCAGAGAAGGTTCCTCGAAAGCATGTCACTGAAGGAGGCTTGACAAACACCATGAAAACGATCGACGTTCACAACCACCTATATCCCAGGGAATGGATGGAATATCTGCGCGGCAGGCCGGGGTCCCCCACTATGGAGCAGACAGGGCCTACCAGCTTCGTATTCTCTTACGAAGGCATGCGACTTGCGACCGTCAGTCTGCCCGGCCACTACGATCCGGAGGCAAGGATAGCGGACATAGATAGTTACGGTATCGACGTGCAGGTAGTAAGCCTGACAACGCCAAGCGTCGAGCTCATACCTGCGGCCGAGGGTGTCTTGTGGGCAAAAAAGGTGAACGACATTCTCGCAGAGCTTTGCCGCAGCTACAGGGGCAGGTACTATGCTTATGCGACACTGCCGTATCAGGACGTGAAGGAGTCTGTAAAGGAGATGGAGCGGGCGTCCAAAGAGCTCGGCGCCAAAGGGGTGACCATGTTCTCCAACCTGAAGGGCGAGCCCATCTATGCGCCCCGATTCATGCCCATCTACGAGGCAGCCGAAAACCTGGGCCTCCCTCTTTTCATACATCCCGCGCCGCCTATCACAACGCAGGCTTTGAAGAGCGTCGATATGCCTCTTCCCCTTTACGGCTTCATCCTCGACACTACTATGGCTGTTACAGGCCTCATCTTCAAAGGCGTCCTCGACCGGTTCCCTAAGCTGAAGATCATCCACGCGCACCTCGGGGGCGTTTTTCCCTACCTTGTCGGCAGGATCGACGATTGCTTCAGGACTTATGCGAAGGATTTCCACTTCTCCCTGGAGAAGGACCCCACGGACTACTACAAGGAGAATGTATACGTGGACGCAATTTCATTTCACCTGCCCGCCATGAGGTGTGCTCTGGAATATCTCGGCACGGACCATGTAATGATAGGCACCGATTACGCGCACCCCATCGGCGGCCCCGAGAGAGTCATGACGTTCGTAGAAGCGCTAGGTCTCGAAGAAGAGGACAGGGAAAAGATCTTTTACCGGAATGCCGAGAAGCTCTTCGGCATATAGCCCTGCCGGCCGCCGGGAAAGCGGTCCTTCCGGTTCACGGCGAATTCGCCGGTGCTATCTCGCCCGCGCGCCGCAAAAGGGGTGTCATCGATAATCCCTGCACGAAAATTGAAAAGGCGACTACTGCAAACGTCACGGAGATAATCGTCTCCCGGGCAGGCACCGAAGGTGGGAGCCCCACTGCCAGTGCAAGCGCCAGGGCGCCGCGAAGGCCCCCCCAAAACAGAATGAATTGGTGCGTGCCCTTTACGCGCAGCTCGGAGCGGCCGAAGAGAGCGCAGCAAGGGTAGACCGCGACCGCCCGGCCCAGCAGCACGAGTAGGACGGCGACGATAGCAGGAGCCAGTACGCTTGCGAAATTCTGGTGGGACTGGTGTATCCCGATGCCGACGAATATCAAAGAATTAGCTAGAAACCCGAGGTATTCCCAATAGGCAGCGAGGGTCTCTCTACCTCGGGGAGAAATAGCCCCTATCGGTCCCAGGTTGCCGACGAGAAGGCCGGCTGTCAGGCAGGCGAGGACACCCGAAAAATTAAAGTGGTCCGCGAGGAGAAAAGAACCGTATGCGGCGATAGTGGTGAAGGTGAATTCGACTAGATAGTCCTCCGTCCTTCCCGCAAGGAACAAGATGACGCCGCCCATAAGACCCCCACAGAGCACTCCCCCCGCAACGGTAAGAACCAGTGTCCTTGCAATACCGCCGATGGTCGGGGCGCTGCCGCCGCCGGCGGCGAGGATCACGCCGAAAAGGACGGCTGCCGTTCCGTCGTTGAAGAGGCTCTCCGCTTCGACCAGTAGCCGAAGCCTGCCGTGCACTCCTGCTTCCTTGAAGGTGGCGATCACGGACACAGGATCGGTTGCCGCAATGAGCGCGCCGAACAGCAGCGCACTGGCCCACTCCCAACCTGCAAAATACCTCATCCCCAAGGCGGTTGCCGCCGCCGACAGACATACCCCGACCGTGGCCAGCACAAGGATCACGGGCAAAGCCTTTCTTAGTTCCTTCCAGCGGATTTGAATCGCCGCCTCGAAAATCAGCGGCGGCAGGAAGACATTGAATATCAGGTCCTTAGAGAACGGAACACCCGAGAAAAAAGGAAAAAGCGATAAGACAATCCCGGCAAATACTAACCCGACAGTGTAGGGGACCTTGAACCGCCTTGCAAGTATGGACACCACGCCTGCGATGAGCAGCAAGGCCAAAAACCGGTCCAATTTTACGATGATTTCCAATTATTTCTCTCTTTGTGTCTCTCGCCGGATTTCCAATATTAACGTAGTGTCTTAGAGGGGGTTCAACAAGCA
>JBEKOT010000230.1:0-5218 GCA_049521495.1 Syntrophorhabdales bacterium | reverse complement strand
GCGGCAAGATCGTAGTAGACCTGGGCAAAGGCTTCTTTTATTTCCGGCATGAACTCGTAAAAACAGAGCCCGCCCCCCATGTGGGCCAGGATAACCTTCAAACGCGGATGGCTTTGGACGAGACGGACCACCTCGCCGAAATCCGCCTGCGCCTTTCCGGGGTAGGAATGGCCGACCTGCTCGTTGAGATGCATCATGAATACCATCCCTGTCTGCTCCATAAAAGCCGCAAGCCCCTCGATACCCTTTCGCTCGGATTCACCGAAGGACCTTTCGTACCAGGCTATCTCCCCCACTCCCCGAGCGCCCCTGTCGAGGCAGCGCTGCGCTTCGGCAACGCCCTCCGCCTCGTCATACTTGTCTACTACGATGAAGGGCGTGATTCTCTCGTCGGTCTTCGCCATATCGAGCACGTAGTCGTTGACGAGGCGGATGAGCCCTCTGTCTCTGAAAGGAAAGGAAAAAGCGATGGCCTTGTCGATGCCCTCCCGCTCCATATAGGCCAGGAGGCCCGACCCGTCGGACATCTTTGACCGGCTGTCGCCGTAAATCAAAGCAAATCCAGGGTCCTCCGCGGCAATTCGCTCCCTCCCCCGTATCACCTGCGTAGGGAATATATGCGTGTGGCCGTCCAGAACTGGCATACATGGTATTATACGGCCTATCCCGTCCAAAAAATAGATTTTTTCGCGGCGAGATGCTATAAGGTGTCCATGGCCGTAAAGATCGTCTTTTTCGACTGCGACGGAACGCTGACAACCGTGAAGAGCAGTTGGCAATATCTGCACGAAAGGCTCGGCCTATGGGACGGGAAGGCCGACGAGTTCCAGCGGCTCTTTCGGTCCGGAGTGATCGATTATGGCGAGTTCTGCCGGAGAGACGCAGCGCTTTGGAAGGGCATGTCCGAAAAGCGCGTGCTGGACATAATAGGAGAAATCCCCTATCACGAAGGGGTCAAAGAGACCATGAAGGCCCTCAGGCGAGAAGGCGTATTCACCGTCATCCTCTCGACGGGGCTTTCCTTGCTCGTAGAGAAAGTGAAAGGGGAGCTGGATATGACCCACGCCCTCGCTAACGATCTGATCGTCAAAGAGGGCGTCCTTACCGGCGAGATAAGGCTCAACGTGGCCCATGACAGGGAATCTCCCTCCCACGCCCATGGGTCCGGGGCCGGAAGCAGAAGCAAGGGGTTTAAAGACAAGGGCTACTGGGTTAGGAACATTCTGCGCGACCTCGGTTTGAGAAAGGACGAGGCCGCAGCCGTGGGCGACAGCGAAGGCGACAGGACAATGTTCGAGGAAGCGGGTATCGCCATCGGGTACCATCCCGGCGCAAAAACCCTCCCCTTCCTCGACCATGCGCTCCATAACGGTTCTTTCAAAGAGGTTTTTGAGGTACTGCGAGCGCGCCCGTGAAAAGCAACCGGCGGAGGTCGACGAAAACCATCAGGTTTTTCGTGAGTCTGGCGGTTGCTTCGTCCCTGGTTGCAGCCTTTGGCTGTGCCCCGAAAACCATCAAGCTCTATGAATCTGTGCCCGCCGCGAGGGCACGGGGCGACGTTGTCCGGTATGCCATGACGCTCCTTGGCAAGCCATACAGGAATGCGGCCAAAGGTCCCGATGCCTTCGACTGCAGCGGTCTGTCTCGGGTCGGCCACGAGGTCCCGCAAAGCGACGTAACCGTCGGGGACCTCGTCATGTTCCGCATAAAACGCGAATATCACGTGGGGATTATGATAAACGGCCTGGAATTCATCCACGCCTCGAAATCGCGGGGTGTTACCATAGACAACCTCGACGGTCGTTACTGGAAGCGCAATTTGTCCCACTTCAGGCGCGTACTCTGACGAAAGGACCTTTACAAGCCTCCGGGTTCTCTTCCCTATCTCCCTGCCGAGGATGGGGTACCCGTAATGCGATACAGGTCGCCCATGTCTCTCGATTTGTCTACATCTATCCGAAGATAAACAAAGTCCTTCTTCAGGATACCATCGACCTCTTTATCCGACAGGGTCGATCTATCCATGATCCTGCAATAATAGCATGATGTGCTGAAAAAATAGAGAAGGACCGGCTTGTTTTCTCTTTTGGCCGTTTTAAGCGCCGCCTCATAATCCTGGCAAAATGCCGCGGCGGCGAAAAGGAGAATGCTTACACACAGGGCAAAGGATATCTTCTTCATAGTAGCTTAGTATATTACCAAAAAGGCGGCCGTTCAAGTGACGCCGGCGGACCGCGGCCGGGCCGTTCGGGCGCGCGACCGGCTCAACGGGTATCCCGCCGGCGCCGAAGGCGCGGCCGGTGGGCCGCAAGAGGATCGCGCGGTCTCGCGTCAACGGCATTAGGTGAAAAGGGCCCTGCCCGCATATCCTCTAAACCGTAAACTATCGTCCACTTTCGTAAACACCCTACCCATAAAACAAGGATGGGGCAGGGGAATCAGACGTAAGTTCTTGAACTTGTCGTACTACAGGCCGTGGGGAATCTAAGGAAAGAGCCGGAGAAAAATGGTACCCTATGGAAGAGCTATGGGAAGGTTTTACTTCGACAGGAGATATTACGCAGACAAGGCATTGAAGTGGGTCAGCTTTGAAGGTAATTCATCTCGGCCCCGCGAACGCGTGCTGGAAGGTCATTGCAGTCATGAAAGATGAGGGGGAGTGCCTCACTTTGATCAGCCGGTTCGAGACCCGGTTCCTGGGTGAGAGGCGCGTCAAAGGACGCTTCGGGTCAGGGGATCCCGGCAGAACGACAAGGGTCGTGGTCTTCAACGCATCCGACGAGAAGGAGAAGGAGAGGCTTTTCGAAGAGGTGGCGATCTGCGCGAAAGAAGTGAACCCGTCCTGCGAAGTTGGGTTTCACAAGGGCTGTATGGAGCTGCATCAGGAATTGCTCGGGGACTGGCGGGAGTGGAAAGAACCTCAGCCAATAATGAATTTTGCGGTTATCCCGGATTTGATAAAGAGGATAAGGCAGATGCTCTTCTGGGAAAAAGAATCATCCGGGCCTTCCTGATCCGCACAATCTTTCGCGCCTTCCGGGGCGCCCTTCAACCCCTTCCGAGAATCTCCTCACCGAATTTCAGGCAGTCTTTTCTCTGAGGCGTCGTGGCTTCGGGTACGGCTTTTCCCTGCGCGTGAATGCCTTCTCCCGGCTTTGTAATCTTCGGCACTAGGAGACCCTTGGTCGGCCTTCCCCCAAAGACTTCGTCAGGGGAGGTCTGGCGGACGGATGACCGTCTTGACTTTGCGCCGAAGGCAACTAAGTTTTGAGTAGGACGGAGCCGTGGAGGCCAAAGGGGATGGTAAGATAACGCGTAAGGTACGAGAGACCGTATTTGCCTTACTTCGCTTCCCCCCGCTCCCCTTCGCTCTGTGCTTATGTTTCCTGCTGTTTTCGGGAACCTATGCACCCTGCCAGGATAAAAGGCCCTGCGACGACGACATCGAGAGGTTCTGCTATAACTTCCAGGTATACGGGGGATGGACCGCAAAATGCCTGGAGCTGCACTTTGAAGAGCTTGCGCCGGCTTGCAGGGCCCTTACGCTCGATCTGGTCGGCACGGCAGAGGCGGTAGTGGGTCAGGCATGCGAAGAGGACGTAAGGTCTTTCTGCTTCGGCGTCAGGCCGGGAGAGGGCAGGATAGCAAAGTGCCTGAGCGATAACCTGGATAGACTCTCCCCCGTTTGTAAGGTTACACTATACGAGGCAGGTTTTCCGGGAGGCTCTTGAAAGACAGCGGAGGGGAGATGAAACGAGTGCTTCTGCTTGTCCCCTTGATGGTTCTTTTTACCGGCTGCACCCACTATTACTACAAGCCGGGGATGACCACCACCGATTTCCAGAGGGACAAAAGGAACTGTGAGAGGACCGCCGGTCAAATAGCGGCCCGCAACCAGACAAGGGTCTGTGACGAGATCGATCGCTGCCTCATTGGCAAGGGCTGGAGGCGAGACTGACCGGCCCTGCCTTGCGAGGCGAGCCGGCCGCTATAAGGCAGGCCCTGGCGTAGGGAGGGTCGGGAGCTTCCCCGGCAGGCGCTCCAGGCAACGCCCGGCGAGCTCATGAAGGCGAGGCACCGATCCGATACGGCCCGTCGCGCAAACCAGGTTTCCAAGGCCCGAAGGAATGTGGGCGAGAAAGGAGGCAAGGCCCTTTTTCAGCCCCAGGTTCCCATACGCCCCCAGAGCCTGCATCAAGCGCTGGGCCGAGGCCGCCCAGAAGGCCTCCTGGAAAGCCGCCCAGTCTTCGTCACGGGCAGCAAGGGCATAATAAAAGGAGAGGAGCTCGGACCTGCGGTCTTCAGAGAGACCTGCGTAAGCGTCGCACAGGAGCGACCCCAGATCGTAGAAGGCCGAGCCGAAGCGCATTCCCTGAAAATCGATGAGGAAGATTTCGGCCCTGCGGATCATCACGTTCTGGGACTGGAGGTCTCTGTGGACGAGGCAAGGAGCCGAGGCTGAGAGCCGCTCGGCCAGCGCCGAAAGCTCTCTTTCCAGCCGGCAGGCCGCGGCCGGCGGCAGTTCGATCCCGCATAAGTCCCTCACGAAATGGTCCATGAAATAGGTCCGCTCCCATCGATAGAGGTCCGGGCCAAAGGCATCCATCAGCCTCACGCGACGGGCAGGGAACCTAGCGGCTGGAAAAGAATGGAGCCGGTGCGCTGCAGAGAGCGTTTTCCTGTAGAGGCTGCCCAGGGTCTCCCAGGAGGCACCGGCGAAGGATGCAAGGTCCCTGTCGCCTAAATCCTCCATGACGATCAGGCAGGCTTCGGGGTCGTGGCGGACCACGCCGGGTACGGGGACCCCCAGGTCGGAGAGGAAGAGCGCGATATCAGCCCAGTAGGCATTCTCGACGCGCACGGGATCGTAAGCGACTAGAATCGCCGTATTTCCGGGGTTGTAGGACAGGCGAAAATAGGCCCGATCGGACCCCCTCTTCCTGAGCGCCGAAAGCGTCACGGGATGAGACGGCGAGAGCCCGAGCGCTTCACGGGCAAAGGCGATCATGGTTTCCCGTCGCATCCCTCCCCCGTCCCCGCGGAAAGACCCGCCGCCGATGCGGCGGACAGGCGCTCGTACGTACCGATGGCGCCTACATCGTGCCATTCGCCTTCGTCTATGACGACGGCCTTCACTGAACCGGGCATGACTGCGATCCGCCTCAAAAGGACAGGAACGATCGACTCCGCCCGGCCTGCCTCGATATACCGTAGTATC
>JBEKOT010000229.1:0-2940 GCA_049521495.1 Syntrophorhabdales bacterium | reverse complement strand
TCCGCGTCTACAAAGTGATCGCAGGAGAAGAAGTCCCCGTTGCGCTCGACGACGGGAACGTCTCCGCAGGTCTCCCGAAAGATGCAGAGCGCGTGCTCCCGTCCGAAGGCGGTCCCGATCGCCTCCTCGAATATCTGCACCTTGACGCGCCCTATGTCCGCGCTCAACCATTCGTCAAAAACGGCACAGAGAAAATCGCCGAAGGCTTCGGCAGGCACCGTGCGGCCCCTTGCGCCCCGGCCGTCGGGCCGGGGCTCTACCAGGGGCAGAAATCCGATGTAGTCGGCCTTTATACTTTTGAAGAAGCGGTATACCTCGATAGGATGCAGGACATTCCGGTCGTGCACCACACAGAGTATATCGCAGGGGATTCCATACCGCCTTAGTAAGGCGTACCCGCGCATTGCCCGCTCGTGCGTCGGCTCGCGCCTCTTGCCCAGACGGTACCGGTCATGCATCTCTTTCGGGCCGTCAAGACTGATTCCCACAGCAAAGCCTTCCGCTGCGAGAAAACTGCACCACTCTTCGTCAAGGAGGGTACCGTTCGTTTGAATGCCGTTGCTGACGCGCTGGCCGGCCCGTTGATGTTTGCGCTGGAGCGCCACAATTTTGCGGAAGTAATCCAGCCCCAGGAGGGTCGGCTCCCCTCCGTGCCATGAGAACCTGATTACCGGGGCGGGGGAAGCATCGATGTGCTGCGCGATGTACTCCTCGAGGATATCGTCGGGCATGCCGACCGGGACGCCCTTGGGGTAGAGGCTTTCCTTCTCAAGATAGTAGCAATAGCTGCACCCCAGGTTGCAGACGGCGCCAGCCGGCTTTGCAAAAACTTGAAATTCACGGGACGCCTTGACCATCGGGCAATCCTCTCTATCGGGACTGAGCCCCATCGGTCGGGAGGCCGTAAAGCCCACCCCCATGAAGGAGTATAGGGAGATTGATCATGCCGGTCAAGGAGAAATGTTCTCCTGAGTCATGCAAGGGGAGGACGCTCTGGAATAGGTGCCAAAGGCGCCCTGCGCCTTGCAAAGGCGCCGGGCCTGTGATAAGTTAAGCTCACGGGGCGTGGCGCAGCATGGTTAGCGCGCTTGCCTTGGGAGCAAGAGGTCGCTGGTTCAAATCCAGTCGCCCCGACCAAACATTCTCCCTGCCGCTGCGAACCAGGATTTGTTAGGCCCGAAAAGTAGAACTTCAAAGCGATGAGATACCGCTCCATCATTACCCTTTCCGTAGGCCACATGGTCACCGACATCAACCAGGGCGCCGTGCCGGCGCTCCTTCCCTTTCTTATAAGCGCTTACGGTCTGACCTATGCCGCAGCGGCGGCTGTAGTCTTCGCCACGAACATGTCGTCCTCGCTGGTCCAGCCCCTGTTCGGCCATCTGGCCGACAGGATATCGAAACCGTGGCTCATGCCCATGAGCTTGGTCCTGGCTGGTGCCGGCCTGGCCCTGGCGGGCGTGGTCCCCAATTACCGGCTGGTGCTCTGCGTCGTGGCAGTCAGCGGCATCGGGATTGCGGCCTTTCACCCCGAAGGCGCCCGCCTCGTCAACGCGCTCGCCGGCGCCCGGAAAGCGACGGCCCTGAGCCTCTTTGGCGTCGGAGGCCAGTTCGGCTTTGCCATCGGGCCCGTGCTGACGACTTTCGTGGTGGCTTCTTTCGGTCTCGACGGCACGCTCCTTCTGGCCGTTCCCGCCGTCTCTATGGCCCTTGTGCTTGCCGCCCTCCATCGTGCCCTCTTCAAGGGCCATTCCGCGGCATCCGGACTTGCAGCCCCGTCCCGCGGCGCAGACGGCGAGGATGCATGGGGGCCCTTTGGCCGCCTCACGGCGGCCGCCTTCTTCCGGGCCTTTGCCTTCTACGGGTTCAACACCTTTCTCCCTCTGTATTTTATCGACGTGCTCCACCAGTCCAAGATGACCGGGGGCACTGCCATGACGGTATTCCTGGGCTCCGGGGCCTGCGGGACGCTCCTCGGGGGTAGGCTGGGGGACAGGTACGGCTACCGGCGGGTGGCCCTCATCGCCTTTTGCTTCGCCACGGTTCTCCTGCCCCTCTTCATTGGCGTGCACGATGTGCCGATCAGCTTTCTTCTCCTCGTACCGATGGGACTTGTCCATTTTTTGTCCTTCAGCCCAATAGTGGTGATGGGACAGAAGTTCCTCCCGAACCGCATAGGCTTCGCATCGGGCGTCACCCTTGGCCTGTCCATTTCCGTGGGGGGCATAGCGGCGCCGATAATAGGGTGGCTGGCCGATATTTACGGGATGCAGTCGGCGTTCATGGTGATGGCCGTCTTTCCCGTCATTGCGGGCTGCCTTGTGCTTTCCCTGCCGGGCCGCCATCCGGCGACCCGTCCGTCCTTTTTCGGATAAAGAAAGACATGGTGAAGTCCGAAGGAGGTGCGCTATGAAACCTTTCGCTTTAGTGGTAATCGTGGGAGCTCTCGTCGCAGCAGCATTGGTGCTGCCACAGGAAAGCCGGGCGGGTGTCTCCGTTGGGGTCTCCCTGGGAGTGCCCGCCCCGGTGGTCGCCTATCCGGCGCCTGCATACTATCCGCCGGCCTATTACGGCCCTGCGCCCGTATACGGGCCGGGTGTCGTAGTGGCCCCGGGTTATGGCTGGTACGGGCACGGCTACCACCGCCCTTGGGGCTACTATCGTCATCCGTACGGCCATCGCAGGTGGTAAGGGCAGGAACGAACCCTTGAAGGCCTTGCCGTAAGGGGATATACTGTCGCCCGGGATAATGTCTGCCTCCTCCGGGAGAGGCGACTTTAGGCCGTGAGGCTCACCGGAGCCTAAGAAAGAGGAATATAATATCGATGCTTAAAGGCTGGAAGAAGGCTCTGCCCGCCTTTCTCTTTGTCGCCGTCGCAGCCGCTGCCGTGCCGTCATGGGCGCAAAGCGGCCCGGGACCGGAACGGCAGGCTATACCTG
>JBEKOT010000228.1:0-2654 GCA_049521495.1 Syntrophorhabdales bacterium | reverse complement strand
ACCTGGGCCGTGGCCGTGACCTGCTTGTCGGGGTCCTTCGCGATCGCTTCCGGTAGCTTCAGGTCGCGGACCACCGTCTGCTTCTCCACCGTTACGATCTGAGGCGGGCCGGGAACGGTCACGACCTTGATTTCTGCTGCCTGAGGGATAGGCGGGGCAGGGGTAAACTGAGCGGAAGGAGCGGCCGGCGGGTGGAGGTGCGTCCAGAGCGTCGAGGCCCCCATAGCAAAGACGACGGGGAATAGGGCGATCTCTACACCTGTTCGCAGCTTCATGGTGTCTTTATCCCCTTGCTCAGATACCCGCATATCCCGCCGCCGACTGCGAGGCCGATGTCCTTGGCGCCTTCAACGCGGAGGAAGAAAGCGACTATGACGATCCCCGTGGCGCATGCGAGGGCTGCCAGGGTCTCTACGCTGGGCCATTTGTCGGTCATGACACCCTCGCCGTTGCGTCCGCCACGGCCTTGTCGGCCTGTTCGGCCGCTTCCTGCACGGCAGCCGTGACCTTGGCCGCCTCCTCGTTTGCCAGGTTAGCCGCGCTCTGCTTCAGGCTCGCTTCCTTGCGGGCGATGTAAGATTTGCGCTTCAAGTAGTAGACCGCTAAACCGATGACCAATATTGCTCCTATGATGATTCCGTGCAGCATGTCCTTCTCCTTTCTGTTTTTCTCGGCCTTGGCCGTTATTGCGCGTAGTACCCTTCGAACTGCGCCATCACACCCGCTATGGCATACTTCGAGACCGACGCGAGCGGCGTATCGTGGCCCGCCTTTAATTGTCCGCAGACAAACTCCAAATATTCGCTCGTGTCGTTCTCGTTCGGCGGCGCGAACTTAGCTATGAACTGCCCGAAGGTCAGCCCCCTCTCCTGGTCCTTCTCGATCTGCCTGTGGGCTGCGTTCCAGCCGTGCCAGGGAGTGTCGAAATGAGCGAACCTGCCGTCCGCGACGGCGTTGGGCTGGCCCGCGAAGTCCAGGTTGATCGGATTGTTGTTACGCTGAGGAATGTTCATCTATTACCTCCTTGCCTGTTTTATCTCCTTCAACTGCTCCTTGACGTTGTCGAATTCCGCTTTCATCAACTCCTTGAGGCCGGCCAATTCCGCCGCATATCTCTGCTGAATCTCCTCTTTTGCGGACGAATGGAAGCTCCAGCCTAAACGGAGAAGGGCCATAAGGAGCGTCGCTAGGATGGGGATGAGCACGGGCCACGTCACCACTGCCTTGTGCGCTTCTCTTTTGACTATCTTCTCCACCTGCGCCGTCTGCTGTCCGTTCAACTCAGCCATATTCAACCCCGATAAAGACAGTGTTGAGTTTTGAGTTAAAATATTTTTCACGCAAGTTCAACAGATTTAATACCGTTTTGAGTTTTGAGTTAAATGCCTTTTTGCAGGCAAAATAAGGCAAAAGGGCCTCTTTTCACGCAAAACTCAACACTCAAAACTGTCTTTCTCCTACGGTCCTATCGTTATCGTGTACGTCACGTTATTCGCCGCTATGCCCCCGTTCGTCGCCCAGTTTTGCGTGCTGCCCCCGGGGGTGCTGACAATCACGCAGCCGGTTGTATCGGGGGCCGTGAGCTGCTGAAACTGAAGGTTATCAACATAGAACTCAGAAGTCCCGGACGTATTAGAGGTAAGGTAAAAAGGTGTGCTCGTCCGGTCGGCAACGGTGTAGAATGCCTGTTTGGTATAGGTCGCGTCCGTGTAATTCGGCGAGTAGGTATTTGTCCCGGCATTGGAGAACCTCGCCGTTTGCGTCCAGGATCACGGGGTTGGAGTTCTGGGTAAGCCCCGTGGAGTCCGTAAAGGTGGCCTTCAGAAAACCCGTGCCGGACGTACCCGGTTGCAGCGTCCAAAGCAGGCCCCTGCCAGGGGGTTGCCGGTGCCGGGGTAAAAGGCGCGGAAACGAGGATATGGAGCTATTGATGTCTGATTCATCGGCTCACCTCAAAAGTTGATCCCATAACGTTTCCCTTCCTGGATCTCCTCCTGGAGCTTCTCGATACCGGCGAAGTCGATGTTAAGGTTGATGGCTTCCACCTGGGCGATCCTCTCCTTTGCGGTCTCGACGACTTCCCTGACCGACTCGCCGAGGGAGATCACGCTTGCAAGGCTGTCGAAGGGCGGGACTGAATAATAGTCGCCCCGGTGTCTCACGGCCATCCGGAGCTTTACCCACCGGCGCATTTCCTTCGGGAAGGTTATGTTGACAAAGGTCTTCGAAGCCTCGCTCGAATCCATTGAGATTGCGAGGGCGTACTTGTGCTTCATCACGGGGGCCGTCTTTTCGCCCGTGGCGAGGCCGTACACGACTTCCGTGTAGTTCTCGATCAGCTCGCTCTGGATCGCCGCGACTCCCGGCGCTGCAAGCCTTATGGTAGAGTCGATCAGGTACGGCACCCGGTCCTTGTCGATCTTGAATTCCGCCGAATAGAAAAAGCGTGTCTTGTGGCGTTTGAACTCGGGCGCGAGCCCCTCATTGATGAGCCTCGCCGCTTCGGGAAGCTCCCTTTCCGACCCGTAGACCCGGCTGATGATCCCGCTGCCCTTGCTCTCGTACCCGATAGTGGTGGGGTATAGAAGCTCCCCTTCCCACGTGATCCCGTCAAGCCCGGGCTCTACGCCGGGGAGCAGCTCTTCGCAAACGAA
>JBEKOT010000227.1:0-2696 GCA_049521495.1 Syntrophorhabdales bacterium | reverse complement strand
AGCCGAGCGGCTGACCGCGCCGCCCTCGGGAGCAAGGTCGCCGGCCAGCAGGCCGAGGAGCGTAGTCTTGCCCCTGCCGTTCTTTCCGATGACGCCGATCCTGTCCCGCCTGGCCACTGCAAGGGTGAGGCCGTCTATGAGAGGCGGCCCGCCGTCGTAGGCGAAGCGCAGGTCCCTCGCCTCAAGGAGCCACTTGCCGGAAAAGTGCGCCGCAGGAAACTGGAAGTCGAGTACCTTCGGCCCCTGGAGCTTTTTTCGGTCCCCTTTCCTGCCTAGCATCCTGATCTTCGACTGGACGGCGCGCGCCCTTGTAGCCTGGGCGCGGAACCGGTTGATGAATTGTTCGATCTCCCTGCGCTTACGTTCGTCGTTCAGGCGAGTCTTCTCGTACACCTCTTCTTCCTGGAGTATCTGGCTGTACAGCTTGTGGGTCGATCCGGCTATCTTCCTTATCCCCTTCCGGTGGATGCCCATTACGTGGGTCACCACGCTGTCCATAAAGGCCCGGTCATGGGTGATGAGGATGAGCTGGCCCTTCCATTCCCTCAAAAAACGGCTCAGCCAGCGGACGGACACGATATCGAGGTAGTTGGTGGGTTCGTCGAGGAGCAGAAGGTCGGGCCCCGATACCAGCACCTTGGCCAGGTTGAGCCGGATCTGGTAGCCGCTCGAAAGCTCGATGGGGTTCCTTGCAAAGTCCGGCGGAGTGAAGCCGAGGCCCGAAAGCACCGCTTTTACCCTGTAGGTCTCGTCCGTCCCGTCCTCTGCCGCCGGCAGGACGGAGGAGGCCTCCGCGAGAACCGTGCCTTCCGCAAAGGAGAGGGTCTGGGAGAGATAGCCTATGGCGTAATTCCCGGGGACGTTGACGGTCCCCGAATCCGGCTCTTCTTCGCCGGTAATGAGCCTCAGGAGAGTGGTCTTTCCGCTCCCGTTCCTTCCTACCAGGCCCACTCGCTCCCCTTGGGAGAGCGTGAAGGAGACGGCATCGAAAACTACCTGGCTTCCATAGCTCTTCGTAAGGTTAATCACCGAAAGCATACAGTTCTCCCAACCGGAAATGCAGCAAAAACCGCCTTATAGTCTACACGAGACGAGGGGGGGAGTGCAATCGCGGCCGGCGCGTGCCCAGGCAGGCGGGGGAAGGGACAGGCAGGACATTTTATAGGGGCGGGCAAAAAAACAGGGGGCCTCGAGGCCCCCTGCGTGTAACTCCTTTGGGTCTCGCGCTTCTAGAAGAAGTACCAGAAGGCGATCCTTGCACACTGGACGCTGCCCGACGTGCCGAGGAGGGTCCCCGCCGTCGTATAACCGGTGAGCTGCCCGTTCGCCGGAGCGGCGTTGCCGCCGTTGTTCAGGCCGAAGCCGTCGAAGCCGGTCCTGATGTAAGTATACTCCAGGCCGACCCTCACGGCCGGGTTCACGTCATAGAGTATGTTCCCGATGTACTGCGTGTTCTGCTTGATCTGGTTCGGGAAAAGGTTGCCGTAGTAGGAGCTCACGTTGTTCCTCAGGTAGCCGTACAGGCCGTTGAAGTAGACCTTGTCGGTGAAGTAGAAGCTGATCTGCCCCCAGCCGCCTGTCGTCACGGGCACTCCGTAGTTCCTCGCGACGCTGGTTGCAGCGTTGGAGGCTTCGTTGTACGGGGTAGGGGAGGCGATGGCCCTGGCACCGAGGAAGAAGTTGGAGAGGTTCTGGCCCGTCCAGACGCTGCCTGACACAGAAAGGGCGCCCGCCTTGTTCAGGTTTCTCTCGGGGATGATGGGCAGGAAGGCCTTGAAAGCCGCGGCCCACCTGGGCACGTTGTTCGTGCTGTACGTCCTTGTGTTGGAAGGATCGGTGAAGATGACCTTGTCCTGTCCCAACATGCCGCCAACGCCAAACTGAAGTACGTTGGGCCCGATCCTGCCGCAGGCGTCAGACTTGTAGCCGAGTTCCGCCACGACGTCGGGTATCTCGCTCGTGACCCTCACGCCGGTATTCTGGCCCGCAGTGGCCGCGCCGAAAGTCCCACTGGTCGTAGGATACACAGCCTGGCCGAGGTTCGCCGAGCCGCCTATCTGGTCGCGCATGTTGTAAGGCTCCTGGATGCCGAAAGTCCCGTAGAAGCTCTTCCCCATCTGCTGGGTAAGGGTGATCTGAGGCACGGTGTTGCCCCTGCCTGCAATGAGAAGGTCATAAAGGCCGAGGAAGTTGTAGGAAGGCAGGAATCCCCATGACTGCCAGTTGTAGCCCACCATGAGCTTCGTGGTGGCCCAGGTGAAATCCATGTACGCGTGGCTCAGGGTGAACGTCCCGTACCGCGTGCCGGCGTAGCCGCTGTTGTTGGTCTGTCCGACGAAGTTCCCCTGGATGAAGGCGGTCGTCTTCGCGCCCCAGGTGTCCGGACCCTTCACGAGGAAGTTGAGGGACGTCTGGCCGGCGGCCATTCCGAAGCTGCCGCCCTTGTTGGACGCGTTCTGGTTGCCATAAGCGTTGTCGCGGTCGGCGAAATACTCTTCGAGACCCGCCGGAGCCGGGCCGGCTGCCTGGTTCGTATAACCGGCGTCTACCTTAACGAAGCCGCCGATGGTTAGATCCCACCTGCTCGTCGCGCTCCCCGCGAAGCTCAGGGCAGGCACTGCCAAAAATAAAACAAGAACAAACAGTAAGACTTTTTTCATGCTTCCCTCCTTGTCGATTTTGGTTTTACTTTGCCG
>JBEKOT010000226.1:0-2721 GCA_049521495.1 Syntrophorhabdales bacterium | reverse complement strand
TGCCCGCCCAGAGCCCGCTCCGCGCTGCCCGGGCCGTAGAACCCCTGGAGCCTGTACCTCAGGGAATGGCGCCTGAGCGTCTGAGTCAGCTCGAGAAGCCGCTTGCCCCCGGAGAGGCGCGCGATGGTCTCGTGGAACTGGCCGTCGAGCTCGACCATGGCCCCCACGTTGCCTTCGCTCAGTCTCTCCTCCGCGAGATCGATGTTCTTCCTCAGTTCTTTTATCAGCCTTTCCCCGGCCTTCTCCAGGGCGCGCCGGATGGCCAGCACCTCGATGAGGCACCGGATCTCGTATATCTCGACCGCTTCCTCGCCGGATATTTGCTTCACCCGGTAGCCGACCCTGGGTATCGACTCGACAAGCCCCTCCAGCTCGAGGCTGTGAAGGGCTTCCCGCACGGGCGTTCTGGAGGTGCCTATCTCACCGGCGATCCGCGTCTCGACGAGGCGCTCGTTAGGGCCGATCCGCCCCGTGATGATCTGCTCGCGCAGGTATTGATGGACTTTCCTGCGGATAGTCGGCGTGTCCGCTATGACGAGTTTGTCTTTCAAGGAAGAGCCTTTCCCCCTTCGTTACCCCAAGCACCCCTTGGTCATGCCCTTGAGCAGCGCCCATTCCTCGTCCACCTCCTCCTGGAGGCGGCGTATGTCATCGGGTGTAAAGTGGCGGAAGCGGCCCTGCATCCGCACGTAGTCGTCGACGGGCAGGCCCTTGGGCTCGTGGGTGATCCTGTAGTCCCTGCCGTCTATGACCTCGTACAATGGGAAAATCCTCGTCTCGACCGCGAGCTGGGCCGCCCTTGCAGAGAGGTGCTCGGGCATACGCCAGCCCGTTGGGCACGGGGTCAGGGTATGGATGAATTTCATGCCCTTGATCCCCTTGGCCTTCCTTATCTTCTCCATGAGGTCTTCCGGGTGGCCAATGGAGGCGGTCGCGGCGTAGGGCATCCTGTGGGCCGCGATGATCTGCATGAACTTCTTCTTTCTGCCCCTCCTCCCGCCGGGTGTCGTCATGGTCCACGTGTTTTGGGGGGTCGAGGAGCTCGACTGTATCCCCGTGTTCATGTAAGCCTCGTTGTCGAGGCAGACGTAAATGAAATTGTCGTTCCGGTCCGCCGCGCCCGACAGGGACTGGAGACCGATGTCGAAGGTGCCGCCGTCGCCGGCGAAGGCCAGGGCGGTCACGTCCTCCCTGCCTTGAAGGGCAAGGGCTGCTGCTATGCCCGACGCGGTGGGCGCAGCGATCTCGAAGGCCGAGTGGAAGCAAGGCACCGCGAAGGTGCTGTTGGGGTATGTCGCGCTTATGACGCCGACGCAGGAAGGCAGGATCACCACGACCGTCTTTTCGCCGAGGACCTTGAGGACGAGGCGCAGAGTCGTCGCCTCGCCGCACCCGGGGCAGGCCATGTGGCCCGGCCGCATGTATTCCTTTTCGGTAGTTTCCACCATATTTACCCCTTCCTTACCCATGTCGGCCTGTCCAGCGGCGCCTTTCCGCTCAGCGTTGAAAGGACCATCTCTTCGATCATGTCGGGCGAGACGTCGGCGCCGCATATGCCGGCTATGAACCCGGCAACGGACGGGGGCCGGCTCATCCCGTAAAGGGCGCTCTTGAGCTCCTGGCACCAGATGCCGCCGCTGCCCAGGGAGATGTTGCGGTCGATCACCGCCACCTTCGGGACGTCCTTGAGGGCCTCCCTTACCTCATCGCGGGGAAAGGGGCGCAGGGCCTTCATCTTGAGGAGCCCGGCAGCGATTCCCCGGGCACGCAAGGCGGCTACGGCCACCCTTGCAGTGCCCGTCATAGCGCCGCTCGCGGCAAGGACGACCTCGGAGCCCTTTGTCTCTACCGCCTCGATGACGCCATAGCCCCTGCCTACGATCTTCTCGTACTCCTCGTTCGCCTCCCTTATGATCGGCCTCGTCCCCTCCATGTCGTCGAAGCTCCTCTGGCGGTACCCCATGTACTGCTCGGGGCTGACAACGTTCGAGATATAGGCAGGCGAGTCCGTGTCGAAGCGCGTGGGCACGCGGAAAGGAGGCAGGTACGCGTCGACGTCCTCCTGGGCGGGTATCTCTACGGGCTCTATGAAGTGGGAGGTAAAGAAACCGTCTATGGCGACGAGCACCGGCAAAAGGGAGCTTTCCGCTATCCTGTACGCCTGTATCACCGTGTCGAGGGCCTCCTGGGCGTCCTCGCAGTAAAACTGGAGCCAGCCCGTGTCCCTCTGGGAAAGGCTGTCAGACTGGTCGCTCCCGAAGGCCCAGGGCACGGCCAAGACCCGGTTAACGTTGCACATCACTATGGGCGCCCTGTTGCCGGACGCGAAGTGGAGCATCTCGTGCATGAGGGCAAGACCCTGGGAGGCCGTTGCCGTAAAGGTGCGCACGCCCGTGAGGGAGGCGGAGACGCATGCGGCCATTGCCGAGTGCTCCGACTCCGTCCGCATCATCACGCCCGCGAGCCGCCCTTCGTTCTCCATGTCCGAGAGCTTCTCGTATATGGGCGTCTGGGGCGTGATGGGATAGGCGGCAACGAACTGCACCCTGGCAAGGCGGACGGCCTCTGCGACTGCGTAGTTCCCGGCGAGGAGCTGTCTCATCGGCCACCTCCCATACCTATCACCTGCCTGGGGCAGGCGGAGGCGCACATACCGCACCCCTTGCAGTAATCGGTCCTTACGTCGTACCCGCCCTCTTTCGCCTTCACGATGGAAACGTC
>JBEKOT010000225.1:0-3632 GCA_049521495.1 Syntrophorhabdales bacterium | reverse complement strand
CGGGAAAGCTAAAGAGCTTTCCTCAGCCGGGGAGGTCCCATGAACGGAGAAGCGACGGAGGAGCTTAAACAGAAAGTGCTGGATTACCTGGGTACGGTAACGAAGGCGAAGAACAGGGAAGTGGCGCGGGCGATCGGCGAAGATAAAGGGCTCGTCGACAAGGCGATCGGCGCCCTCGCCAAAGAAGACAAGCTCGAGTACGTCTATCTCGGGGCCTCTTTCGTGAAGCTTAAGGGCAAGTAAGTTTTCGAAAGGCATGGAGGAATCGGAATAGGTTGCTTGTCGATCTGCCCCCGCGAGTAGTCATTGCGGCCCCTCAGGGCCGCTCCGGGAAAACCACCGTCAGCGTAGCGATAGGGAAGGCCCTTCACAGCAGAGGCATAAGGGTGCAGCCTTTCAAGAAGGGGCCCGATTACATCGATCCCTCCTGGCTCGCCGCTGCCTGCGGCTCCCCATGCTACAATTTGGACGCCCATCTCATGGGCGAAGAGACCGTCAAGCGGTCCTTCGCGGAAAGGGCCGGAGGCGCCGACATAGCCCTCGTGGAAGGGGCCATGGGCCTTTTCGACGCGCCCGGTGAAGGCACGGAGGGGAGCGTGGCGGCCCTCGCGCGGACGCTGGAGGCCCCCGTAATCCTCGTGGTAAATGCCTCCCGCATGACCCGGAGCGTTGCGGCGATGGTGGGCGGCTACCAGCACTTCGAGCCGGGGACGAGGATCGCAGGCGTGATCCTCAACCATGTCTCGGGCTCGCGGCACGAGCAGAAACTGAGAAACGCAATAAAGGAATACTGCGGCATACCCGTTCTGGGGGCGGTGGCGAAGGAGACGAACAGCTTCGTCTCGGAGCGCCACATGGGGCTTGTGCCGGCGGCCGAGAGCGAGGAGGCACAAGACCTTATCGAGGCGATCCACGGGAGGACCCGGGACAGTCTGGACCTCGACGGGATACTGGAGGTAGCGAGGTCCGCCCCTGCGCGCTCCTTTGAAGTCGTTGCCGGGCGGGGGCGGCCCGGAAAGGTGCGCTGCCGGATAGGCGTCTTCTACGACCGGGTGTTCAATTTCTATTACCCTGAGAACCTGGAGGCTTTGCGAGGCGAGGGCGCGGACTTGGCTTTCGTCGACTCCCTGGCCGACAGGTCTCTGCCGCCCGTCGACGGTCTCTACATAGGGGGCGGCTTTCCCGAGCTTCACTGCGAGGGGCTGGAGGCAAACGTCTCCCTCCGCCGCGAGGTCGCTTCGGCAATCGAAGCGGGAATGGCCGTGTACGCCGAATGCGCCGGCATGATGTACCTGTCGCGGGCGATCGTGTGGGAAGGGAGGCGCTACCCGATGGTGGGCGTTATACCGGCCGAGGTCGAGTTGTCCGCCCGCCCGTCCGGCCACGGCTACGTCGAGGCGGAGGTGGTAAGGGCGAACCCCTTTTTTGCAAAGGGCCTCAAGGTGCTGGGGCATGAATTCCATCACTCCCGCCTGGCCTTCGAGGCGCCCGCCGAGTTCGCTTACGCGGTCCGTCGGGGGCACGGCATCACGGGGAGGTCGGACGGTTTCTTGCACAAGAACCTCTTCGCCTCGTATACGCACCTCCACGCCCTGTCCTCGCCCTTCTGGGCCGAGGGCTTCGTATCGCTCGCTCTCGCGTCGAGCTCCCTTAAAACACGGGAAAGACATACCAAAGAGGAGGCAGGACATGGCATCAGCGCATCTGGGAGGAAAGGAAATAGAGGTCGATGAGGACGGCTTCATCCAGGAGCCGGAAAAATGGAACAAGGAAGTGGCGGAGGACGTGGCGAAGACGGAGAACGCCTTTCCCATGGGTGAGGAGCACTGGAAGCTGGTCAACTACCTGCGCGACTACTACCTGAAATATGAGATCGCCCCGCCCGTGCGGATGCTGGTCAAGCAGACGGGGCTGGATCTTAAGAAGATATACCAGTTGTTCCCCGGCGGGCCGGCGAAGGGAGCGTGCAAGGTGGCCGGCCTCCCCAAGCCGACGGGCTGTGTCTAAAAGCCCCTTGCAAAAGTTTTTTTCCGGTCTCACCTTAATTTGAGGCGGACAATTTGCGAATTAAGGAGGGGCGTCGTGGTTCGACTTCAGATGAACGACGAGGAGGCAGGGATGCTCCGCATCGCGCTCGAGAACTACACCACTCAGCTGGATGTGGAGATCCACCGCACGGAAAGCCGGGACTTCAGGGAAGCCCTGGAAGCGCGGGAGAGAGTGCTTCACGATATAATCGGTCGCCTCAAGAAGGGCGGCAGCCGCGGCTCTCAGGGGCCTAGGGCGCCAGAGGCATGAGATCAACGTCCACGCGCTCCGGCACGAGCCGCCAGGCGGCTCCCGAGAAGATATCGATGCCCCAGCAGACAAGACCGCCGGGGAGGAGTACGTTACCCACCGACGACTTGGCGAAAACGGAGCGGATAGGCAGGTTGACCGTCTTATAGCCGTCCCTTTCGATGGTGAGCGTTTCATTTTGCTTCCGTCTCAGCTCGACGGTGCACGGCGTCGTGCATTCACCGCCACCCGCCCATTTCACCAATGCCCCACCCGGCCAGGTATGCAAGCATCAAGAAAGTCGGTAATGTCCTCATCGATCCTTCGACACCTTTCGTTTTCGTCTCAGATCTTTAGAAAAAGGGGAGAGCTTACAATCGAAACTAGGAACGGAAGCGGCAATTGTCAACTAGCAAAATACGAAGAGAGAAGGTCGAACCCGTTCAGGAGCCGCGGCCGCCTCGGGCTGCATTCGCGCTTCCTTCAAGCGGCCCTTGCCCATGCGCGGACCAGAGCTTAGTTTTAGTATGGTGGCAAAATTATTGAGGAGGTGGGTATGAAAAAGGTGTATTTCGCGTGTCTGTGTCTGGCAGTTTCTATCCTGTTCCTATTTCCTGCCGCCCCTTTGCGGGCGCAGGAGGCTGGCGTCGAAGAAGATGAAATGATCATTGCGGCCGCGGGGCCGGAGTCGGAGAGTCCGATGGCCGCCCAGGGCCCGGTCCAGGGGCAGCAGGCAGGTCCCGGGCAGCAGGCCCGCCCAGGCTGGCGCGAGGGCTTTCACCGCTGGAAGGGGGCGGGTTTCGCGGGTTTCCTCGGCCTCACCGAGGACCAGAAAGCCAGGACTAAGGATTTATGGCGCCTCTACTTCGCGGAGACCCATAACCTCAGGTACGACGTCATGCAGAAGCGGCTGGAGATGGAGAGGCTCTTCACGGATCCCAAGGCGGACCAAGCCGCGCTCCTGGCTATGCAGAAGCAGCTCAGCGCGCTGCGGCAGCAGCTGATGGACAGAAGGGCCCAGGCGATCATACAGTGGAGAAGCCTCCTCACGCCGGAGCAGATCCAGAAACTCGACCTTCTATCGATGGTCCACCGCAGGACGGGCTGGCGAATGGGTCGCGGGATGATGCACGGGATGACGGGCGCGGAAAAGTAACAAGAGACCCTTTTCTGCAAGGGGCGGGCCGGATACCGCGGCTTCCGCCCCTTTGCGGATTCCAGCCTGCGAAAAAATTCACGAAAAAAAAATTCTTCTTGACTTAACTGATTTCATTATTTATTGTCTAGTTAAATACAGCGAAAAGGGGGATAGGGGAGTCCGCCATCGGCTCGTATTATCGCTTTATTTCACCGCG
>JBEKOT010000224.1:0-2795 GCA_049521495.1 Syntrophorhabdales bacterium | reverse complement strand
CCGTCCGGCCGCGGCGTGAAAAAGGGGAAGGATAGTATTCCAGGGAGCTTGCCGGAGACACGCAATAGCCTTACATAAACTAATCTGAGTTCGGGAAGGGGGATTGTCAACTAGCGGTGGGGAAGTTTTTGGGCGGCCGCCGGACCTTGGGCGCCGGCGCTATGAAAGGCGGCCCCGTTGCTCCCTTGACACAGGGCTATTCATAATTATATTGAAAATCAGGATAGAGAGCGGGGGACGACCAAGGAGAAAGAAAAAAGGTGGCCGCCGGGGAAGGGACCCGGGGCAAGGAGTCGTGATCTATGCTGACATGGGCCATTATATTCCTGATAATTGCGATCATAGCCGGAATTCTCGGGTTCGGCGGCATTGCGGGCACAGCGGCCGCCGTCGCGAAAATACTTTTCATCGTATTTCTTGTACTCTTCGTCGTTTCCCTCATTTTCGGCAGACGAAGAACGATTTGAGGACAACTCGCTAGGTAGGATGGGGAAAGCGGCGCAAGCTCACCTCGTCCAACCGTGCTGACCTATAAGCCTGACGAACCTGCAGCCGCCGTAGTCCTCTTCGCGATACCGGTCCTCACCCTCTTTGATATAGAGGGTCAACTCCTGGGCGTGTTCATCGCCGATGGGGATGACCATCCTCCCGCCGATGTCGAGCTGCTTCATCAACGGGTCGGGCGCCTCTCGGGCAGCGGCGGTCACGATGATGGCGTCAAAAGGGCTCTCGTCCCGCCACCCTTCCGTCCCGTCGCTTATGCGTACTACAACGTTCGTGTACCTGAGCTCGTCGAGCACCCTGCGGGCCCTCTTGGCAAGGGCCGGTATGCGCTCGATGGTGAAAACCCTCTCGGCGAGCTCCGCCAGTATGGCTGACTGGTATCCTGAGCCCGTGCCTATCTCCAGCACCTTCTCGGTGCCGGTAAGCCCGAGGACCTCGGTCATGAGGGCGACCATGTAGGGCTGCGAGATCGTCTGTTTTTCGCCGATGGGTAGGGGATAATCCCCGTAGCCCTGCGGCCAGAGGGCCTCGTCTAGAAATAGATGGCGCGGGACCTTGCGGAAGGCCTCCAGCACCCTGTGGTCGCGTATGCCGCGCTGGATGAGCGTTTCCACCATCTGCAGCCTGCTGCTTGTGTATTGGTTGTCCATTATCTTGAAAGCTCCCTCGCCCGGGCCTGGGCCGCCTCCAATGCCCGCACAACTGTCCCCTTGAAGCCTCTTTCCTCCAGGGTAACGAGCCCCGCGGCAGTCGTGCCGCCGGGGGACGTGACCCTCTCTTTCATAATGGCCGGGTGCGCGTGCTCTTTCTCAAGCAGGGAGACCGTGCCTTTGATCGTCTGGAGAGCCAGCGCGTAGGCTTTGTCACGGGCAAGCCCCATGCGCACGCCGCCGTCAGCCATGGCTTCCAGAAAGGAGAGGAAAAAAGCCGGACCGCTGCCGCCCAGGGCGGTTACGGCGTCCATCTGCTCCTCGGTGACCTCCACAACCAGGCCCAAGGGGGCAAGGAGACCTGCGACGCCATCCAGCTCCTCGTGAGAAAGCAGGTCGTTTGCGGCTACACCCAGCGCGCCTTCCCTCACTGCAACGCCTATGTTGGGCATGACCCTGACCACCTTAGCCGGCTTGTCGAGCATCGAAACGATGCTTGAGGTCGTGACCCCGGCCATGATAGAGATGAGGATGCGGGACTCGTCAAGGACCGGAGCGAGCGCGTTGATCGCCGCCTTCGCGTCCTGGGGCTTGACAGCCAGTATGATATAGTCGCTCCGGCCGGCCAGGTCCGCGGGGTTCTCCGCCGGCTCCATGTGGAGGGCGCCCACCACCGCACGCATCCTTTCCGCCTTTATATCGAAACCGAGAACCTGCGTGTCACCGCCGGCTGCGAGGAGGGCGCGAGCTATCGCTTCCCCCATGTTCCCCAAACCTATTATTCCCGCTTTCTTCATATGGTCCCCCTCAAGGCTCGATTGACTGTCGGACCGTGTAAATGCGATAACGGCTCCCCGCCCATCGCCCGGGCCGCTCGCCTGGGTCCTCTGATTCTCAATCGGCCTATCCTCTTCTTATAACAGATGAACCCTCGATTTTAAAGCAGAATTATTCCGGAAGGCGGAATTTACCCTATTACGTGCAGTCTTTTCTTACGGGCGTAAGCCCTCAAGAGTATCGTAGTGGCGCCGGGACCGCCTTCGGCCATCCTGCAGCTTGCGAAGGCAACCACCCATTTCCTATGCATGGCCCGGACGATCCACTCCTTCAGCTTCTCCTTCAGCACCGGTCCCTCTCTCGACTTCAGGCCCCTGCCGTGGATCACCTTGACACAGCGCAGCCCTGACTGGACAGTCTCCTCCAGGAAGGTGTGAAAAACGTCGAAGGCGTCGCGGACCGTAAGGCCGTGAAGATCGAGGGCCTTCTGAACGGAGAAAGCCCCGCTCCTCAGCTTTTCGATCACGATGGGGCTCGTTCCCTCCCCATAACCTTCCATGTACTCCGGCAGGTTGACCACGTTGAAAGCAGACTCCTCGGCGAGCAGCTCACCCATGGTCGGCGCCTTTCGCCGTCGGGGCCGCGCTAGGGCCTCCGCCCTCTCCCTAGCGGAACCGGCGATCCTTTCGTTCCTCCGCTCCACCCTTCTGACGTCCTTCATGGCCTCGAGAAAGGCCCCCCATTCGTCACGCCCTTCCCGGCCAGACCGTGGTGCCCGCGACTCCTCGGAGGCCCCCTCCCCTTTCGCCGCGCAGACGCAGCGGTCTTTCATGAAATCCTCAAAGCCGCGAAAAACCTGATATA
>JBEKOT010000223.1:0-2799 GCA_049521495.1 Syntrophorhabdales bacterium | reverse complement strand
TTGCAGTGGCCAGGCGGGACAGGATCGGCGTCATCGGAAAGAACGGCAGGGGCAAGACTACGCTCCTCGGCCTGCTGGCCGGCGACCTTGCTCCCGAGGGCGGCGCGGTCAGCCGCTCGGCTTCCCTGCGAACGGGCTATTTCGGACAGGCGAGTATCGACCGCCTCAACGGCCGGAGCACCATCGAAGAGGAGATCATGTCAGCCTTGCCGGATCCCGGCCGGGGGAGCGCCAGGGACATCTGCGGGATCATGCTCTTCGAGGGCGACCTTGCCCTGAAGAAGGTCGCGGTTCTTTCAGGCGGGGAAAAAAGCCGGGTGCTCCTCGGAAAGATGCTCGTTACGCCTTCGAACCTCCTTCTCCTCGACGAGCCGACGAACCACCTCGACATGGAATCGGTCGATTCCCTGATCGAGGCAATCGACGCCTTCGAGGGGGCAGTTGTCCTGGCCACCCACAGCGAGATGGTCCTCCATGCCGTCGCCAACCGGCTCGTAGTCTTCGACGGCGGTAAGCCGTGGCTTTTTGAGGGGACATACCGGGACTTCCTCGAGAGGGTCGGCTGGCAGGACGAGCAGGCGGCTCCTTCTCAGGCGGACCGGTCCGGGAAAAAGCTGGAGCGGGCAGAAAAAAAGGAACTGAAGCGGATGCGCGCCCTGATCATCGCGGAGCGGTCGCGAATCCTTACGCCTATGGAGAGGGGGATCGCCGGATTGGAGGCGACTATCATGGACCTCGAAAAAAGGATCGAGGCGGACAACGCCGACCTGTTGAGCGCCTCACGGAACGGGCAGGGAAAGAAGATCGCGGCGCTCTCCCTTTCCATCCATGAGGCAAGACGCACTATCGATCGGCTTTTCACGGAGCTCGAATCGGCCTCCAGCGCCCACGCGGTTAGATCGAGGGAGTTCGAGACGAGGCTGGAAACCCTGAACGGGGGCTCCCGCCAAGCCCCGGACCGGCGGGCTCGGGAAGGGCATGGGATATAGACGGGACGCCTATAGAGACGGCCAATAATACGTAAGGAGACAACATGAGACAATTGGTAGCGGTGTTCGTCATGGTGCTTTGCGCAAGTACGTTCTGTGCTGCGGAAGAGCCCTTGCTCAAGACGCAGAAGGAGAAAGAGAGCTACGTCATCGGCCTGCTCGTGGGCAGGGACGTGGTGAACAAGGGGGTCGAGCTGAACTCGGATATCTTCTTCAAGGGGTTCAGAGACGCTCTTGCCGGGGCGAAGCCCGCCCTAAGCGATGCAGATGTCCAATCGACGATGGAAATGCTCAGCAGGGAGATGACCGCCAAGAGGCAGGCGGAGATCGCAAAGGCATCCGCAGAGAACAAGAAGCAGGAAGAGGCGTTCATGGCGGAGAACAAGAAGAAGGAGGGCGTGAAAACCCTAAGTTCCGGCCTTCAGTACAAGGTCCTGAAGGAAGGGAACGGACCTCAGCCCACGCTCTACGACACGGTCACCGTTAACTATAGGGGCACCCTCCTGAACGGCACGGAATTCGACAGCTCCTACAAGCGAGGACAGCCGGCCACCTTTCCAGTGAACGGCGTGATCAGAGGGTGGTCCGAGGCCCTGCAGCTCATGAAAACCGGGTCGAAGTGGCAGCTCTACGTACCTGCTCGCCTCGCGTACGGAGAGGCCGGCACAGGGGGCGTGATCCCGCCGAATGCCGCTCTGATCTTTGAAGTGGAGCTGATCTCAATAGCCAATAACCAAGGCGAGTCAAAGGCGGCGCCGAAAGAGGCGCGGCCGCAAGGAGGCGCGGGCAAATAGCGCACCGGCCCTTCGCTGCTAGCGGATAAAACAGGCCAGGATCGCTGCAATGGGCAGGGCCGGCAGCATATTGAGCACGGACAATTGTCTGATCTTCAGGATATTGATGCCGAGGCCTATGAGCAGCAGCCCCCCCACGGCCGTCAGCTCGTTGATTATCTTCGGCGTCAGAACCTGGTGCAGGGCTGCGGCGAAGAGCGTGATACCGCCCTGGTATAGGAGCAGCGGAAGGGCGGAGAACAGAACGCCTACACCGAGGGATGCCGACAGGGCGATAGAGGAGGAACCGTCGAGCACCGATTTAGCCAAAAGAAGATTGGGCCGCCCGCCAAGGCCTTCTTCTATGGCCCCCAGTATAGTCATGGAACCCATGCAGAAAAGCAAAAAAGACGTGACGAAGCCTTCCGAGAAATGATCATCCCCTACCCGCACCACGCGCTTTAAGACCTTGCTTAGGCCCTCCATGCGTCTCTCGATGTCGATCCACGAGCCGATAATGGCCCCCGGAACGATGCTAAAGACCATGATGAGGAAATTGCCAGTCTTCGAAGCCATCGTAATGCCGAGAAAGAGCGTGAACAAACCGGTGCCCTGGAAGACGACGGAGACGATCCTTTCCGGAAGGCGCCTGTGGATGACAAGGCCCACAAGACTGCCCAGTACTACGGCCCCCGCGTTGATCAGCGTACCCATGGAGTTCATTGTAACACCTTTCGCACAATGACTTCCATCGGAGTTACTATCAAAGCCGTCGGCCGACCGGCGAGGATAGTTTATACTGCTGTCGATTGCTGGTAAACTATTGAATACGGACGATACGCCGTTGCCTTTGTCGTTCCCATCGCAGGCGGCAGGCGTCGGCAGTTGCGCAGGATCGAATGGCATCAAAAGGAGGTTTGACATGCTTTACAGGCTCCTGAAGGAGATACCCGTCTCCATACTCGGCTTCGGCGCCATGCGCCTTCCCCTTGTCGGTGGGACGGAGAAACCGACCGACTCCTTCGATCCGGCGCGCA
>JBEKOT010000222.1:0-2829 GCA_049521495.1 Syntrophorhabdales bacterium | reverse complement strand
CCGAATTTCTTCACTGTCTCGTCGGCCATCCTCTTTACATCGTCGAAGCTGGTCACATCGACTTGAAGAAAGATGCATTCGCCGCCTTTTGCAGTTATCTCCTCCGTCGCCTTCTTGAGGCCTTCCAGGTCTTTCCTTGTAACAAGAACGAGCTTTGCTCCCTCTTCGGCAAACCCGACGGCGAACGCCTTGCCGAGGCCCTTTGCCGCTCCCGTGATAATGGCGACTTTTCCTTCCAGATGTTTCATGACTTGCGCTCCTTCCGAGATGCCGGCAGCCGGGACATCAAGCAGCCCTCACTACAAGGCCTCCCTTGCCGGTTCCCGTATGTCTCGCCAGGGGATTGCACTTGATCTTCAAGAGATAGATCGCCCTTTTGCCGAAGGTCTCGTCTTTCAGGGATTCATAGCTTCCGGTCCCCTTGACCAATAGCAGGTCGCTCTCCCGGAATGCCTGATTCGCCCTCGTTTGATCTTTGCCCTGCACGAATATCTTGTTAACCGTAACAACCTCGTCCGCTACCCGGTCGAGGCCGAAAAAGGCCGCATCCTCCATCGTGGCATCCTCAAAGAAGGCGGGTTCCTTTACTACGAGCGTCACTCTTAAGCCCATCTTTTTGAGCGTCTTGACTAGAAGCGAGTCGAATCCGATCTCGCCCGCATTGTCTGTGACATAAAAGACATTCCGCGCCTTTTGCGCCGCCCCGAATGGGTCGCCCGAAACGGCCGGAAGCGCTGTTTTTCCCTCCATGATCCCCAGGACATCGGGGAAAGTAAACGCCCCCGAGGGCACGCCGATGGGTGCCACATTTCCGGCCGAGGCGAGAAAGCAGGCCCTCTCGAACCTGTCCCTCGGGGTCTCTCCCTTTTCTATATAATCATCGGCTGCGGGAAGCAGCCCCAGCACGAAGGCATTCGTCTTTCCCTTGAGCTCCTGCCAGAAATCAGACTCCGGAGTGACGAATTCGTATATCAAGCTTACGGCTTGATTGCACAAGGAGCCCAAGTTCGATGCACCGGTGATCTCGGCGGAGAGGAGGTGGAGGATTTTCCTGAACAATTGGGGGATATCGCGATTGCCGTTCTGGGCCGTGGCCCTTCCGTATACCCACTCCAGTACGCAGAGGCCGCACTCCAGCTCGGGTTTCATATCCCCCATCCGCTCCTCGAACCAGGTCCTCGGATCGACATCAGGGCCCTTCCCGATACGTCCTTGCCATGCCGTTGCCCGGTTCTACCAACCCCGTTCTTCCCAGGGCCTGTACTTAAGGCCGAAGTCTTTAGCGATCAACTTGTAGCAGTTGTAGCTGCTGCCGCGGCCTATGCCGTGGGCCGGGTGGCACGCCATGCCTGCCATATAGTAATTCTTGATGGGCATGCGCTGTCCCGAGAGCTCGGGCATCGGCCTGTTCCTGCCTGAGCACTCGTAATGTGCGTCGAGACCGCCCCATCCGCCCTGGGGCATGCAGGGGTTCCTGTTGACAACGTCATCGGGGGTGGCGATCCATGCCGAGATGAAGGTGTCCCTGTTCACGTTGGGCGCATACTTGCCCCATTCGTCCACCATCCTGAACTCGATCTCCTTCTTCATCCTCAGCCAGTCACGCTCGCTGAAGTTTCTCCAGGGGCAGGTGAACTCCTCGACCAGGGCCGCGAACCGCCCTGCCGGCGCGCGGGTCTTGTCCCATTGCGTGTCGGGCGCCACGAGTAGATAGAGCTTGTCGGCTATACCTTTCGCCCACCGTTCTTTCTGGTATCGGCCGCTCAGGAAATACTCGGGGTCTGCCTCGCCGAAGTAAAGCCGCGGCACCATCCCCAGCTCGGGCGTCTGTGGATAGACGGGCGGCTCCATGAGGGCGACGTTTCCCCAGAGCAACTGGGTTCTCTCATAGCCTTTATCGTCGTAGAGGGCGGCAGGCTTTTCCTTGAGCTTCTGGCCCTTTGCCCAGATCTCGGCCGGCCAGTTTTCCTTGCCCGCGACGTCCATCGTAAGCTCCGTGTTGAGGTCGCTCACCACGACGTCGGCCAGGATCCTCTGCCCGTCGGCCAGCTCGATTCCGTAAGCCTTGTTATTGTCGATGAGCACCTTCTTTACCTCGTGCAGGACGAAGAACTCGCCCCCGTATTCCTGGAAGGCCCGCAGCAGAGCGTGGGTGATGCTGTGAGTGCCGCCGGTCACGATTGCGGCCGCATCCATCGAAAGAATCAGGCCCAGGGCGTGGATATGCCAGTAAGGTCCCGGTCTGTCCTGAGGGAAGAAGCCGGTGGATGTCTGGATGGCCCTCATGTAGAAAGTCTGCATCTCGGGGCTCTTGAAAAGCGTCGTGGCGATGTGGCCGACCGTTCCGAAGGCGATGTCCGGGGGTATTCCGTCCTTCGGGTCGTCTGCGAGCGCCTCCAGCGGGTCGGGCCCGTCTGGCCATTCCGCGGGCCCGGTGAAGCGATACCTGTGCCAGGCGGCTCTCCATCTGACCTTGTATCTCCTGATTATTTCCTCAACGGTGTTGGCGTCGTCTTTATTGATCTTGGCGACTTCCCTGATGGTATAATCGGCTGCTTCCTGGGAGAATTCGGCCCTTCCGGTAAAGTTGTCGACCACCGGGAATATGGTCTTGCCGAGGATGTAGTCGCCGTTAGGATAGATCCATGCCTCGTTGTTCTCCGGGAACAGGTACACGAGACCGTAGTCCCTCAGGTTGAAATCGGTATAGGCAGGGTTTGTATAGAAGCGCGTGAAGTGGGCGCAGACATTCTGGATGAAGCCCGGCAGCGGAAGCTCCTCGCCGCAGGCGCCGCCCCCCATTTCGTGCCACCTTTCGAACATGGCCGT
>JBEKOT010000221.1:0-2837 GCA_049521495.1 Syntrophorhabdales bacterium | reverse complement strand
TGCCCCAGAGTCCGTTCGTTCCCGGGAAAGGGGGCTTGGCCCTCGGGATCGCCCGCTTCCCTTCCAGCGCGTTCAAGAGGGCCGTCTCCTCGCCGCAGATGTAGCGCCCCGCGCTTACGTGAAGACCTATGTCGAGGCTGTAAGACGAGCCGGCGACGGACCGGCCGAGATACCCCGCGGCGTATGCCTCCCCGAGAGCAAATTTCAGCCTCGCGGCCGACTTCCCGTAATCCCACCTGAGGAAGATATAGGCCTTCTCGGCCTCTATGGCGTAGGAGCTTATGGCCATGCCTTCGATCAACTGGTGGGGGTTCCCCTCCATGAGCACCCGGTCCTTGAAGGCACCGGGCTCCATCTCGTCAGAGTTCGATATGAGGAATTTGGGACGGGGCGCGCCATCGCCGATGGGGACGAAGCTCCACTTCACACCCGTGGGAAAGCCCGCGCCGCCTCTTCCCCTGAGGCCCGCCGCCTTGACTTCCTCCTGGACCTCTTTCGGCGTCATTGAACGAAGGCATTTCTTCAGCGCCTCGTAGCCGCCCGTTTTTTCGTACTCCCCGAGGCCGAGCGCCATCCCGTCGCTCCTCATAGCGCCTGTTAGAGGCTTCTCCGAACTGCCTTTCGCCGTCATGGGTACATGTCCAGTATTTTCCGTATCTCCTCCGGCACGAGCTCGCCGTAGACCTCGCCATCCACCATTATGGCGGGCGCCCGTTCGCACTGGCCTATGCACGATACAGGCAGAAGGGTAAAGCGGCCGTCGCCGGTCGTGCCCCCCGGACCGATCCCGAGCCCCTTTTGCAGCGCTTCCATGATCGACTCATATCCCATAACCCAGCAGCTCACGCCGTCGCACACGAATATGACGTGGCGGCCTACCGGCCTTCTGAAGATAAAGGGATAGAAGGTCGCCACCCCGTCGAGCTCGTCAGCGGTCATGCCGAGCATGAGGGCGATCTCGCCTATTTCCTCGTCCCCGATCCATCCCCTTCGCTCCTGGACCACCCTCATCGCGTCTACGCACCCCGCCCGCTTCCGCGGGTAGCCCTTTACGGCCTCTTCTATTTTGCTTTTCTCATCTTCCGTCAGCATCTTTACCCGTTGTGGGGGAGGCGTGTCAGAAAGCTCAGGTGAGCTTTATCACGCGCCTCCCCCTCTCATCATCTGTCGCAGTCTCCCATAACAAAGTCTATGCTCCCCAGTATGGCGATCAGGTCCGACACCATCCTACCCCTGCAGAGGAGCGGCACGGCCTGCAGGTGGGCAAAGGAGGGCGTCCTGATCCGCGTCCTATAGGCGCCCGTGCCCCCGTCGCTCACGATGTAGTAACTGTTATAGCCCTTCGGAGCCTCCGTGCCCGCGTTTGCCTCGCCGGCAGGCACGACCGGGCCCCAGCTAACCTCCAAAAAATGGTGGATGAGGGTCTCTATGTCGCGCATGGTGCGGTCCTTGAGAGGCGGCACCGCCACGGTCTCCCCCGCTTTGTAAGGGCCGCCAGGCATGTTCTTAAGGCATTGCTCGACGATCCTGAGACTCTGCCTCATCTCCTCGACCCGCACTTTCGCCCGGTCGTAGCAGTCGCCTCGCGCGCCCGTGGGCACTTCGAAATCGAACCTTTCGTAGCCCGAATAGGGCCTTGCTTTCCGGAAGTCCCACTCCATGCCGCAAGCCCTGAGGTTGGGGCCCGTGAAGCCCCACTCGATCGCCTGACCGACCGTGAGGGCGCCCACACCCACAGTCCTTGCTTTCACTATGCGGTTCCCCATGATTATTTTGTCGTATTCCCTGAGCCTTGAGGGCATGTAGCGAAGGAAGTCGGCCACGAGGCCTTCCCAGCCGGCGGGCAGGTCGGCAGCGACGCCCCCGATGCGGAACCAGATGGGGTGCATCCGGAAACCGGAAATGGCCTCGATGATCCGGAAAACAGCCTCTCTGTCGTAGAACGTGTAGAACACGGGAGAAAGGGCGCCCAGGTCCTGGGCGAAAGTCCCGTACCAGACCAGGTGGCTCGCTATTCGGAAGAGCTCCGCCATCATCACGCGGATGACCTGCGCCCTCTCCGGGACCTCCATGCCGGCAAGACGCTCCACAGCCAGCACGTAGGGAAGCTCGTTGGCGACGCCGGAGAGGTAGTCGATCCTGTCCGTATAGGGAATGTACGTGTGCCAGGACTGGCGCTCGCCCATCTTCTCCGCGCCCCTGTGGTGGTATCCGATGTCGGGCGCCGCATCCACGATCTCTTCTCCGTCGAGCTTGAGCATCATCCGGAAGATGCCGTGCGTGCCGGGATGATGAGGGCCGACGTTGAGGAACATGAAATCCCTATCCCCCGCCGCGGGCGCACCGTCCGGCAGGCTGCGCCCATTGCCGAAGGATTCGGGCTTGATCCTCAAAGCCTCCTGCTCCATCTCCTCCTTTTCGTCGGGCAGCTCGTAAGGGCCCATCTCCGTTGCCCTCGCCGGATGGTCCTTCCTCAAGGGGTGGCCCTCCCAGAGGGGCGGGCTCAGTATGCGCGAAAGGCCGGGGTGCCCCTCGAAGCCGATGCCGAACATGTCCCAGACCTCGCGCTCGTACCAGTTCGCGCTGGGGAAGATGCCGGTCACGCTCGGGACCGAGAGATCGTCCTGCCGTAAGGCCGTCTTGATCCGGACGTCCCCGTTTCTGCCGAAAGAGAGGAGTTGGTAGACGACCGTGAAGTCGCTTTCCGGTTGATCCTCCCTGTGCGACCGCACGCGCTCGTCGATGGCCGTCAGGTCGCAGAGCATCTCGTAAGGGGCTGCGGCCTCCCGTTTCAGGTAGGCGAGCACTCCGGAGACGGCCTGTCTTGCCACCCAGAC
>JBEKOT010000220.1:0-2844 GCA_049521495.1 Syntrophorhabdales bacterium | reverse complement strand
CCTTTACAGAGTCTATATCGCCGCAGACCAGAAGGATGTCGGAGCGCCCGTTAAGGGCGCAGCCCTTCTTCATCGCCTCCGCGGCGACAGGGTCGTGGTCGATGGCCGCAACTCGGGATGCGCCGAGGAGCGATGCGTTGAGGGCAAGTATGCCGGATCCCGATCCGATATCGAGGACGGTCCTGCCTCTGATAGTAATGCGGTCCATCATGGCTGCCATGAGCTTCGTCGATTCGTGCCTCCCCGTACCGAAAGCCATTCCGGGCTCGATAACAATCTCCCGTCCCTTTCCGCCGGGCCTCCTCCAGGGCGGGAGGACGGTGAGGCCGCCGATCCTGACTGGCCTGAATCGGCGCCGCACCTCTGCCGCATAGTCCCTCTTTTCCTCCTCGGTAGTCTTGATATCGCGGACAGGGACGGCCGCCTCCCGCACGTACGCCAGGAGCCGGTCGGGGTCGGCCGGATAGCACGTTATCCTTACGCCCGCGCCTTCGTCTTCGACCCAGACACCGCCTGAGAGCGCATAGAACGCGACGTCGAGGACCTCTTCGGTCCCCTTGTCCGCAAATAAATCAACCCGCGTCATCCCTTTTCCCACTACTCCTCCTTGCCTCCATCCTTGGGAGAGTATATAAGAAAAGCCGGTTTGCTGCAAACGGACACAGGAACCCCGGGCATTGTCGGAATTAGTCGTTCTTGTCCGCTTCTATGGACGCCTTTCCGGTTGCATTTTGGCATCCGAGGCGCTATTCTTAAATACCAAAACGAGAAAGGTGAAGACAATGAACCGCAAGGTGCTCCATGGGTTCCTCGCAGTCGTCGCACTCGCGGTCTGCCTTGCCGAAGCCTCACCCATACAAGCCGCCCCCCGGAAGGACATCATACTGGCAACTACGACCAGCACCCAGGATTCCGGTCTCCTCGACGTCCTTGTCCCTCTCTTCGAGAAGAAAACGGGGTACTTCGTGAAGACCATAGCCGTCGGATCGGGACAAGCCATGGCGATGGGCCGGAAGGGAGAAGCGGATGTCCTCCTCGTGCACTCGCCCGATGAGGAAGTTTCCTTTATGGCCCGAGGCTTTGGCGTAAACCGGCGTCTCCTCATGCACAACGATTTTATCATTGTGGGACCGGCCGCCGATCGGGCAGGGATCGGGGGCGTTAAATCGGCTGCGGCGGCATTCAGGAAGATAGGTGCGGCGGAGGCTCTCTTCATGTCGAGGGGGGACAACTCGGGGACCCATGCAAAGGAGAGAACCCTTTGGAAAGCCGCAGGCATCAATCCCGGAGGGCAAAGATGGTACCAGGAGACCGGACTGGGAATGGGGCAGACACTCGCCGTCGCTTCCGAGAAACGGGCCTATACCCTTTCCGACCGGGGTACCTACCTTGCCTTGAAGAAACGGCTCGAGTTGGCGGTACTGGTTGAGGGAGACAGGGGCCTGCTCAATATCTACCACGTAATAGAGGTGAACCCTGAAAAATGGCCAAAAGTGAACACTGCCGGCGCCAGGGCCTTCGGCGACTTCATGACAGCGCAGGAAACTCAGGGCATCATCAAAACCTTCGGGGTCGATAAGCTCGGATCGCCTCTCTTCTTCCCTGACGTAGGGAAAAGGGAGGAGGACCTGGGGAAATAGATGGAGCTTATTCTCGACGGCCTTAGGAAGGCCTTCTGGCTCCTCGTGACATTCGATCCCGAGGTTGTCGGCATAACCCTTCTTTCGCTCAAGGTATCGGGCCTCGCTACGCTCCTCAGCACGGTGGTGGGGGTGTCCCTTGGCGCCCTCGTGGCGCTGGCGCGTTTTCCCGGCAAGCGCATCGTAGTGGGTCTCGTCAACACGGGGATGGGCCTGCCGCCGGTTGTGGTCGGTCTCTTCGTGAGCATCCTCTTATGGCGCAACGGTCCCCTCGGTTTTCTGGGCATGCTCTACACTCCTTCCGCCATGGTCCTTGCCCAGACGGTGATCGCGACGCCCATCGTTATGGGCATAACGGTTGCCGCCCTGCAGCAGCTCCCGCAGAAGCTGACACTCCAGATCCTCGCCCTCGGCGCCACCAGGCTCCAGCTGGCCTGGATGCTTACGAAAGAGGCCCGCCTCCCTCTCCTCGCTGCGGTTATGGCCGGTTTTGGCGGGGTCATATCGGAGGTGGGCGCTTCTATCATGGTGGGCGGCAACATCAAGGGTTATTCCCGCGTGCTGACAACAGCGACGGTGATGGAGACAAGCCGGGGGAACTTCGAGACGGCCATCGCCCTGGGCATCATCCTCCTCCTGCTCGCCTATGCAGTCAATCTGGTGCTGACCCAAATCCAGCAGAGGCAGAGGCCCCGGTGAGCGAGCCTTTGCCCGTCATCGAAGGAAAAGACCTTTTCGTAAGAAGGGGCGGCGCCATGACCGTCGATGTCCCGGACCTTTCCGTCAGAGAGGGAGAGGTTCTCTCCCTGGTCGGCCCGAACGGTGCGGGGAAGACGACCCTGCTCCAGGCGATCTCTTGCCTCTTGCCTTATGGGGGGGACCTTTTCTTCCGGGGCCGGAGGGTGGGCCGGGACTACCCGGTCCTTGCTTACCGGCGCTCCCTGGCCATGGTCTTCCAGGAGCCCCTGCTTTTCGACTCTACGGTCTTCGAGAACACGGCTTCCGGACTCAGAATAAGGGGCTTCAAGAAAGCGGCGGTACGCGATGCCGTCCTGGAGAGCCTCGGCCGCTTCGGCATCCTTCACCTCAAGGAACGTTCAGCCAGGAGCCTGTCGGGCGGAGAGGCCCAGAGGACGAGCCTGGCACGCGCCTTCGCAATCCGGCCCGACGTCATGCTCCTCGACGAGCCCTTTGCATCCCTCGA
>JBEKOT010000219.1:0-5017 GCA_049521495.1 Syntrophorhabdales bacterium | reverse complement strand
CCGCCCAGGTCGGCTGGGACGCGTGGTTCAGGAGCATCGACCTGATTACGCCTCAACCTCTCAAGGGAGAAGAGCTTCTCAGGAGGACCCGGGGATGGTGGACGGTCGAGCCGGACGACGTAGCCGAGGTCGTCCGTATGTACGGCCGTCTCGTCGTGGGCGAGCAGGGCGAGCTGATGGTCGAGTGCGCCGACGACCAGGCTGCCGAGTCGCTCGCGAAGGCATTGGCGGAGCGATTTCAGGATCAAGTGCAACTCGCCCCCTAGCACGCGGCCGCCTATGGCAGCTATCTCGCCCCGGAGGTGCAGGCCCGGAGGTTCAGGGACGAGCGGCTTGCGCCGACCGCCCCCGGAAGGCTCTCCGGAGGTTCAGGGACGAGCGGCTTGCGCCGACCGCCCCCGGAAGGCTCTTTATCCGCCTCTATTACGCATACTCTCCTGCAGCGGCAGACTACGTTCGGAGCAATCCATGGCTTGCCTTCATAGTTCGCCTGCTCCTCCCGCCCCTCGTGTACGGTTTGCTCCACCCGATATCGGCGATCCCGGCCCTGGCCGCGGGGGCGGCGGCCGCCCCCGCCCTCCGATTGCGGGGGTGGGGCTCTTTTCCCGGCTAACGCCGGCGTCCCTTTGACGCACCTTCCTCATGCGCCGCGGAAGTAGGCCGCCCGCCTTTTCTTGACAATCGCCGGCAAATCGCGGTATGGTCAATATGTTCATGGACCGGACGCTCCTTCTCAACACTACCTTCGAGCCCCTTGCGATCGTATCGTGGAAGAAGGCCATCACCCTCGTTTACCTCGAAAAGGTCGAGGTCGTCAGGGAGTATGACCGGGAAATTCGAAGCGTATCGAGGCGGGTCAGGCTCCCGGCAGTCATAAGGCTCCTCACCTTCGTCCGGCCCAAAAAGCTCCGTGTGCGGTTCTCCAGAAAAAATGTCTTTCTCAGGGACGGCCACACGTGCCAGTACTGCGGGGAGCGCTTCGAGGCCAGGCACCTTACGTGCGATCACATCGTGCCCAGGTCCAGAGGAGGTCTGACCGACTGGACGAACGTCGTCACCTCCTGCATTCGATGTAACCTGAAGAAAGCGGACCGCCTCCCCGAGGAGGCGGCTATGGTCCCCAGGAAAAGACCCGGCCGGCCGAGCGGCGCCCACGTGCTCTTTCTGGGCCTCGGAGGGGGCGCCTTTCCCGACTACTGGAAAGACTACGTGTTCATGAGGGATTGAGAATGAAGAGGATATGGGCGCCATGGAGGATGGAATACGTAGGGGCGCAGAGACAGGCGGGCGATAAGTGCTTCCTCTGCATCGCGCCTGCGGAAGATGAATCGTCCCTCGTTATAGCGCGGAAGGGGCTGGCATTCGCCGTGATGAACCGCTACCCTTACGCGAACGGCCATGTCATGGTCGTGCCCGAAAGACACTTGGGGACGATCGAGGAGCTGACCGACAAGGAGATCCTGGACATGATGGGCCTGCTCCGGGTTGTCTCCTCCGCCCTCCGGGAATCCTTCGGCGCCCAAGGGCTGAACATCGGGATCAACATGGGAAGAGCGGCGGGCGCCGGCCTGGAAGAGCACCTACACATCCACGTTGTCCCCCGCTGGTTCGGCGACACGAACTTCATGCCCGTCATAGGGGAGACGAAAGTCATCTCCGAGCACCTTTACGAATCGCACCGGAAGCTGAAGGAGAAGGTGCGTGAGAAGCTTATTTGACCCTTCAGAGCCCGTTCTGACCCCGGAAAAACTGGCAGCCGCCCTCACGGGCAAGAAGCCCGAAGACCTTCACCTTCCCGGAAGGGCGGTGATCGTCTTCACCCGGTGGGACATCTCGGCGCTCGTGCGGCGGACCCTGTCCAAAGTCTTGACACAATGGCTTCCCTACCGGCAGTTCTACAGGACGCCCCAAAGCCTGACCGTCCTCGTCCGGTCGCCGATCGGCGGGCCGGCTCTGGCCGCCCTGGTGGAGGAGCTTGCCGCCTTCGGGGCAAGGGAATTCTTCATATTTGGCTACTGCGGCGGCATCGGCGCCGTCCGCCCGGGAGACGTCATACTCGCGACCGCCGCGATCAGGGAGGACGGCGTCTCTTTCCACTATCTCGAGGGGGAAGGCGACACGGTCGCCTCGCAGTGGGCCAGCGAGTGGCAGCCGTCCTGCCTCGACGAGGGCTTTTCGGCCGGCACGGTCTGGACGAGCGACGCGATCTACAGGGAAACGGCGGATAAGGTCGAAAGGTACGGCCGGAGGGGCGTCATCGGCGTTGAGATGGAGACGGCCTCCCTCTACGCTGTCTGCGCGTCTAAAGGACTCCCGGCCGCCTCATTCCTAGTGGTATCCGACATCGTCCGGCCCGGGCGCTGGGAAAGCAGCTTCGGCACCCCGGAGTTCCGGGCAGGGAGAGCGCGCCTCCTCGACTTCTTCATCCTCCACGTAATTGAGTAAGGGCCGGGCCAATTTCGCGCCTTTTCCCTGTCTCTCGGACCAGGTCCGGCTCGACATACTTAAAAGTATAGTCTCGCCGGCCTGCTCCTCGATCACGTGAAAATCCATCGAAATTTCCTCCGGCTCCTTCCCTCAACTGTTCGCTAAAGCGATTTTTAACCGGCGCGAAGCGCACCAGACGATCGACAGGCCCGTTATTTCACAACGGGGGCAATAGGGGTTCGAGCGATCCGGACTATTACAAGGGGTTGGGATATGATGCCCGGACGTCCACTGACTGGTTTGCCCGAAATAGGTCCAAAACTTCAGAGGATGGCGATAGGGGACCTGGGCTATTTTCGATGGATTTTCCCGTGATCGAGGGGTCGCCGACCGGAGTATACTGTTAAGTATGTGAGGATCGCGCGGCCCCAAGAGACAGGGAAAAGGCACGAAAAGACCCCGGCCCCTACCCCCCCCTACTCGGGGGTGCAGAACTTGAGCAGAAGGTCGTACCTCGGCAGGCTGCCTTCCGGCTCGACCTTGACCTTGCAGGACAGATTAGTCTTTATCTTGTGCCTCTCCGCGAGCTTTTTAGCTGCCGCCTGGGCCGCGTCCGCGCCGACCTTGGGATCGAGCTCTATCCGCAGGAGGATCTGGTCCATGATGTCCTCGCGGGTCACCACTATCTCATACTCCACTATCTCCGGAAACTCCGACCTGATTAACTGCTCGACCGTCTTCGGGGAAAAGAGGACGCCCCTGATCTTCCTTATGTCGTCAACCCTTCCCACTATCTCCATCAGCTTCAAAGAGGTCCTGCCGCACTCGCACTCGGACGGCCCCTTGACCGCCACGTCGTTCGTATTGAAGCGTATCACCGGGAAGGACCTTCTGCCGAGCGGCGTGATGACGATCACGCCCTGCTCGCCCACTGCCACTTCCTTGGAGAGGGTCTCCCTGTCGAGGAGCTCGACGAGGAAGAAGGGCTCGACTATGTGCAGGCCCTTCTGGACCTCGCACATGCCGGCGAAGCCGCATGTCTCCGTGCTCCCTATGTGGTCGAACATCTTGCAGTTGTACGTCGCTTCGATCCGCTTGCGCGTCGCCTCCGGCAGAGGCTCGCCGGCGCCCAGTATGCGCTCTATGCCGAAGGATTTGGGGTCGATGCCCATCTCCATCGCCTCCTGGGCTATGTTTAGCGTGTACGTGGGCGTTCCGGTCATGGCGTTGGCCTTCAGCTCTATGATCTTGTTGACCCTGCCCTTGGTATCGAGCGCGCCCCCGGGCACGACCTCGCAGCCGAGCTTTTCCGCCGCGTAGTGGGCCTCCCAGAAGGCTACATAGACGTTATAGCCGAAAGGAAGAAAGACCCTGTGCCTGGACCTGAAGCCCGCCATCCAGAGTATGTGGCACCACGACTCGATCCTCCACTGCCAGCTCTCATAAGTTTCGGGGACGTACACCGGCCTGCCCGTCGTGCCGCTCGTCTGCCTGAAAGTCGATACCTCTTCGATGGGCACCCCGAGGAGCCCGCCGTAAGGGAAAGGATCGACGTTCTCCTGCCACTTCCGCAGTTCCTCCTTGTACGTGAAGGGGACCTTCTTGATATCGTCAAAGGTCTTGATGTCGCCCGGCTCGATCCCGGAGAGTTTCTCGGCGTATAGCTTGGAATGGGCCTTGGCGTAAGAAAACAGATTCTTGAAGTGCGAAAACTCCGTCTTGTCCAGCTTTTCCCTCGGTAAAGTTTCCGTGTACTTGTTCCAGTAATCCATAACGCCCCCTTAAATTAGTCTAATGCGAAAGGCCCTTCACATGTCCGTCCCTGCCGGGACCCTGCGCGGCCTGTAGCGACCTTATACGGGCGACCCCCTATCCGGGTGCCCCGCCGCCGACGCCGAGGGTCGGTTGACGCTTCGCGCCCGTAGGTTTCACTCAATAAAATGGTTCCTCATAGAGTGATGTTATAGTATGGGCGATTTATTGTCAAGAAATTTCTACGGGCGTAAGGACTGCCCGAGAAAGCACGCGCCGTCTTCCCCGACTTTTATCGTCAGGGGCTCGCCGCCGGGCACCAGGCCCTTGAGGGAAATCTCCTTCCCCCCCACAGTGAGGATGTGGCCGGTATAATCGTGGCTCCTCACCCTTATGGGCCCGACCCTGCGGCGCAGGGCGGCCACACCGGTCCCATCGGGCTCCAGGCCGTAGTATTCGAATACCCCGGCGGACGGGCTTTCAACCCTTATACTCAGGATGCCCTCGGAAGGCTCGTAGACGTATGTCTCCTTAACCGGCTCCCCATATATGGAGTTCACGAAGGTGAGACTGAAAGGGGTCCCCGCCTTGACGGGCACGGCCGCGATGACCGATTCCTGATTGCCGCCCGTTACCGTGAGGCAGAACCCCCGGGCACCCGACGGCAGGACGGAGAGGACGGCGGCCAGAAGGAGGAGCCGCGCGACCCTCGCCGCGCCCGGAGTGACGGGTACAAGGCGGGACATTCCATAGGATTACCTCTCTTCAGCAAAGCCTGTCAAGAAAAAGGACGGTCATTGATTTGGGTTGCACTTTTTTTTTCACATGTGTACAATTG
>JBEKOT010000218.1:0-2852 GCA_049521495.1 Syntrophorhabdales bacterium | reverse complement strand
ACAACAGAAACAGTGAGCACCGCCGAAAGGATTCGCGTTCCGCCGGAGATCGCAAGGGGCAGCAAGCACCTCTATGCCCTTGTCGTGCAGGGCAATTCAATGGTCGATGCCATGATCGGCGACGGCGACATAGTGGTGATGGAGCAGGCGCCGGAGATAAGGAACGGGGATGTAATTGCGGCGTGGCTCAAGAAAGAGCAGGAGGTGACCCTGAAGAAAATATATTTCGAGAAGGAAGGGGAAATAAGGCTTCAGCCTTGCAACCCCTATATGATGCCCATCTACCAAGCTGCGGAGAATATCGAGATCCAGGGAAGGGTGATAGGGGTCATCCGGGTCCACAGCACGCGCCGATAGCTTCGAATAATCGAGAAAGCTGAAAAAAAACCGACCGTCTTAAAGAAGGACTTGAAAAAGTAGTACAGATGTTCTATATTAGCCTCCATGAGGATAGCGTGCGTCTTTATACCTCATTTTTACCTGCAGGTAGAAAGATCGAACCATCGCGGTCTTAAAGGTCCCGTAGTGATCGGAGGGACGCCCTTCGATCCTGCTCCCGTCATGGATTGCTCCGAGGAGGCGGCCGCCAGGGGCGTCGGGCCCGGCATGCCCCTTTCCGAGGCATACCATCTCTGTCCGGAGGCCGTCTTCCTGCCAGTAAGGGAAGGGGGCTGCGGCGATGTGTGGGAGCAGACGCTCCACGCCCTTGGTTCGTTCGCGCTCCGCATCGAGTCGCCCGGTGCGGGCCTTGCCTATCTCGATATAACGAGGAGCGCCCGCCTCTATAGGGGGGAGGAGCGCCTTGCAGCGGCGCTCGTCTCTATGCTTGCAGCGGCGCGCGCCCTGTCGGCTCGGGCCGGCGTGGGGAACTCGAGGTTTCTTGCCCTGCAGGCCGCACGTGCCGCCTCGCCGGTACTCGTTGTCCCCCGGGGGATGGAAAAAGCGTTCGTTGCCCCGTTGTCGATAGACGCCCTGCCTGTCGATGACGAGGCAAAGGAGCGCCTGGCGCTGCTCGGCCTTACGACGCTCGGCAAGCTGGCTGCCCTTTCGTGCAGGGACCTTTGCTCCCAATTCGGGAAAGCAGGCAGGCCCATGTGGGAGATGGCCTGCGCGATCGACGAGACCGGGCATATACGGAAAAGACGGGGGAAGGCGGAGGTTGAGAAGGAAGCGGCACTGGAGGCCCCCCTGGAAACGATCGGTGAGATCGCAAGGGCATTTGAGGTATGCCTCCGGGAAGGCTGCGCCGAGTTGAGGAAGACGGGCCGGTCGTGCAGGCGGATAGACATGGTCCTCTCCCTTCGGTCCGGGAAGCGCCTTGAGTGCTCCCTCATGATGAAGGACGCCGCCAATTCGGAAGAACGCATCCTCGAACGGGTTATGGCCTACCTGTCCTCCTTAGCTATTGGAAGCGCGGTCAAAGGCATAAGCCTCTCCCTTTCCGATCTTTCTAGGACAGGGGAGCAGGAAAGCCTTTTCGGCAAAGCGCATCTCCGAAAAAAGATCGAGGGGGCAAGGCATTATCTCAGGGAGCGGTACGGAGAGCCGACGCTTTTCAGGGTAGAGGAGGCGGAAAAGGATTCGCGCCTGCCTGAGAGAAGGTATGTCTTTAAAGAAGCCTAGGGGGACTATCTCCCCTTACGAGCCGGAAGAGATAGAAGTAGATGCCCCGAAGGGGAGGCCGGAGACTGTACTGATAAGGAAAAGGCCCGCTAAAGTGAGGGAGGTGCTCAACGTGTGGAGGATCGACGAGGAGTGGTGGCGCCGGCCTGTATCGAGGCTCTATTTTTCCCTGGAGATGGCGAATGGGGCCAGGGTGACCCTCTTTTGCGATCTATTGACGAGCCGGTGGTACCGCCAGAACTGGGTGTAGATGTAAGCCCATGGACTACGTCGAGCTCCATGCCCACTCCAACTTTTCCCTCCTCGACGGGGCGGCATTTCCGGAAAGCCTGGTCGACGCCGCCCGTGCCTCGGGAATGAGATCCCTCGCCCTAACCGATCACGATGGTCTCTACGGTGCGCCCCGATTCTTCAAAGCGGCGAGAGAGGCCGGCGTGAAGCCGATCCTGGGGGCCGAGCTTACCCTGGAAGGGGGCTTCCACGTTACCCTCCTCGTGCAAAACGGGACGGGGTACGCGAACCTTTCCAGGGCGATCACCAGGTCCCAACTATCGGGCACAAAGGGGGACCCCTCTTTAAGCTTTTCCGCCCTCGCTTCATATACCGGCGGCCTCATCTGTCTTTCCGGCTGCAGAAGGGGAGAAGTCCCTTCTCTCCTACTTAAGGGGAGGAAGGTCGATGCAATAAAGGCTGCCCGAAGATATCTCGACCTCTTCTCGCCTCACTTCTATATCGAGCTCCAGCACCACCTCCATCCGGACGATACCCGTCTCTGCGGGCAGCTCATGGACGTGGCGCGGGAAATAGGCGTGCGTCCCGTCGCCTCCAACAACGTCCATTATCCCGTACGGGACGATTTTCGCCTCCACGACGTGCTCGTCTGCATCAAGAACAGGGTGGCCTTGGAAGCTTCCGCTCCCTTCCGCCGGGCCAATTCAGAATATTACCTGAAAGGCGCAAAGAAAATGCTGGAGCTTTTGCCCGCCCTTCCAGGGGAGGCCATCAGCGGGACGGCGGCCGTCGCGGAATGCTGCCGGTTCGACCTCGATTTTTCATCCTACCGTTTTCCAGAATTCAGCTTGCCCCCCGGCGTCGCCTCCCCCGCGCCATACCTGAAGGGGCTTTGCCTGGAGGCGGCGCGCCGCAAGTACGGACAAACGCTGCCCGAAGAGGTCTCGAAGCGTCTTGACCATGAGCTTCAGCTTATAGAGGGCAAAGGTCTTTGCGGT
>JBEKOT010000217.1:0-2887 GCA_049521495.1 Syntrophorhabdales bacterium | reverse complement strand
GCATCGAGCAGCCTCACCATGAGCACGATCGCGAAGATCACGAAGGCCATCACTGCCGCCGTAATCAGGCCGAACAATACCTCGTTCGGTGTCATTGCCATATGCCCCTCCCTTTAGGAAATTTAATCGTACACGCCAGTCTCGGCAAGTGCTCGGTGCCCCGGGACAAGATCTGGTTTATCCATCATGGGGCGCCCGACGTCGATTTCATAGACCCCAACTTCCATAAGGACTGGTTTGATGCAGAAGGCAGAATAATGCTTCTCACTTCGGGCTCTTAAATCCCGACAAGGGGATAGAGAATGTGATCGAAGGATTGGCTATCGTGGTAAAGCGCTTGCCCAAGGTCCCCGGGCTACCCATCCGGAGGTCAAAAGGGAGCACGGGAAGGCCTATCGCCTTTCGCTCCAACGCATAACAGCGCGAAGGCCCCATAAAAAAAGGGTGGTAGTTTAACTCCGGAACCGGTACAATGAGTGGGGGCAGACCGGTCGCATATGGTGTGGTTTGCAGTGAAACCCATATCCGGGAAGGAGGTCCCATGAAAAAGACAATCTGGTGGTTGGCCGTTCTGGCGCTGCTGGCCGCGCCGGCCGCGGCCCAGATAAAAACTTCGCCGCTGTTCATCATCGAGCGGAACGTGAACGCCAACGTCGTGCATTACGACGCCAAGCTCACCGCCGACGGCAAACTGGACCCCAAGGAACCGGTGATCGCTTACTGGATCATGCTCGCCAAGGACGGTCACCGGCAGAAACTCAGCTGGATCGAGAAGAAAAAGGCCTACGGTTTTACCATTAAGCCCGACCCGTCGGTAAACGGCTATAAAATGACCCTGGTGGCCGCCCCCCAGCGGCAGATCACCGTGAAGAAAGAGAAGGACGCCGTCCGTGCCGAGGTGGTCATCGACGGCCGGCCGGCCGTCTTGGAGAAGATGTACATCAACGCCTCCGAAGGGCTGACGGGGCCTAAAGTCCATTATATCGAGGTGTATGGCAAAGACCTGCAGACGGGAGAGAAGCGCCGCGAAAAATTGGAGCCGAAGTAGCCGGGGCGCGCCCTAAAACCGGCCTGTGCAACCGCTCGAGAGTAAAGAGAATATGGTCCATCTCGCGAATCCGGGTTTAGGGCGATCCGGGCCGCAAAGTTTAAAGATTGGCCGGTCGGAGAACGATTGGTGACGCGCTCACCGGTTTGTTCCTACAACGAATGGGATCCGCTCGAGGAGGTCGTTGTCGGGCGCCTCGAAGGCGCGATGATCCCGTCCAGACACCTCACGGTCAGCTTCAACATCCCCCGGAGGTTGACGGGGATCTATAAGCTGATCGCCGGGCTTCCTTATCCCAAGTTTGTCGTGCGCCCGGCACAGCGCGAGCTCGACGAGTTCATTCACATCCTCGAGGCGGAAGGCATCACCGTGCGCCGGCCGGCGATGACGGACTTCTCCGTCACTTACAAGACGCGGCACTGGAAGTCGAACGGCTTCTGCGCGGCCTGCCCGAGAGACGGACTTCTCGTCGTCGGCGATGAGATCATCGAGACGCCGATGGCCTGGCGGTCTCGTTACTTCGAGGTGGACGCCTACCGCCCGCTGCTCAAGGAGTACACGGCGGGAGGGGCGAAGTGGACCACCGCGCCGCGCCCGGAGCTGGTTGATGCGCTCTACAACCACGACTATCGCCTCCCCGAGGCGGGAGAGCCGATCCCCTTCGTCGTGAACGAGTATGAGCCCGTCTTCGACGCCGCCGACTTTGTCCGCTGCGGCCGGGACCTGTTCGGCATCCGCAGCAACGTGACGAACGAGTCCGGCATTCACTGGCTCCGGACCCACCTCGGCGACAGATTCCGCATCACCCTGCTCGAGACCCGCTGTCGCCAGCCCATGCACATCGACTCGAGCCTTATGCCGCTCGCACCGGGAAAGCTGCTAGTCAATCCGGACTACATCGATCCGAGTCGGCTCCCGCCGATGTTCGCCTCGTGGGACATCCTCATCGCCCCCGAGCCGAACCCCGTCCCGTGGCGCATCCCCTCGATGTGTAGTCGCTGGCTCAGCATCAATGTGTTGATGCTCGACGAGAAGCGAGTCATCGTGGAGCGGTTGCAGGAGTCTCTCATCATGAAGCTCAAGGACTGGGGCTTCGATCCAATCCCCTGTTCGTTTGCGAACTATGCCCCTTTCGGCGGCTCCTTCCACTGCGCGACCCTCGACGTGCGGAGGAGAGGCGAGCTACAGTCGTATTTCTGAGCGGTCGGCTGCGAGGGACCGGGCAGAGCGGGTGCTTGGTTACATTTAATAGCGCTGCAATCGGACGACGGTTCATCCAGGGATAAGAGGGTCAAAGAGGTTCATATGGGCAAGATTGTGAAACGAACAGCCAAGACTAAAGCACCCGTAATCCTGATCCTGGCTGGCTTTATCATCGTGGTGGCAGGGATGAAGGCGGCCAGCTCCCTCCTGGTTCCCTTTTTTCTGGCGGTGTTCATTGCGGTCATTTGCGCTCCGCCGTTGTTCTGGCTGCAACGGAAGGGTGTGCCGAAATTGCCGGCGCTTGCTCTCATTCTATTGGCCATCCTGATTGCAGGATTGCTCTTTGGAGCATTGATCGGTCCTCCGCTGAATCATTTCTTGAATTCCCTTCCCGGCTATCAAGAGCGATTATCGACCCATATTGGTACTTCAATGAGCTGGCTGCGAGAAAAGGGCATTAACATTCCGGCAGAGGAGATGCCCCTAACTTTCAATCCGGGGTGGGTGATGAGCTTGGCGGGAGGTATGTTCTCGGCCCTGAGCAGTGTCCTCACCAACGGGTTTCTGATCCTGCTTACGGTCGTGTTTATCCTTCTGGAGGCGGCAGATTTGCCAAAGAAATTGCAGATCGTGTTG
>JBEKOT010000216.1:0-3030 GCA_049521495.1 Syntrophorhabdales bacterium | reverse complement strand
CGATTGGCCTCAGTATCCATTGTTCCCGGCAGGATGCAGTGAACGTGGATGTCGTACGCCTTGAGTTCGTCTGCAAGGATTTCGCTGAGCTGGCGAACCGCCCCTTTGGAAACGGCATAGGCAGCAATGCCGGCGCCGCCTCCGCGCAGGATTGACCCGCTCGAGACGGTCACGATTCTGCCGAAGTTTTGACGAATCATGACCGGGACGATGGGACGTAAACAGAAAATGAGGGAGCGGAGGTTCAGGTTGAACATGTGGTCCCAGGTCTTGTCATCGGTCTCGAAGCTCTTGCCGGCCGCGAAGCCACCCGCCACGGCCACGAGGTGATCGACGCGCTGCCACTTCGACAAGACATCTGCCACCAGGCGTTCGACTTCAGGGGCCTGGATCAGATCCACTTTCGCGCCGGTGAGATTCCCACGGTGTTCGCCTGTCCGGCCTTCCAGTGCGGCCCACTCTTTGTCGGAACGGTACGTAACCGCGACGCGGGCGCCGGACCGTAGCAGGTCCAAAGCCACGGAACTTCCTAATGCGCCTGTGCCACCCGTTACAATCGCGACGCGATGCTCAAACTCCATAACGCCTCCTTATCCGCTTTCAATGCCCCAGTGAAAAAGATGATACCAGATTGGGAGGTTGCTGGAAAAAGCTATTGGTATGCCATTGTGATCGGTATGTGGTAGGTGGTAGATGGTAGGTGGGGAAAAGCACCCGCCCACCTACCACCTACTACCTACGGGTTGGTGGGGAAAAGCCTCCCCTCCACATACCACCTACTACCTACCACATACGGGTAGGTGGGGGAAACAACTCCTACTGCCTTCTGCCGGACCATCATGGTTGAGCCTGCTGCTTCTTGTGAAGTTTGCGACGAATATCGGGCCAGAATTCTTTCAATTCATAGGACACCGCATCTCCCCATATCTGCGTCATCCAGATGTTGGCGCTGTTCAGGGCAGTCCGGTCTTGCGGCGGATGGTAGGTGTTGGAAAGCGCTGCCGCAAGTGCACTACCTGCCAACTCGGAGTAGTTGAATTGTTTTTTCCCGGAGTCGCTGCGAGTGATAAGGACCCGCAATGCAGCGTAACCAGCACGGTGAAAGAACCCCCCTTTACCCGACTGGTAGTAGCGAGGATCTTGGTGGAGCAGTGATGGGAGGACGGCGCCCACCATGAAGTTCTCGATGGTCGTGTCGGCGAAGGCGGCCCCGTAGCGCTTTGCATAGCCAACAAAACCTTGTCCGAAGCTGGGATCAGTATTTTCAGCCTGATCGATGAGGGCGAGAACGCCTACGTACGGGAACTCGATGGGGTCGAAAGTTCCCAGGGCCACCAGCTTGAATTTCTGCCCAGTCGTGAGCGGCGGGATCTGTTTGGCATTCTCCACCGTCAGATAGTTTGGCAAGACAAAGAAAAGGCGGTCATTCTGTGGGCTCTTCTGTTCCTGGATCGCGGGGTCCTTATTGTCCCCACTTTTCGCTCCCGTCTTGGACTGGCCTTGTGAAGACGTATCCGCAGGCGCCGGGTTTTGCTGCTGTGCCAGTGACGGGAAAGCTGACAATAGGGTGCCGATTACCATCGCACCAAGGGCAAAGGTCACCGTCCACCGATTTCGGCTGATCATCGTTGCTTATCGTCTCCCAGCTCGGGACCTGTGCCAGGAACTTACCTGCTGAGTCTCCGGGTTTATTCCCCCTTGACTTTGACGTGCAAATGACAAAGAGGGTTACTCGTACATCTCGCCCACCACTGCCAAAGAGGCTCGACTCTCGGCCAGGGTGTGCCGCCTGAAGAGTGATATCGCAGGCTGTTTCGGCGCCTAGCTTTATCACTATATCAGACTTTACGGGTTTTTCTTGCGACGATCGCAGATTCAGCGGACTGTCGACTGTTGACTGTCTTCTCGACTGTGCACCGCCTTTGTTAGTTGCTCTCGTTCTTGCCGAAAGATACCCGGACCAATTTGATGAGCGTCCGACTCTCCCCGCCTTCTAACGCCACGACCTTTTCCAGGTTGTGGGTCTTGATCTCGAAGGTAGTTTTTCCGTCTGAACCCCGGTCGGTGAATTTAGTGACTTCACTTCCCAGGTGCTCTTTGTAAAAGGCCTTGACTCTCTCCAATGAGTCCGAAGTTTCGAATTTCGCGGCCAGTACTTGCACGCTCGCCTCGCCTCCAAAACCGAGGTTTACTGCTGCTGAGTCCTTGTCCTTCACCGGCGTGGCGCCGGGGTAGATGGGCAAACCCAAGCTGTCCTGGTTGACATCATGATGAACTTCAATTGACCCGACCGGCGTATTGATGGAAACTTCCTTGCCACGCCCCCCCCTCTCCGCAACTTGCATTCGGAGGTTGTGGGAAAGGAACCTTAAGCCGGTCCAAACCGCGATTCCACTGACCAGGACAATCAGCGCCAGGACCAACAGGGCAATCGCAACAATGTTGCTGCCCGACCGTGGGGGTTGCGGCGGAACGGGGGCACGCGGGGGTTGGGGGCTTGTGCTCATAGGACTCTCCTCGACTCGTGTCTACCAGCGCATACGCAATCGCGGCCTTGCAAGTTCCCGAAGCTTACGTCCGGCGCAGTGCAGATGCAAGAACTTCGTTAGTCCAGCCTAAGGCAGCAACTCCCCTCCTGGTTCAGGAGGGGCCGGGGGTGGTCGAGTCACCACCCCTTAATCCCCTCCTCAAAAGGGGAGGGGAATTGCTTTTCCGACTCCCCTCCTGGTTCAGGAGGGGTTCGGAGTGGTCGAATCACCACCCCTTAATCCCCTCCTCGGAGAGGAGTGGAATTTGCTCCTAAACCCCCCTCCTGCTCCCGACACCCTCGGCCAGGGAACGGTTGAGTAAGACCCGCCCTGGATGATATTCTCAGTTTGTGCGGCCAATCTGAACGCTCTCCAGGAGAGGATCTGAATGCGTTATAGGAAACTGGATAACAGTTCTTTCACCGTCTCTGCCATCGGCCTCGGATGCATGGGCATGTCGGAGTTCTACGGGCCACGAAACGAAGAGGAGTCTGTTGCAACC
>JBEKOT010000215.1:0-3432 GCA_049521495.1 Syntrophorhabdales bacterium | reverse complement strand
ACCCTTCCGATGCGGGTCGCTCTAGTGGAGCACCAAGCCTTGATGGAATCCTCTTGTGAGATCCTTCCCTAGGAGAGTCTAGATTAATGGCGCAAATGGAATACTCCGGAAGGGCCTTGCCGCTTATATAGCAAGAGACCAAGAAGAGAAAAAGGGAAGAGACTGAAAAGAGGCAGGGCCTGGGAGAAGCGTTGGGGCAAAGGGAATACTGCGGAGGGTACCAACGGAAAACAGGAGAAAACGGTGCGAGCGGCCGGGGGGGATTTGGCGGGGGTCTTTAACAGAAGTGAAGAGAAAAGGGAGAAAAGGAAAGGGGTGGGACCAACCCACCCCTTTATCAGTGGCTGCGCCTGTTCTTACCCTTTTATGATCCGCGGGAGTATCATCTGGAGGTCCGTCATCTTGACCACCTCGTCCACCAGCCCCATTTTAGCGCAATAGGCCGGCCTCGACTTGTCGTAGTACTCCTTGACCGTCTTGTTCATCTGCTCGATCACGGGCTCCAGAGACTTCCCTGCGTCCTTCTCCTTGACGAGCCTCCTGGCAAAGCTCGCCACCGCGGCCGTCTCGCCGTGCATGACGTAGATTTCCGTGGTCGCAGTCCCGATCGTGAAGGCGTTGTTGTTGTTCGCCTGAGGCCCGGCCATTATATAGTGGGCGGCAGCCGTGCCCTTCCTCAGCACGATGGCAATCATGGGGCTGTCGTTCGCCTGCTCGATGGAGTAGATAAGGGATTGGCCGAGGCCGAGAAGCTCGGCCTTTTCCGCATAGTCGCCCACGTCGATGCCCGTGGTATCCTGCACCCAGACCATGGGCACCCTGTCCCTGCCGCAGAGCGTCACGAACTCGTTGACCTTGACCAGTCCTTCCCTGTAGAATTTGCCGCCGATCGCGGGATAGGGCGCGTACTGGGGATATCCCTTGGGCATCATGCCCTGCTTGTTTGCCACGACGCCGATAAGAAACCCGTCGATCTTGACCAGACCCGTGTAGAGCTCGGGTCCGTAGTCGGGCCGGAACTCCATGTGCTCGCTGCCGTCGACAAGCCTTGAGAGGAACTGGTAGACGTCATAGGTCATCTTCTGGTTGAAGGCAACGATATTGTAGAGGTCCTCGGCGGCAAAGGCCGGCTCGGCAGGCTCCGCAACCCTGAAGAACTTGCCGTTGTAAGCGGGCAGGTAGGTGACCCATTCCTTGACGGCGTCGAGTATGGACTCTTCGGTCTGGAACACCTGCTTGAAGAAACCCGTGTTGTCATAATGGATCTCGACCCTTCCGGGGGGAACGGACTTGAACTTCCTCGTGGCGTCGATGATCTGCTCGGCCATGCCCTCGTCGAAGTAGCCCTTCGGCGCCATGCCGCTGACGATGCCGGCGCCCCCCACCGCGATGTTGCAGTCCTTATGGGCAAGGAGTAGCGTAGGGCTTATGCCCTGGTAACCGCCGCCCGCGGGGTTCGTCCCATAGATGGCGGCGAGCACCGGGATGCCCAGCTTGTTCAGCTCTGCGTGCCTGAAGAAGGTGGTGCCGTTGCCCCTCCTATTGGCATAAACCTTCTCCTGCTCGGTCAGCTTAACGCCGCTGCAGTTGACGAGCCAGACGAGCGGGCAATGGAGCCTCTTCGCGATGTCCGTGACACGGAGGATGTTGTCCGCCTGGCCGGCTATCCAGGCTCCTGCCATGACCTTGTTGTCGAAGCCGATAATCACGCACCACCGGCCGTTTATCCTGCCGAGACCGTCCACTACGCCCGTCGTCCCCGATTCTTCGTCCATGAAGTCGTACAGCATGTGAAGGGGCGCCCACGTGCCCTTATCAAGTATGTAGTCAAGCCGCTGGTAGACGGTCCACTCACCCCTCTTGTTGAGCGTCTCGGCGGGCAGCCCTGCCCTCTTCTTTTCATCTACCAATGCATCGATATGCTGCTCGACCTTTTTGATCTCCTCGGCGTTTGCCGGGTTCTCTTTCGCCGGCTTGCCGAAGGGCTGCATCTTCTCGAAGTACGGTCTCATTTTCATCCCTCCCGGTGGCTTGTTTTTTTTATTGTTATGAATTTCACAATTATATTTTTCCGCACTGCTGTTTGTCAATAGAAAAGGGTGTGCAGTGGACTGCCCGTTTCTCGACCCCCCAGTGTCTCAGGGGTATAAACCCCTATTTGTGACAGTTTTCTCATCTCGCCGACTGTATGCAAAGGCCGGGAAAGAAGGCAAGCTGCGGTTCCCGTCACCGGGCCGGAGCTTCCTTCCCTTGTCCGAAAAGGCGGGTACGGCGGTTTCGAAACTAGTGTTTGAAAAGCCGCTGGCCTGTGAAGACCATGGTCACCCCGGCTTCGTTGCAAGCCTGGATTACCTCGAAATCCCTCTCCGAGCCGCCGGGCTGGATCACGCCGGTCACCCTTTCCTTTATGGCGGCGTCCACCCCGTCCCTGAAGGGGAAAAAGCCGTCGGAGACGACTATCGAGCCAAGAAGGCCCCCTTTCCGGGCCTTTGTATACTCCTCTATCTCCTTCAAGTCCTCCATCCGCCTCTTGCCTTTTTCTGTATCGAGCCTGAACACGGCATAGGGCACGCCGAATTTTTTGAATACCTGGGCATCCATGAACTTAGTGTAGGCCTTGAAGACGGCGATCTCGACCACACCGACCCTGTCCTGCTCTCCCGTCCCTATGGCAACGGTTGCCCCGTCCTTTACGAAAAGCGCCGAATTGGAGCTGACCCCTGCCTCCACGTACCAGCCGAAGAGCATATCCTCCAGCTCCCTTTCCGCGGGCGCCCTTTCGATCCTATGGACTTCGCCCTTGTACGTGGTCTCGGCCGGCTTCAGGTCGGCCTTTCCTTTGATCTTTAAAGGCTGGGACTCCTGTAAGATGAGCCCCCCGTCCATGAGGGACTTGAAGTCGATGATTCTCTTCGTCTTGTATTCCCGCAGCTTCTCCATCTGTCCGATCCGGAGTATCCTCAGGTTCTTCCATTTCTTGAGAATGTCGAGGGCGCCCCCCTCGTAATCGGGCGCGCATACAACCTCGAAGTAATAGGGCGCCATGGCCTTCGCCGTCTCCACATCGACCGCCGTCGTCAGCACCACGGCACCGCCGAATGCCGCTATCCGGTCGCACCAAAAGGCCTTGTCGAAGGCCTCGGCAGGCGTCGAGCCGTAGGCTGCGCCGCAGGGGTTGTTGTGCTTCATGATCGAGCAGGCCGGCATGCGTTCGAGGAACCTCAGGATGTTGAGGGCATTGTCGACATCCGTAAGGTTTATCTTGCCAGGATGCTTGCCCACCTGGAGCTGGTCTTCTTCCGTGATCCTGCTCACGAGACCGCTGTCGAAATCGAAGAAGCGCACGTCGCCGAGGACGATGTTTCCATTGACCAGCTCGTAGAGAGCCGCCGGCTGATCGGGGTTCTCACCGTACCGGATGCCACGCTCGAC
>JBEKOT010000214.1:0-3095 GCA_049521495.1 Syntrophorhabdales bacterium | reverse complement strand
AGGCTCGAGGAGGGGGAGAAGACAAAGGGAGGCATCATCATTCCGGACGCCGCCAAGGAGAAACCCCAGGAGGGGCGCGTGGTCGCCGTCGGGGCCGGCAGGATGACGGAGAAGGGACAGAGAGTGGCGCCTGAAGTGAAGGTGGGCGACAAGATCCTCTTCGGCAAGTACTCGGGAACGGATATAAAAATTGACGACGAGGAGCACCTCATCGTCAGGGAAGACGATATTCTCGCCATAATCGAAGATTAGAGAGAAGGAGATAACATGGCAAAAGAAATTCTGTACGATCAGAAAGCAAGGGAATCGCTCCTCAAGGGGGTAAATGCCCTTGCCGACGCGGTAAGGGTCACATTGGGGCCCAGGGGGAGAAACGTCATACTGGATAAATCATTCGGCTCTCCGACCATCACAAAGGACGGTGTGACAGTGGCCAAGGAGATAGAGCTGGAAGACAAGTTCGAGAACATGGGCGCCCAGATGGTGAAAGAAGTGGCTAGCAAAACATCGGATGTCGCCGGTGACGGCACGACCACTGCAACGGTGCTTGCCCAGGCGATTTACCGGGAAGGGGCGAAGCTGGTGGCTGCAGGAAACAGCCCCATGGAGCTGAAGCGGGGCATCGAAAAGGCGGTCGAGGTGGTAGTCGAAGAGCTGAAAAAACTCTCGAAGCCGACGAAGGACCAGAAAGAGATAGCCCAGGTAGGGACCATCTCGGCAAATAACGATGAGACGATCGGCAGCATTATCGCGGAGGCCATGGGCAAGGTGGGAAAAGAAGGGGTCATCACGGTAGAAGAGGCGAAGAGCATGGAGACCACGCTCGATATCGTCGAGGGCATGCAGTTCGATAAGGGCTATATTTCTCCCTACTTCGTGACTAACCCCGAAAAGATGGAGGTTGTCCTCGAAGAGCCGGTCATCCTCATCAACGAGAAAAAGATCAGCAGCATGAAAGACCTCCTGCCCGTTCTGGAGCAGGTCGCCAAGATGGGAAAGAGCCTTTTGATCATATCTGAGGACGTCGAGGGTGAGGCCCTGGCAACCCTCGTGGTGAACAAGTTGAGGGGGACCCTGAAGGTCGCCGCGGTGAAGGCTCCGGGCTTTGGCGACAGAAGAAAGGCCATGCTCGAGGATATCGCGATCCTCACCGGCGGCCAGGTAGTATCCGAGGAACTTGGCATTAAACTCGAGAGCATCAGCGTTAAGGACCTCGGTTCCGCAAAGAGGATTACCATCGATAAAGACAACACGACTATCGTGGACGGCGCCGGCAACAAGAAGGATATCGAAGGCCGGGTAAAACAGATAAGGACCCAGATCGAAGAGACCACCTCCGACTATGACCGTGAGAAGCTCCAGGAAAGGCTCGCGAAGCTGGTTGGCGGTGTGGCTGTTATCAACGTCGGCGCAGCAACAGAGACAGAGATGAAAGAGAAGAAGGCCCGTGTTGAGGACGCTCTCAACGCAACGAAGGCGGCAGTCGAGGAAGGTATCATCCCCGGCGGCGGCGTAGCCTTTATCAGGGCCATCGAGAAGCTGAACACCCTGAAGCTCGAAGGGGAGCGACAGTTCGGCGTGCAGATCGTGAAGAGGGCGCTCGAAGAGCCGACGCGCTGGATTGCCATGAATGCCGGCCATGACGGCTCTATCGTCATTGAAAAGGTGAAGCACGGCAAGGGCGGTTTTGGCTTCGACGCAGCCAAGGAGGTCTACGTCGACGACATGCAGGAGGCGGGTATCATCGATCCGACGAAGGTTGCCCGCACTGCCCTGCAGAACGCCTCTTCCGTCGCGTCATTGCTCTTGACGACGGAAGCCATGATCGCCGAGAAGCCGAAGGAAAAGTCCCCTTATCCCCCTATGCCGCCGGGGGGTGGAATGGAAGGCATGTACTAACAGGCAAGTCTCAGTCTCAGAGAGGTAACCAATAAAGGGGGACTCCAGCGTCCCCCTTTTGCTTCCGGAAGCCCTCCACAACATCCTACTGCCGGACGCTACTCGGAAAGTGCTGGCGAACTTTGGCCGCAATCTGACGATCCGTCATCTTATCAACTGTTTCCATGCCTACGATGCGCCCGCCAAGGCCTTTTTTTTCAAGACGTTCTTTCAGTTCGCCCTTTGCCTCACCAGGACCAAATATTAGGATAGACTCTGCATCGCGAATAGACGCAATCACCGCGTCGTAGTAAATGTTGAGATGCTCCGTAAGCGTTCTCTGGAGGCTGTCCTGCGCTGGTACCTGGTGTGGATCGTAGGGACCCCTAAGAGGGGAATCACCGGAACGGCGCGGTTGTTTTTCAGCTTTCGATACTATCAGTCCCATCTCTTCCCCTTTGTCCGTCACCATCACGATATTGGCCCTCCTGTGGTCAATCCACAAACCCACTTTTGTTTTCATCGGTTTCTCCTTTGCCTTACGTCATCGAGTGGAGTCCCACCCTATTCCCCTCGGTGTCGAGAAACAAGGCGTAGTATCCCATTTCCTTGCTTATCATCGTCTTGGGGACCAGTATCTTGCCGCCGGCAGCCTCGACACGGCTCAATGGATCCGATAGATCCCGACCGCCGTTCAGGTAAATTGTGGCCGCCTTCGCCGAAGGTTGAAAATCCATGTGTTTCACCAGCGCGCCGCTATTCCCGTAACCGCGCATGGGGAAAAACCCATAGGGCTTATCGCCGAGGTCCTGAACTTCTATGTCGAGCTGAAAGACATAAGAATAGAATTTCTTCGCCCGTTCCATGTCCGTCACCGGAAGTTCGAACCATATAACGAAATTTTCCATCGGGACCTCCTTCGAAGCGTGATAAGGACAATTTACGTCCCTCGTTGGCTTGTCGCAACCGGAGAGTGGCAAAGGCGTTTTGGATCTGCGAAAACAGAAATCCCAATAGTTGACGTAGAGCGTACCACTGATATACAATGACAATATAATCTTCACTGAATAGCCTTGCCCTGTTCCATTTTTTGTTGGGTCGATAATAAAGAAGAGCGAGGAGGAAGAGCAGACTCTGTCCATGAACAAGTCCACCGCATGCGCCTTTATCTGATCAACCCCTCCAACCCGCTCGTCAGTATTGTCAATATCAAGGAA
>JBEKOT010000213.1:0-3102 GCA_049521495.1 Syntrophorhabdales bacterium | reverse complement strand
TGATGGCCGCCTTCAACCCGGTTTTCGTTATCTCGGGGGAGAGGGAGTAATGGCGGGCACCCTTTACGTGATAGGCGTGGGGCCGGGCGATCCGGAGCTTATAACGCTGAAGGGGGCGCGGATACTGGCTTCCGTCGGCTCCATCTGCGTGCCGAAGGGGCGGGAGGAAGGGTCGAGCCTCGCCCTGTCCATAGTGGAGAAGGCAGTCAATCTCGAAGGCAAAGAGATCGTGGAGGTCTTTTTCCCCATGCAAAGGACTGACGGGCCGGGCGCCGGCGAGGTCGAGGCAAGATGGAACGAGGCCGCCCGGCTCATACTCGAAAGGCTTGCGAGAGGGACCGACGTGGCTTTCGTAACCATCGGCGATCCGGCCTTCTACAGCACCTTCTTCTACCTCTACGACAGGCTCCTTGGTGCTGATCCGGGCCTCGCCGTGGAGATAGTCCCCGGCGTCACCTCGATCAGCGCCTGTGCCTCCCTGGCGCGGGTTTACCTCGGACTTGGAAGCGACCGTATCGCTGTCATGCCCGCAAGCCGTGCCGGCGATCTCAAGGCAGTTCTCGGGGCCTTCGATACGGTTGTGCTCATGAAGGTCGGAAGCTCGATGGACAAGGTCGCGGCTGCACTGGCGGAGGCCGGGCTCCTGGAGAAGGGCGTGTGCGTCTCCCGGGCGGGGCTCCCCGGCGAGCGGGTGTGGGCGGACCTCGCAAGCGTGAAACCCGGGGACCTCGATTATTTCTCGGTGGTGATAGTAAAAAAATGAAGACGTCAAAGAAAAGGACGATGGTATATTTTATCGGTGCGGGACCCGGCGACCCGGAGCTGATCACAGTGAAAGGCCGGAGGATTCTGGAGGCCGCCGATATCGTCATCTACGCGGGGAGTCTCGTCAACCCGGCGGTCCTCGAGGGGTTAAAGGCTAAAATATACGATTCCGCTCCCATGAGCCTCGACGAGATAGTCGGCATCATGAAAGGTGCGGCAGAAAAAGGGCTGATCGTTGCGCGGCTCCACACGGGGGACACCGCGTTTTACAGCGCCATATCGGAGCAGATAGAAAGGCTGCGAGGCCATGGGATCGCCTACGAGGTGGTCCCCGGCGTCTCGTCGGCAATGGCGGGGGCGGCCGCCCTCGGCCAGGAGCTTACCATACCGGAGATAAGCCAGACCGTCATTTTCACCAGGCTCGGCGGTCGCACGCCTGTGCCGGAGGGTGAAAACCTCGCCGCTCTCGCCGGTCACAGGGCTACCATGGTCATCTTTCTCTCCGCCGGAATGATAGAGAAGGTCGTGGAGAAGCTGCTCGCGGGCTATCCGGGGGAGACCCCGTGCGTCGTCGTGGAAAAGGCCTCATGGCCGACGCAGAGGATAGTAAGGGGCAGCCTCAAAGAGATTGCCGCCATTGCAAGGGAAGCGGGCATCGAGAAGACCGCCCTTATCTACGTAGGGGATTCCATGAGGGCGTCCGCGGCGAACCTCGGGAAGGAGTCGAGGCTCTATGACAGGAAGTTCAAACATGGGTTCCGGAAATAGGACCGTTCTCTTCTATGTCACGGAAAAGGGGCGCGGACTGGCACAGAAGCTATGCCGGTCCTACCCCGACGCTGCCGCCCTGCGCTTTTCCAAGGCTGAGGTCGGCCGGTACTGGGAAAAAGGGGCAAGGCTCGTGTTTATCATGGCGGCAGGCATAGTGGTGCGCGCCATCGCGCCGTACCTCAGGGACAAGAGGACCGATCCGGCCGTAGTGCTCCTCGATGAAAAAGGCAGCCACGTGATCAGCCTTGTGGGCGGCCACCTGGCGGGCGCGAACGCACTGGCATCCGAGATCGCCGGACTCACAGGCGGCAAGGCAGTCATCACAACGGCCTCTGACGTGAACGGACTTCCTGCCCTGGACCTCTGGGCCGAAAGGCAGAACCTCGTCATCGAAGAGCCGGGCCGCCTTCCGAGGGTGGGGACGAAGCTGCTGAAGCGGAAATCCCTCCGGATTTTCTCGGACGTTCTCCTGGAGACGCCGCCGGCCTTTCAAAAAGTCGAGAGGCCCGGCATAGCGGAGATCATAGTCACGAACAAGAAGTCTCCGGCCTCCCGTCTCCTGCCCGGCGCCCTTATCCTGCGGCCGAAGAACCTCGTCGCAGGGATCGGGTGCAACAGCGGGACATCGGCTGGGGAGATCGAAGGGGCCGTGCGCAAGACCCTGGACGAGCACAACCTTTCCTTCCTCTCCGTCCGCGCGGTGGCGACTGTCGACAGGAAGGGAAGGGAACCCGGGCTTTGCGCATTCGCCGAAAGGAACGGGCTGGGCCTCATTACGTTCCCCCCCGGTGACCTGAACCGGGTTTCAGGAGTGGCCCTTTCCGCCCCGGCATGGAGGGCGACAGGGGCGCGCGCCGTCGCCGAACCTTCGGCAATCTTGGCTGCTCGGGGCGGCAATTTGTTGGTCCCCAAACAGAAGACGGCCAATGTGACCATCGCGGTGGCCGAGGACGCGCCTCCCGGGGCGGCGAATGGAAAGGGCCGAAAAGAGGGCGCAGCGGGTACGCTTTATATTGTAGGCACCGGGCCGGGTGACCCGGACCATCTTACGCCTGCCGCATCGGCCGCGATCGGCGCCTCCGACGTTATCGTCGGCTATGGTCCCTATCTCGACCTCTTGGGCGGCCTCATCAGTGGAAAGGAGAAAGTGGCCACCGGGATGTCCAGGGAGATCGAGCGCTGCGAAAAGGCGATCGAGCTTTCTGCCGGGGGACGGACCGTTTCCGTTGTCAGCGGCGGGGACCCGGGCATTTACGCCATGGCCGGGCCTTTGCTGGAGCTGCTGAGAGAGAGCCCCATCGCGGAGAGGTGCAAGGTAGAGGTCATTCCCGGCATATCCGCCCTCAGCGCGTGTGCGGCTAAGCTCGGCGCGCCGCTCATGCACGATTTCGCCTCCATCAGCCTTTCCGACCGGCTTACGCCCTGGCAGACCATCGAAAGGCGCCTCGACGCGGCGGCCGGCGCCGACTTTGTCATAGTGCTCTACAACCCCAGGTCGCGCGGCCGGGCGGGCCACATCAGGAGGGCACAGGCCGTCATCCTCAGGCACAGGAAGCCCGCCACGCC
>JBEKOT010000212.1:0-3140 GCA_049521495.1 Syntrophorhabdales bacterium | reverse complement strand
CTTTTTCGCCCGCTGCAGATGCTCCTGGAGGAGCTCGCCGAAGCCGCTCAAACTCGCCTGAGATTCGTCGTCGGACCTTCGCTCCGTCCGGTAGCGTTTGAGCTCATCCCGCTCCACCTTTTCGGAGACGGCGTTCCGGCTCAGGGAGACCTTTCTTGTCTCCTTGTCCGATCCTATGACGACTACCTCCATCCGCGTTCCCGGCGGGAACATGCGGCTGTGGTTCGAGCCCTTCGGCGTGCCCATTTCAGAGTTGGGGATGAGCCCGCTCGTCCCGCTGTCCAGCTTCAGGAAAATGCCGTAGGGCATAACCCGTTCGACCGCGCCTTCAAGGACCTCTCCTACCTCGGGGAGGACCGATTCCTCCCTCGGTTCTTCCAGGGTGAGGGATATCTTCTTATTAGCCTGATCCACGGAAACTACCTGGGGCTCTACCCACTGTCCCACCTCGACCACTTCCTTCGGGTGGTGGATGTGTCTTCCGGCCCCGAGTTTCGAGATATGGATCAGTCCGTCGACGCCGGGCTCCAGGTTGACGAATGCGCCGAAAGGCGCGAGCCGTACGATTACGCCCTTCACCTTGGCATCGACCGCGTACCTTTCGGCCACCCCTTCCCAGGGGTCCGCCTGAAGGGCCTTGAGGCTCAGGGTAAGGCGGTTCTTGTCCCAGTCGAGGCCGATAACCTTCACGGTGACCTCCTGGCCTGCGGAAAGGACGTCCGACGGTTTTTCTGCCCTGTCCCAGCCTATCTCGCTCGCGGGAATCAGGCCGTCGACGCCGCCGAGGTCGACAAAGGCGCCGAAGCCCTGAACCGATCGGACCGTGCCGGTCAGCTCCATGCCCACGCTCAGCGTCTCCTTGAAGCGCTCCACCTGCGCCTGCCGCTCTTCCTCCAGAAGCGCGCGCCTCGAAAGAACGACGTTGCGACCGTCATTTTCGAACTCGACTACCTTGAAGGGGAAGGTCTGGCCTAGGTACTGGTCGCTGTTCCTGCTGATCCGGAGGTCCATCTGAGAAAAGGGGCAAAAGCACCTCACGCCGCCGACCGACACCTCGTAGCCGCCTTTTACCGCTGCCCTCACCTTGCCCGTGACGGGCAGACCGGCGTGAAAGGCGTCGCGAATGCCCGCCACGTCTATGGTAGAATAGCCGCGCAGGCGAGTGGTGAGACGCTTTGTGCCGTTCTGCACGGAAAGGAAAAAGGCATCCACCTCATCCCCTTCCTGGACGGCACACGTCCCATCTTCTTTGGCAAACTCGGACAGACTTATGACCCCCTCGCTCTTGCCGCCCAGGTCGACGTAGACCATGTCGCCCGATATGCTTATAACGGTCGTCTTTATCTTCTGGCCCGGTTCCAGCCTTCCCGGCATCCTGCTCTCTTTCTCCAAAAGGGCCGCAAAATCTTCCTCAGGCCTGCCCTCTTCAGGGGAGGCGTCAATCATTCCCGTTGCCATCGTTTCTTCCGACATATGTTCTCGTCCCTCGCTTTCAATATTTTCTATTATTCAACTGTGGGTAGATCAGCCGTGATAGTGTACTACCTTGCGAGCCTTATGTCCATAGCTTGCGGGACCTCTTTTTTCAGGAAGCGCGGAAAGGGGCTGTTATCGGGCCGATCCGGGCAATTATAATCAGGCGGCCTACTTCAGGGGCCACTCTCCCCTCTCTTTCAACACCTCCCTGTAGATGGCGAGCGCCTCGTTTACCTTGGGCATACCCCCGTAAGGCGCGAGCTGAAAGAATACCTCCGTGAGCTTTCTCGGATCGCACCCCACGTTGAGGGCCGCGTTCACGTGCAGCCGCAGCTCCTCGGCTGCGCCGAGCGCCGCCAGCATGGCGCAGGCCGCCATCTGTCTTTCGGGAAGGGAAAGGACGCTCCTGGAATAAAGGTTTCCCGTGATGAACATGGAAAGGTCGTTCGCCAGGTCCCTATCGAACTCCTTCCACGTCAGGTAAGGCGGGTCCATCTTTATGCCTTTGCCGAAAAGCCTGTTTGCCGTCTCCTGGGTCCTTTTTTTGATCTTGTCGTCCATGGCGGCTCCTTGTCTTGGTCGTGCACAGTTGTATCATCGGTCAGATAGGGGAGTCAACACCAAAGCGAAAATTATCGAGCGGGCTACGCCCGCTCCAGGAGGGTGAGCACCTCGAAGTGGGCCGTGTGGGGAAAGAAATCGAAAGGGACGATCTCTTTTGCCCTGTAGCTTCCCTTCAAATCTTTGAGGTCCCTTGCGAGAGTCGTAGGGTTGCAGGAGATGTAGGCTATTCTCTCCGGCCCGATCCGGCGGACCGCTGCCAGGGCTGCGCCGCTCATCCCCCTCCTCGGCGGGTCGACCACGAGGAGGTCCGTCTTCCCGGCAAATACTTGGCCGGCCCTTTCCGCCTTGTCTTCGATGAAGGTGCAGTTCTCCGACCCGTTGAGGCGGGCGTTCTCCCGGGCGCAGGCGATGTTGTCGCCGCTCGAATCGATGCCCGTCACCTCTTTCACCACCCGCGCCAGATGAAGCTCGACGGGTCCTGAGCCGCAGTACAGCCCGAGGGCGCGACGGGAGCCTTCGATCCCCGGAAAGGAGGCGAGCCGCTCATAGAGCAGCCCGGCCGTCATCGGGTTCGGCTGGAAAAAGGAAAAAGGATATATACGAAAAGTCAGGCCCGAAAGCTTCTCATCGATGGCCGGCTTGCCCGAAAGAAGCCGGGTAGCTCTGTTGCCCGTGGCGTAAAAGCTCGCAACCTGCGGAAGCGCCGCAAGCCTGTCCTTGAGCCCCGAGAGACGGCGGCCAAGGTCCGATGCCGCGACAACGTGAACCATTACCTCGCCCGTACCCTTTGCCTCCCGGATCACAAGCCTCTGAAGCGTACCCTTTCCTGCGGCCGCATCGTAAGGCATGAGGCCGGACCCGCTGAGGGCGTCAACGACGAGGGGCAGCACCTGCCCGGCGACAGGGCTGAAAAGAAGGCAGCCGTCGACAGGCACGACCCGGCCCGCGTAACTTGAAAAAGGAGAGGATCGGCCGGAAAGACCCACGGTCGTCCTGCCTTGTGCCCTGCCGAAGGAGAACTCGATCTTGCCCCTGTAAAAGAACCTGTCCACGGAAGGGACCATGGGCGATATGGGCTCGCCCTCCATGTCCTCCCCGCC
>JBEKOT010000211.1:0-3142 GCA_049521495.1 Syntrophorhabdales bacterium | reverse complement strand
AGGTAATTGATATCGGAAAGGGCGGCCCTCATCTGAGTAGCGTTCTTCAGCCCGGGGCTGCCCACTTTGTCGAGCTGCTCGATGTCGCCGCCGATCTTGCTGAGGCAGATCACGCCTATGACAACCACAGCGGCCATCAAGGCGAGGGTGATGCCGAAGGCGATCCCCAGCCTTTTTCCGATCTTGGCGTCCGTGAATAGATTCATTGCTGCCCCCTTCACTGAATTGCCCTTCCGCAGCCCTCGAAAGCTCCATGGACAGATTGGGCCTCCTCAGGCTCGGGACGGCGCAAACTATTTATCGCCTCTTCCCGTTTTTTATTAAAGATATCTTTCTCAGAAAGGAAAGAAAGAAACCCCTCCCATAAGAGAGAGGGGTTTCTTTGAGAGCCTTTTTTCTACCCGCCCTTTAGGCTTTTCCCGGGGCCGTCTTCTTCGCAGAGATGTTCTTCATCACGGCGCTGTTGATATTGAGGAGGATCCAGAGTACGCAGAGGACGGCAAATACCCCCGCGAACCGGATGAGGAGTGTGCTGAATATCCAGGTGAAATTGTCCCGCACGATCTTCACGGTCGTAATAGGCCCCTCGGTCTTCGAGATGCCGATGGAATGCCAGTCGGCCGCGCCCTGGTCTTCGATGTAAGTCTGGTCCTTCCATTCCCGGTATTTGGTATAGTCGATATTGTAGGCGGGGTCCCTGTGGTTCTTCAAGGCCTCCCTGTACCAGGCGAGCACCTTGTCGTGAGGCTCGCTATACTCGATGTAGATAGCCGTTTTCTCGGTCTTGACGACCTTGCCGCCGGGCATGACGGGGGCGCCCCAGGGCGGGTTGCCGCTGGCAAAGCCATAGGAGGAAGCCGGCAAGAGTGCGAAAGCCAGTACCGCGACCGCTGCTGTTATGTAAAGTATGGTCTTCATGAGCGCCTCCTACTCGAACATCGATAGAAGCATACCCGCGGCTGCCGGCGAGCCGATGGAGCCGGCAAGACACGCAGCCATGGCGTGCATGAGCAGGTAGTTCTTTTTGTCGTACTGCTGCCCTATGATCTGTGAGAGCCGCGGGGACATGGGGAGGGCCGAGACGCCGGAATTGCCGATGAGAGGATTGAGCTTCTCTTTGGCGACGAGGTTGATCACCTTGACCGTAAGGATGCCTCCGGCAGTGCAGACCACGAAGTCAACGAGGCCGAGGGCGAAGACCATGATGGGCTTGTACGTGAGAAAGACATGGGCCTGCATCGAGGCGCCTACGCTGAGTCCCAGGAAAATGGTGACTATGTCCATAAGCGGGTTCGCCGCCGTGTCGGTCAGCCTCTTCACGACTCCGCTGATCCTCATCAGGTTGCCGAACATGAGCATTCCCATCAAGGGCATGACCGCCGGCACCAGAAGGGCGATAATACCTCCGCAGATGAGAGGGAAGAGGACGAGCTCCGTCCGCGAGCACTTTCTAACCACCTTCATCCTGATGAGCCTTTCCTTCTTGGATGTCATGGCACGCATGATCGGCGCCTGGATGATGGGGACCATGGACATATACGAATATGCGGCGAGGGCATTGGCGGAGAGCAGATGAGGTGCCAGCTTAGCGGTAAGGTAAATGGTCGTCGGGCCGTCCGCGCCGCCGATGATGCCGACCGATGCGGCCTCCTTGATAGTGAAGCCGGCCAGGATGGTCCCCGTGAAGGTCACGAAGACGCCAAGCTGGGCCCCGGCCCCTATGAGGAGCATCTTGGGGTTGGATATGAGCGGCTCAAAGTCCGTCATGGCTCCGAGGCCCAGAAATATGAGGCACGGGATTACTTCCCAGATGATGCCGTACTTATAGAAGAATTGCAAAAGCTGGGGATGCCCCTCCTGGAACCCGAAAAGAGGTGTATTAGGAAAATTTACGAGGAATATGCCGAAACCGATGGGCAGTAAAAGAAGCGGCTCAAAGTCTTTGACTATCGCCATATAGAGGAAAAAACAGCCTACCGCCCACATAAAGACGTATTTCCAGCCGATCGCGGTGAAAAGCGCGGGAAGGCCGGTCGTCTGCATCGTGCCGACGAGCAGATCCCAAATCTCGTTGAAACTCATCGCAGCCTCCTTGATAAATTCTCACTTGATATACAAGTACTTCGAACTGAAAAAGGCCAAATACGGCCGGTGCTTCCCGATACCCCCCCATCCCCGAGCTAATGAAAAATATCACAAGGCTGACAAGCATATATAATATTCCATCAAGGTATGTCAACTAATATTTAAGGGGGGCCCGGCTCTTTTCGCGCCTAATACGGGCGACTGCGCACCGTGCAATCCTCAGCGCGAGGGTCGGGGCGCGAAGGCGTGCTTTCCTGCACGTCGAAGCGTCACGCCCCGCCGCGCTGCAAAGTCAGGGGCAAAGAGCGCCAGGCCCATTGCAATTTTTTGGGAAAGCATTTATCATCATAAGGACAATGCGGCCGTACATTTCCGAAGGCTTGTGCAAGAAGTGCAAAGAATGCGTCGATACTTGCCCTTATGAGGTCTTTGCGGACCTCGAAGGCGACGTAGTGGTTGAGAACGCGGAGGACTGCATCGAATGCACCGTCTGTGTGGAGTCCTGCCCCGAGCACGCAATCTCGATGGGTGATTGAATGGAGAGGGTCCTGCTCGATGAGAAGGCCATGGAGAGGATCATCACCAGGATCACCCATGAAATCCTTGAAAAAAGCCAGGGCTCCAAGGATCTGAGCCTCATAGGCATCAGGACCAGGGGCATCTTTCTCGCCCGGAGGATCAGGGAGAAGATCAGGGAGATCGAGGGCAGGGATATGCCCCTGGGCATACTGGACATCACCATGTACCGCGACGACATCGCCAAGCAGAAGGCCGCCCTCGCGGTGAAGAAAACGGACATCCCTTTCGACGTCAATAACAAGATTATCGTGCTCGTTGACGACGTGCTCTACACGGGGAGGACGACGAGGGCTGCGATCGACGCCATCATGGACCTCGGAAGGCCGAATAAGATCCAGCTGGCTGTTCTCGTCGATCGGGGTTCGCGAGAGCTGCCTATCCAGCCCGATTATACGGGAGTCCTGTACGGGGCGGCCACGGAAGAGGAGGTCTCGGTAAGGCTTCGCGAGATGGACGGCAAAGACGAAGTCTTGCTATC
>JBEKOT010000210.1:0-3364 GCA_049521495.1 Syntrophorhabdales bacterium | reverse complement strand
GCCGGATTGGCCGAAGAAGGGTAGACGAAAGTGTACGAAAGTGTACCATTATTAGAATAGTATGGAGCGGTGCCCGCCTTTCTGTCAAAGTGACAACCAGGGGTGACAAGGAGGGGTGACAACCAGGGGTGACAACCAGGGGTGACAAAAAGTATCGTTAAAAAAATTTCTGAGACGGGTTCGTGAGGCTCAACGGCAGGAGACGAAGCAGCTTAACGGTTTTCTCTATCTGTTCGTCTGTGTTCGAAATACCGAGGGAGAACCGGAGGCTGCAGTGAGCGTCTTCTTCCGAGAGGCCCATGGCCAGGAGAGCGTGGGAGGGCTCAGGGGAGCCGGACTTGCAGGCTGAGCCGGAGGAAAAAAAGACCCCCCTGGCATCGAGGGCAAGGACGAGGGATTCCCCTCTTACGCCGGGCAAGGTCACATTGAGCGTGTTGGGGAGTCTCTGATCCGGATGGCCGTTCAGTTTTACATCGGGCGCTATCCGGCTGATACCCTCATAAAGCTTGTCGCGCATCCTTCGCACCCTCCCTTGCATCTCGCCTATGCGCTCTGCTGCGAGCAAAGCGGCCCTTCCCATGCCTGTGATGGCCGGGGTGTTCTCCGTCCCCCCCCGGAGCCCCCCTTCCTGCTTTCCCCCGTGAATGAGGGCATCCCCTGCCTCGACCCCTTTGCGCAAGTATACCGCACCGGCGCCTTTGGGGCCGTGGAACTTGTGGGCGGAGAGGGTGAGGAAATCGACACCCCACCTATCAGCATCGACCTCTATTTTGCCGACCCCCTGTACGGCGTCCGTGTGAAAAAGGACCCTCTTTTGCCGGGCGACGCGGGCGAGCTCAGCAACGGGCTGGAGGGAGCCCGTTTCGTTGTTCGCCGTCATTATAGTCACGAGGCAAGTCCTTTCCGTAATGGATTCGGCGAGATCCTCGGGCTTGACCACGCCGTACGAGTCGACGGGCAGGTAGGTTACCGAAAAGCCGAGCTTTTCAAGGAAGCGGCATGCCGCCAGCACGGAGGGATGCTCGACTGAGGAAGTAATGACGTGGTTTCTGGCAGGCCAGAGGGAAAGGGCGACGCCTTTTATGACGAAGTTGTTTCCCTCGGAGCCGCCGCTCGTAAAGACGAGACGGCGGGGGGTGCAGTTGATCAGGAGGGAGAGGCTCTTCCGCGCTTTCTCGATTGCCCCGTGCGCCTCTCTGCCGGCTGAATAGATACTCGATGGGTTCCCGTAGCATCCCAGGGATTCGATCATGACCTCCTTTACCGCAGCGTCCGGAAAGGTAGTGGCATTGTGGTCCAAATATATGGGCTCCCCGGCGGCGGCGTGCCCGGTGCGGCTGTCGATCTCGTATTCCCCCGAGCCCACCACGGGCCTCGCGCCCTCCTTGCCCGTCTTGACCACCTCGCACAAAAGGGCCTTATATGCAGGGAATCCAGAAATGGGATCATAATTGTCGAGGTCAGTCAGCTCGTTCACGCAAGACTCGCGCCAATCTTTGGAACCCAGGGCGCCGCCGCCCATTCCGCTGGCCTCGACCGAGCCTTCCACTATGTCGTGGGTTGCCCGCGCATACATCTCGACCTCTCCCCGGATTGTCCTCAAGAGGACCCTGTCTCCATTCGCTATTCCCCGCTTTTCCGCGTCCCTGACGTTGATCGTGACCGAGGGCGCTTGCAGTTCTGCTGCCAGGACGGGGATGGACTGGTGGAGGGCGTGGAGGTCCACGTTATGGCGGGCCCCCGAATTGAAGACAAGGGGGAAGCGCTTAGCCGTCTCGGGCTTCGAAGCCGGGCTTTCCCTCGGCTCTACATAGCGGGGCAGCGGGTCGTATCCGTATTCTTCCAGCAGGGAAGAGGCTATCTCGAATTTGCCGCTCGGCGTTTCGAACCCTGCCTTGCCGTCTTCCCTGAGCAGCCCCTTCTCCCACTTCCTATACTCCATCATGACCGGTGGAACCCGCACCGTCCCGCCCGCGTCCCTCACTTGCCGGGGCGTGAACCCTGAGCCGGAAAGGACATACGCCAGCAGTTCATCCGTATTCTGAGGGTAGAGGTGGCCGTATCCCAGGCGGGACGCGAGCTCGGAGAGGATAAAAAAGTCATAGCGCGCCTCGCCTATGGGCGCCACGAGCCTCTCCCGTATCCTGAACGCGGAATCGTAAACCACGTAAGACTCCGTCTCATAGTATGTCGATGCGGGGAGCACTATATCTGCGTAGGCCATGTCCGCAGTCCACTGGCGGTCGATGGAGACGAGAAAATCCAGGCCCTTCAAGGTCTCCCGCCAGACTGCCGACTGGGGCCAGGAAGTAATGATCGAGGCGCCCAGGGAAAGGAGCGCCCTGATCCGGTAGGGGTCCCCTTGAAGGACTGCCCGGGGCAGGGCGATGGCGTGGAACTCGCCCCTGTATCTGGTATAGAGGGGAAACTGATTGTGGCCCGCCGCCTTGAGCACGTTCGGGTTCGCCACGAGGCCCTCCCGGTTTATGGGGAAGCGGCTCCGCTTCATCTTGAAACACTGGCCGCCCGGGACGTCGAGGTGGCCGGCGAGGGCGAGGAGAGTCAATACGGCCCTGACTGTCTGGACCCCGTTTCCATTGTATTCGAGGCCGCTGTACATGACGGGCGCGACGCCCTCGGCCGATGCCAGCCGCCTCGCGCAGGAACGCACCGTGCTCGCGGGCACGCCCGTGACGCTCTCTACATACTCCGGCCTGAACTCCCGGACGTATTCGCTGAAGTCCTCAAAGCCGGCCACCCAGTTCCTCACGAAGTTCTCGTCGTAAAGCTCCTCTTCTATAAGGACGTTGCACATCCCCAGGGCCAGCGCGCAATCCGTCCCGGGTCTCGGAGGGATCCAAAGGGCGCCCGGGTGCCGGGCCATCCGGGTCTTTCGGGGGTCTATGACGACGACTTCCGCGCCCCGGTCTTGGGCCGACCGGATCTTGAGGAAATCGGCAGGCGGGCAATGGGCCGCCGGGTTCTTTCCCCAGATCAGGATGAGCCCTGCCCGGTCGATATCGGAGAACATGTCCATGTACATGGCGCCCATCGTAACGTGAGGCGCGATCATGGCAAAGGCGACGTAGCAAAGGGCGCCCACGCCGAGAGTGTTCGGGGACCCGAAGGGAAAGAGGACGCTGGATGCCGACGAAACCGCGACGCCGGCGGGCTGGTACACGTCGCACAAGGCGCGGTCGAAGCTGCCGCTTCCAGTGTAGAAGGCGGCTGCTTCGGGACCCGATTCATCCCTTATCCGGAGGAGCTTTGACGCGATCTCATCATAGGCCTCGTCCCATGAAATCCTCTTGAACGCGTAGCTGCCTTTCGGCCCGCTTCTTTTAAGGGGATAGAGAACCCTGTC
>JBEKOT010000209.1:0-3193 GCA_049521495.1 Syntrophorhabdales bacterium | reverse complement strand
GTACCGCCTTACAAGTTCGATGTACTTTCTGCACTGTTGCCTTCCGACAAGGGGGTGGAGATCGTTTTTTATTGCAGGGGGTACGGCTGAGACCAGGCCAAGCACGCCGCGGCCGCGGCGCACGAGTTGGGCTATCTGAAGGTCGGGACGCTTGCCGGCGGCTACCCCTCCTGGGTGGCCAAGGGCTATGGGGTGGAAAAATAACCGCCCCATCGGGAGAGTGCATTTAATAGGTCTTAACGGGAATATAGGACCTGCCAAAAAAGAACGAAGCGCTTACTGAGGGATCACGGTCCGGGGGTAAATAGAATGTTGTTTTCGCAGATGTTTTTACCGACCATGAAGGAGGAGCCGAAAGAGGCGGAGGTCGTCAGCCACAGGCTCATGCTGAGGGCCGGCTTCATAAGACGCCTCTCTTCAGGCATTTACACGTGGCTCCCCCTGGGCCTGCGTTCCCTCCGAAAGGTGGAGCGGATTATCAGGGAAGAGATGGACAGAACGGGGGCCCAGGAGATCCTGATGCCCGCCGTCCAGCCCAAGGAGCTCTGGGTGGAGAGCGGAAGGTGGGACCTTTACGGCAAGGAGCTCCTTCGTTTCAGGGACCGGAACGACAGGGAGCTTTGTCTCGCCCCGACCCACGAGGAGGTCATTACCGACCTTGTCAGGAGGGAGCTGCGCTCTTACCGCGAGTTGCCCAAGAACCTCTACCAGATTCAGACAAAATTCAGGGACGAGATAAGACCCAGGTTCGGCGTGATGCGCTCGAGAGAGTTCATCATGAAGGACGCCTACAGCTTCGACGCCGACGAGGAGGGGGCCGAAAAGAGCTACATGGCGATGTTCGACGCCTACGGGAGCATCTTTGGGCGGTGCGGCCTCCGTTTCAGGGCCGTCGAGGCGGATACGGGGGAGATAGGCGGCAAGTTCTCCCATGAGTTCATGGTCCTGGCCGATACCGGGGAAGACGTGATCATCTCCTGTGACTCATGTGATTACGCTGCGAACCTCGAGCGGGCCGAGATCGGCCTGTCGGCCGCTCCGGCGCCGAAGGGGGGCGGATCGGGCAAGCGCGTGCATACACCGGGCAAGAAACGGGTGGAGGAGGTTGCCGCCTTTCTCGGCGTATCTCCGGACAAGCTCGTGAAGACGCTGCTCTTCACCACCGACAGGGGGGTGGCGGGCGCGCTGGTGGCGGGCAACAGGGAGATAAACCCGGTGAAGCTGAGGAATGTCGCCGGCTTCAAGTTCGTGGAGCTTGCCGGCGAGGCAGTCATAGAGGAGGCTACCGGGGGGCCTTTAGGCTTCTCGGGGCCCATCGGGCTCGACGTTCCGCTTTTTGCCGACAATGATATCCTCTCCATGAGGGACTTCGTAGTGGGAGGAAACGAAAGGGACGTGCACATAGTCGACGTCAACCCCGGGGACTTCACCGTCGAGGGATGCTATGACCTGAAAGTCGCCCAGGCGGGCGATGCCTGCCCCCGCTGCAGCGGCCGGCTCACCGCAACGCGGGGTATCGAGGTGGGCCACATATTCAAGCTGGGGACGAAGTACAGCGAGGCGATGAACGCGACTTTCCTCGATTCGGAAGGGAAGGACCGGCTTTTCGTCATGGGCTGCTACGGAATAGGGGTGGGCAGGACCGTTGCGGCAGCCATCGAGCAGAACCACGACGAGAACGGCATCGCCCTGCCTTTCGCCATCGCCCCCTTCGAGGTCGAGGTCCTGCCCGTCAACACGTCCCACGGTGAGAGCATGGCAATAGCGCAGGACCTCTACAGGGCGCTTTTATCCTCGGGGGTGGAAACGATCCTCGACGACAGAGAGGAAAGACCGGGCGTCAAGTTCAAGGACTGCGACCTTATAGGCATACCCCTGCGCGTGACGATCGGCGAGCGGGGACTCCGGGAGGGGAACCTCGACATCAAGGGACGCACCGAAAAGGAGCCTGTGAGGGTCCGAAAGGAAGACGTCCTGGGGAGGGTCATGGAATATGTTGCCGAAGCTCGCGGGGGGTGAGTACACTCCCAAAGAGGAAATCGCCTCGAGAATTGCCGGCCTGAAAAACCTCATGTCAAAATCGGGGATCGATTTCTGCTTGATCGTCCAGCACGTCGATCTCTTCTACTTTACCGGCTCGGCCCAGAAGGCCACCCTCGTCATCACCGCCGATGGGGAGCCCCTGTACTTCGTCCTGAGAAATGTCGAGCGCGCCCGGGCGGAGACGCCCCTTTCCGTTACGGAGGTCAGGAGCGACAGGGACATGGTGCGAATGCTGCGGAAAAAAGGCGTCTTCAAGGGCAGGGGCGGCATGGAGCTCGATGTCGTTCCCGTCGCCGTCTTTCAGCGGCTCAAGGAACTTATGGCCTTCGAGGACTTCACCGACATATCGGGTCTCATCAAGGAACTGAGGATTGTGAAAAGCCCCTTCGAGATCGAGCAGGCGCGCAGGTCGGGGGCGATCTGCGACGCGGTCTTCGCTTTCGCGCCGAAGGTGATCCGGGAGGGCGCAAAGGAGATAGACATAGATGCCGCCCTCGTGGCTGTGGGCAGACAGAACGGCCACCAGGGCCTCCTCAGGATGCGGGGGCTTAACCAGGAGATGATGAACCTCTACGTGACGTCCGGCTACGCGGGGACGGTCCCCTCCGCAGGCGATGTCCCTATTGCGGGCCTCGGCGTCAGCCCTGCCGTTCCCCAGGGGTCTTCCCTTAAGGCGGTGGAGAGGGGCGTGCCCGTCCTGGTGGACTACGGAGGCGGGTATAACGGCTACATTACCGATGAGACGAGGCCTTACGCAGTAGGAAGGCTGGACGACATGTTCCGGAAGCCCTACGAGGTAGCGCGGGAGATCCTGGAAGACCTGGAGGTCTTTGGAAAAGAGGGCATGGACTGCACCGCCTTATTCGAGCGGGCCTATGGGAGGGTGAAGAGGGCAGGTCTCGAGGCGCACTTCATGGGGTACGGGCCCGACCGCGTATCCTTTATCGGTCACGGGCTCGGGCTGGAGATCAACGAGCTGCCGGTCATCACGGCCCGCCACAGAAGGGTCCTGATGGAGGGCATGTTCTTTGCCGTCGAGCCCAAGTTCGTCTTTCCCGGAAAGGGCTCCATAGGTATAGAGGTGGATTTCGTGACACGTAAAGACAGGCTGGAGAGGGTGACAAAGACACCCATCGACCTCGTAGAGCTG
>JBEKOT010000208.1:0-3198 GCA_049521495.1 Syntrophorhabdales bacterium | reverse complement strand
TACGTCGTCCGGCTCGACCGTCCACCATCCCCGGGTCCTCCTGAGAAGCTCTTCTCCCTTGAGAGGTTGAGGCGTAATCAGGTCGATGCTCCTGAACCACGCGTCCCAGCCGACCTGGGCGGGAGCCCTCATAACCGGGCTGACGGGGTCATGGTAGATGCGGCAGCGTCCGAAAAGGCGGAGCCTTATCATTGCCTGTCCTCAACGAGCACGGCCACTGCGGCGTTGTCCGGCAGCGCCACTTTCGGGACGGTTATCCCCCTCGTCGACAGCACCTTCGCCAGGCAGTATATGTAGAGGTCTGCCAGGTCTTTCTCGGTGAGGCCGACCCCGGCGCGGGCTGCTCCGGCCGAGCGCTGCTCGAAGAGATGGAGGGCCATCTTCCGCCATTGCCCGAGTCTCTTGTCGAAGCGGTGGACCTTGAGGCCGTCGAGCAGCCTGGCCTGCCTTGCCTCGATTGCGGCAAAGACCCGCCTCATGCGCCGGACCGAAGGGTCGTTGCCCCATTCGTCTTCCATTGTCGCCGCCCCTTTGATTACTATTTTAGCGGAAGAAGGGGGATTTTGGAAGACCCTTTCGGTCATTATCCAATGCGGGAAAGGCCGGCGCGGGGCATGTTCGAGCCCCGTGGCGGGCGCGCCGGCTCCCGCATTCATTTACGGCCGTAGTGCCCGGAGAAAAGAGTCGCGGCAACGAGCAGGACCAGAACGGTACCCGCGGAGGCGCCCATCATCGCCACCATGGGAAGGGCCGTCCCGTTGTGCAGATAGCTCACCGATGCCGAAGCTACGGCCCCGCTGATCATCTGCATGCTCCCGATCAGTGCCGAGGCGCTTCCCGCATTTCTGGAAAAGGGCTGCAATGCCAGCCCCGTCCCGTTCGGTACCATGAGGCCGAAACAGAACATGAAGCAAAATACGAGGCCGATCGTCGCCGCTCTCGGGGGAGACGCCGTACAGGCGCAAGCCAGCAGGAGGAGGGCCGCTGCGGACTGGACGACGGTGCAGACGAGCAGCACCTCCCTGGCGTCGTGCTTTCTTAGGAGCAGCCTGTTGACCTGGTTGGCGGCTATGAAGGAACACCCGTTGGCCGCGAGTATCCATCCGAACTCCGTCGCGGTAAAGCCGAACAGGCTGATGAATACGAAAGGAGAGCCGGTGAGGAAGGAGAAGAGGCCCGCCGTCGCAGCTCCGGTCGCCCCCGCGTACTTGATGAACTCCCGCTCTCGAAAGACGCCGAGATACTCCCGGATTATATTCCGGGGTCGGAGGGAGACGGACAGGTCCGTCCGTTTGGTTTCGTCAAGCAGGCTTACTGCAAGGAGCAAGGCCGATGCGAGCACGGCCAGGACCAAGAAGATGAACCTCCAGCCGAGCAGCGTTACGACCAGTCCTCCTGTGGTCGGCGCGATAACGGGCGCGATGCTGAATATCGTCATGAGCGCGGACATTGCGCGGGCTATTTCGGCCCCGGAAAAGAGGTCTCGGACTATGGCCCTGCTGCCGACCATGCCCACGCAGCCGCCTACGGCAAGGAGAAACCTCAGGGCGATCAGGTAATCGATGGACGGCGACAAGGCGCAGCCGAGGGCGGCGAACAAATACAGGAACAGCCCCAGAATTATAGGTTTTTTCCGCCCGTAGCGGTCGAGCAAAGGTCCGTAGGCCAGTTGCCCCATCGAGATGCCGATGAAATAACTGGCGAGGGAAAACCCCACATGGGCGATATCGGTTTGCAGGCTGCGGGCTATTTCCTGAAAGCCGGGCAGGTACATGTCCGTCGAGAAGGGGCCTATGGCCGCCAGGGCGCCGAGGACGAGTAAGATCAGGCCATGCCGCTTCCTATCGATCATGCTTTAACTCGCTCTTGCCTGCAATTTGCGACCCGGTCCGCCTTCGGCGTTTCCTATCGTCCGAGGCGAGGTGAATACTTCCCCACTCTTGAGGAATGATTCCGTCCCCCCGTCCCGCAGCCGGGCGACGGCTGCGGGGTTCGACCTTCGGCCGGCAAGGTCATAGAAGCTTATGGCAGGAGCCTGTCGCGATTCAAGGGTAAAGTGGAGCCCTGCCCGGAGCCCCTGGCGAAAAGGGCAGGGGACGCCCTTGAGCTACGGAAGAAACGGTTGCGAAAAGACCGAGGGGGGATGGCAGGTGTTGGGGCCAAGGTAAAACCCCTGGGGTTTTCCCCCAGGGGTCGCACGGCCTCGTCCCGGATCCTCCGGATCACGCCTCGAAGAGCGTGATGATCGGGAACTCCTTGATCCTGAGCACACCTTCCAGGGTCCTGAAGTTATTCCTCACGTTGTGCTCGATATCGGCAAAGCTCGTCCCCTTCATAAGGAGCACTATGTTATAGACCCCGTCCGTGCAGTCGCAGTTCACGACCTGGTCGTTGAAGTACAGGGCGGGGTAGATAGCTTCTATCTTCTCCTTTTCTATCTCCAGCATCACATACGAAGAGACCCTCTGCCTTGCCGCCTGGCCTGATTCGGCCTTGCTCTCGCCTTTGTCCCTGCCCAGAGCGCGGTCGACGGAGCCGAGGAGATTGACCACGTTATCCGCCAGGACGGGCATCTGAACCGGCATCAGGGAGACGGCGGCGACCCCGCCCATTGTCTTGAGCTCTTTTTCAACAAGGTCGTTGATCTCTTCGAAAGTGGGGGCCTGCAGCATGAGGACCAGGTCGCAATCGCCCCTCGTGGCGTCGCAATAGAGCACGTCCTTATGGAAGTAAAGCTTTCTGTAAGTCTCAAGCAGGTTTGCCGTAGCGTCGAGGGAGACCATGGTGTACATGCTGACCGATTCCTTCTCCTTCGTCTCCTCCTTCGGCTCGTCAAGGGCCGTCTGAGCGGCCTTGGGTTCGAGCTCCTCCAGGAGCTTTGTCAGCTCCTCCATCCCGAAGGGCTTCTCCAAATAGGCATCGGCAGCCCTCGCCTCCTCGGCAATCGCTTCGGTCCCATGGCCGGTGATGATAATGACGGGGAGCTGCGGATAGTCCAGCTTGATGACCTTCAGCAGCTTGAGGCCGTCGATATCCGGAAGCCGCACGTCCACGACCGCGCAGCCGATGGGTAGCTTTTTCTTCTTGAACGTCTCAAGCGCCTGCAGCCCCTTCATCCCGTTCTCGCAAGGCTCCGTCTGGTAGCCCTTCTGCATGAGCCCGATTGCAACGCTTCTTCTCAGGGACGCCTCGTCATCG
>JBEKOT010000207.1:0-3220 GCA_049521495.1 Syntrophorhabdales bacterium | reverse complement strand
CTGGATGACCGTGTCGACTGCCCTGACGGTGTGGGGTCTCTGGACGTTAAGACGCTCCTTCAGTATTACAGTCGAAGTACGCTGTCTGGTAACTAAGGGGCCTTATGGGTACGTGCGCCATCCTGTCTATCTCGGAGAGATCGCAACGGCTGCGGCGGTCGCCGCCTGGCGGTTCACGCCCAGGAACGCGGCAATATTCTTCCTCTTTGCGGCCGTACAGCTCCTCCGGGCGCGCAGGGAGGAAATAAAGCTCACCTGCTCGCTGCCGGGCTATGGCGCCTATTCCCGGAGAGTCTGGTGGCTCTGGTAGGCGGCTTTCTATTCGGAGGAGACCCTGTCTGAACGCGCCCTGTGGAGGCTCAAGCTCCGCCACCCAAGGGGCCAAGGGAGGGCCCGCCACCCTTATAATCGCTGGTTGACGATTATCCTTATCGTAATTAGGCTATGATTATGAGGACCCGCTATTGAGGCTGAACGACCGGGACCCGATAGAGCTTTCCATGTATAGGAAGAAGGCGGAGAAAACCCCCGGACCGGCCGATTCTTCGAAGGTCGAGGCTTGCCTGGCGGGACCGGCGATACACCGGACCTGGATAAGCGCCTATCGCAGCGGGGAGAACGAGGAGTTCTTCTCGCTCGCCTTCGATTATATAGCCCGTACGCTCGGTGCGCCGGTCGACTCCTTGATCCTCGATGCCGGCTGCGGCACGGGCGACCATGCTATCCGCCTGGCAAAACGGGGCTTTATCGTCGAAGCGATAGACATCTCGGACACCGCAGTCTCCCTTGCGAGGCGGGCGGTCAGTGAGCAAGGCTTGGCCGGGAGGATAAACGTGCGGGCTGCCAATCTACGTTGTCTTCCCTTTACAGACGGTCTGTTCCCCTACGCGCTCTGCTGGGGAGTGCTCATGCACATCCCGGAGGTCGAGAGGGCCGTAGCCGAACTTAGCCGGGTCCTCGCGCCGGGCGGGATGCTTGTCATAGGCGAGAATAACCTCCACTCGGTCCAGTCGCTTGCGATGAGGGCGCTTCTATCGGCCATGGGAAGGAGCAAGGGCCGTTTCAGAAGGACGGCTTCCGGCATCGAGGAGTGGCAGAGGACGGAGGAGGGGATGCTTATGACACGCGATACGGATATGGGCTGGCTTACCCGAGAAGCGGCACGGAACGGTCTCATCATGAAAAAGCGGGTAGCGGGGCAGGCAAGCAATCTTTATGCCTGGCTATCCTCTCCGCTCCTGAAAAAAGCGACCCATTCCTTCAACCGCCTGTGGTTCCGCCATGTGAGGCTTCCCTACCTAGCCTTCGCGAATATTCTGATCTTTATGAAGCGTAACAGTTAGGGGACATTCTTGGACCTCTAACCGCCCCGCCCGGGCATGCCTTCCTTTGCTACTCACTGTAAGAATCCCCGCTTGGCCGAGCAGCGCCTTTTCTTAAGTCTGCAACAAAAGTGTTGACAAGAAGCAAACGTCCGTATTAAAACAATTGGCTCATAAGCGGTTGGCGCCGGCCTCTTGTGACCGACGGGGGTGCAGAACCTCTCCTGTCGATCAGAAAGGAGGTCTTTATGAGTTTTTGTAAAAGCTTTAGGGGCGGACTGCTTTTCGCGAGTCTGCTTCTCGCGTGCCTTGTCCTGCCCTGGACGGCCCTTGCAGCCACGTATTACGTTGACCCCCAGTCGGGAAGCGACGCAAATCCCGGAACGAGCCAGTCATCACCCTGGGCGCACATCCCCGGCGACTCGAGCGGAGGAAGTTTCCCCAAGATAAATGCCGGAGATACTATCTACGTCAAGTCAGGGGCAACCTTTAACCTCTCGGGCTCAATCACCATCGACAGTTCCCGTTACAATAACGGCACATCATCAGCGCCAATAACCATAGCCCGTCTCCCTTCGTGGGGGTCCGGGAACGTAACGTTCAACGGCGGGTCTGAACCGGCGTACAACGGTACGATTCAGATCAACTATCTCAGCTACATCGTCCTCGACGGAGCGTCGTCAGGCGGCTTCCAGCTTAATAACAGCGCTTCGCGGGGCATCCTGGCTTTGGGAAATACGGATGCCAGCCCGATATACGGCATACAGATAAAGAACGCTTACATCTACAATCCCGCCGAGGCAGGAGTGCGTTTGATGGCTGTAAATAACTTCTACGTCTACAACGTGGAGGTGAATGGAAACGGACGTTCGGGCAACGGCGGCTTCTACACGGGAGAGAGAACCAGTGACTCTGCCTGTTATGGATGCTTGCAGGGTGTCTATCAGAATTGCAGCGCTCACGATATAGGCAATGCACCGGGCACGCAGGCGGGCGGCACCAATATGCAGATGGGCTACTGGACCGTCGAATCCCAGAGGGTGGCCTTTGTCAACTGCGTGGCGTACAACATCACGGGAAGGGGATGGGATACGGGAGCAATGCTGGGCGCCTATCCCAGTCCTCCGTCTTATTTTTCGGATGAAATTTTGTTTTTGAACTGCCGGGCCTGGAACACCTTTTGCGCATTCGGGAGCAACGCCGGGGGCCAGGCGTTCGCCACCGATGCTCACGGCAGTTCTAACCGCCGGCAGTATTACGTCAATTGCATAAGCACGGGCCCGAGCCCGGGTGGCGGGATGTGGTCCTATGCGGGTGTCGTGACTTATTGGTACAATTGCATCTTTGCCTTGAACGACGGGAGCGGGACCATGACGGACCGCACGAGAGGATCCGACGGACTGAGAGCCGGCGGAGCTTCATTGGCCCAGCAGATAATGTACTCTGCAAATACGATCTATTATCAGAACATCGGGGCAGACCTCGGCATAGGAAATCCGGTCGGACAACCTACCGGCCCCATGTATGCGGGAGACTACAACCTTTTTGACAGAGGCGGCGGCAGTGAGATGGTGGTCCAGTACAATTGGCTCTCGTCGAACGGCGTCTATTCTGGTTCGGAAGAAGACTACTACTACCAAACCTCCGGTCCGAATTTACAAACGTGGATTCAGAACCACGGACAGGACCAGCATTCGGGCGACAGTGCATGGAAGGGTTGGAACGCATATTTTACGAACCCCGGCAGGGGCGGGAGCGGCGACTTCACTCTGCAGTCAACTTCCTCTGCGATAGGTCACGGCATCAACCTCATAGGGAACCCCTTGAACTTTCCTGACGATGTCTTCGCAAGGATACAGAGCATATGGGGCATCGTACCGGTCGACTTCAACAACAAC
>JBEKOT010000206.1:0-4250 GCA_049521495.1 Syntrophorhabdales bacterium | reverse complement strand
TCGATGAGGGCGGGAAGAAAGGCGTGCTCACAGTCGAGACCGACGAGGAGAAGGAGGTCCGCCCTGTTCATCACCGGCACGAAGCTCGGCTTCATCGGGACGCCGTGCGTGTCTTCGACACCCGTTGCGAGGCTCTTCACATCGACGAGATCGCCGCCGATGTTGCGGGCAAGGTCGGCGAGGTCCGTGAGGGTGGCGACGACCCGGACCTTTGCCTGGGCGGGTGCCGTGCTTCCCATCAAAAACGTCGCGACAATCGCAAACAACAGGATGTATTTATGTCTCATCCATAATCCTCCTTTCCGGAAAACTCAGCGCTCCTGCCACCCGTGCGCGTGCGAGCCTATGATCCATGCCCACTGCAGGTAAACGGCGTCGTTGGTGCGCAGGGTTGTTGGAATCCCGTTATTGCTCGGCACGTACTGCTCGTGGTTGTTGATTGTATGGGTGTACTGGAGGCGGAGCTGGTTCCAGTGACTCAGGTACCACGTTATGTAGGGTGAGTACGCCGAAGACCTCGCATTGCTGTTCTGCGCGTTCTCCACCCATTCGAAAAGGAACCCGGCCGTCCACTGCCTGTGAAACCTGTAGGCAAGATACGAGTATAAGCCGAGGGAGTTGACCTGGCGATTGAGGAAGGTGCTTCCGTCCGGGTTGACGGTGTCGTAGCGATTGCTGCTGCGGAGCAGCTCCGTGCCCCATGTGATGCTCTTGAACTGGTTGTTCCGGAGAGGCCGGTAGGCGAGCATCAGATCGAGTCCGCCCACGCGGCGCTCCCGTTCGGTGAACTGGGAGCCGTCGGGTGCAAAGAACACGCCTCCCCGGTCGATAGTATCGGGGTTCCACAGGCCCGAGATGCCAGGCTCGATCGAGATGTCGGGAGTCAGGTCGAAATATGTGCTGGCCCTGCCCCAGAAGTTAAGGTTGTCTCCATGCCGGAAATTGCCGACGTTGTTTGGCGTGTCCCCGAACTGCGTGCCTGTTCCTATCGTCAGGCTCACGTAATGGGGGATGGGCAGAAGGTAGTTGACCTGGGCGCCGTTCGTCACCGACTCGCCTCCTATATACTGGTCGAGGACGAGCGGGCGGTTAACGAAGGGCAGCTCGTGGTCATGGATGTAGGACAGCCTGCCGAATTCGCCGAAGAAGCGCCCGGCCTTGAGTGTCAGGTTATAGGGCAGCGAGGTGGTGTAGATCGCCGCTTCCTCCACCTGGGCGTTTGACTGGCCCGTGACCGGGTCTACCGAGGCGTTCAGCACCACGTAGCCCCGTGCGAAGGGATCGACCGATGCGGCCGCGTTCAACTCGACCGACCGCTGGAAGACGTCGTACCCTCCTGGACGGCCCGTACCCGTCTGGTTCGAGGGCCTGTTGTTATGGGAGAAGATCGTCTCGCCCACGAGACCGATGGAGGGGTTGAAGACACTCGGTACGACCTTCGTCTGCGCTTCGACCACCCTGTCCACCTTATCCTGCAGTTCCTTTACCTGCTTTTGCACCTCTTCGGTCGTGGGCGGGGTAGCGGCAACAGCCTGCGGGGCAGCAGGGGGCGGAGTAGCCGGCGCTCCAACAGCAGCGGGAGCCACGGCGCCGGCCGGGGATGGAGCGGTGGGAGCGCCGGCGGTCCTGGCAGGGCTTTGAGCGCTTCCGCCGACTTCGGCCTTCAATGCTTCGATTGCTTTCCTCTGCTCTTTTATGACCTGCTCCTGTTTCTTGAGGGTGTCCTCAAGCGCCTTTATCCTGTCTTCCAGCGTTTGGGCAAATGCACCCGTTGAAAAGATGAATATAGAGACAAGGACGACCACGATTTTCATGATGCGGCCTCCGATTCGGTCCTTGCGAACGGCGTTTTTTGGTGGCTGAAAGCTGGCTAGCGGTCTGTCTTAGGCTGGAGGCGCCCGGTTCCAGTAGAGGAGGCAGGAAAGCCGTGAGAATCTGACCGTCCGCTCCGTGGCGATTGTCAGAATGGCCGGAATCGGCGGTGAGACTTGAGGCGAATCCTGGAGAACCAGATTCGAATGAAGGGCGACATGGAGGCAGACCGAGCAGTCGTTGTCGTGAGAGGCGCAGTCAGGGTGATGATGGAAAGCGAGACCCAGGATGGAGAAGGATAAACAGACAAACAGAAATAAGGCCGACTTACTCTTCATTAGATATATGGTAATCGCTGGACATGCAAAAGTAAATGATTATTGCAAGAGAGCTACCAGGAAAGCAGCCAGGTGTCTATCTTGCGCAGTATCTTTAGTCATCTGTTGAGGACGAGGATTTTTCTTTTTTAAGCGGGTATGGTATGGTGAAGGGCGTGGAGCCGCTAATAATTCCCAGGAAGGAGCACCGCATATCGCGGAAGCAGGTAAGCCCGAACGCCCTGCGCACGCTTTACAGACTCAACGCAAACGGGTTCATCGCCTACCTGGTGGGCGGATGCGTCCGCGACCTGCTCCTGGGGCGGACCCCCAAGGACTTCGACATAGGCACGAACGCCACACCCGGCCAGATCAAGCGGCTTTTTCGCAACTGCTTTCTAATAGGTCGCCGTTTCAGGCTGGCCCATCTCCATTTTAAGGATGAGATCGTCGAAGTATCCACGTTCCGGCGGGCCGGCGCCCCTTCCGACAACGGGGAGGCGGAAGATGCCGGCTGTCATAGACGCCGTCCCCGCCACATCAAGGACGAAGAAGGGATGATCCTTGTGGACAACGTCTTCGGGACACCGGAGGAGGACGCCCTTCGCCGCGACTTTACCGTCAACGCCCTCGCTTACAACATCGCGGACTGTTCGGTCATCGACTACAGCACGGGCATAAGCGACCTCCGGGAGCGGCTTATCCGCACCATCGGCGACCCCCGCGTCCGGTTCACGGAAGACCCGGTGCGAATGCTCCGTGCAGTCCGTTTTGCCGCATCCCACGAATTTGTCATAGAACCGGCTTCCTGGGAAAGCCTCTGCGAGCTCGCCCCGACCATCTGCCGCGTATCCCCGTCGAGGCTCTATGAGGAGATACAGAAAATGTTCCTCCTTGGCCAGCCGCCGGCCGGCGCTGCTTGCGGCGAATCTTGAGCAGCTCGATCGGCTCCATCGGGGCGGCTCACCCGCAACGCCCGCCCTTTTCCTTGCGGCGCTTTTCGGCCCCTGTCTGGAGGAAGCGGCGTCGGAGCGTCAGCGCGACGCCATTCCTCACCAGCAGGCGTTGGATGAAATATGCGCCGTCTTCATGAAAGAGATGTCCGGGAGTGTCTGCGTCCCGAAACGGTTCGGCTATCGCCTGCGTGCAATACTCGCCCTCCAGGCCTCCCTGTGCAAGGTCCCGCCGCGAAGGGCAGCTTCCATTGCCGGCAGGCCCGAGTTCGGAGAAGCCCTAGCCTATCTCCGTTTCGGGTCGGAGACCACGAAGGAGCATGCGGCAGCCCTGGAATGGTGGGAAGCCTTCATGTCGGGAACCCCGATCGCTGTCCCCCAGGCGCCGCAAGCAGACGAAACCCCATCGAAAAGAAGAAGAAGGCGGCGCAAGCGCCGCCGCCCGCGCCAGACTGCCCCCTGACCCACCGCACGGCCTGCGAAGGCCCAGTATGCGAAGGCCCAGTAATTGACAAAGGCCGGGCCGGGAATTACAAAGAGCTTATGGGTGGATACACCGAAGAGCCGGTCCTTTGGCCCCTTGCCGTGTATGCGGCTGCGGTGCTGCTTCTGGCCGCGTTTATGCTTGTCTCGTCGTACCTCCTCGGACAGCGTCACATGGACGCGGGGACGGCCGAGCCTTACGAATCGGGCATAAGGCCCACCGGCGCCGCCTGGATCCACTTCGATGTGAAGTATTATCTCATCGCCATGTTCTTCGTGATCTTCGACGTGGAGAGCATATTCATATACGCCTGGGCAGTGTCGCTACGCGAGGCGGGATGGACAGGATTCGCGGCCATGGCGGTTTTCGTCGGCCTTCTCGCGGCAGCCCTCGCCTACCTGTGGCGCATGGGCGCGCTCGATTGGGCAGTTTTCGCGGGAACCAAGGAGAAGTAGCCGGGAGGAAAAGGCCCGATGAAGGAGGTCGGTGGTGGGGACGGAAAGAAGGATCTTTACCGCAGAGAACGGGACAATCCCTGGCGTCCTCCTTTCGCGGCTTCAGAACCTCGTGGCGTGGGGACGGAAGAACTCGCTCTGGCCCCTTAATTTCGGCACTTCCTGCTGCTATATCGAAATGGCAGCGAGCGTCACTCCCAGGTTCGACATAGCCCGGTTCGGCGCAGAA
>JBEKOT010000205.1:0-3426 GCA_049521495.1 Syntrophorhabdales bacterium | reverse complement strand
GCCGGCGGGGGAAAACGACTTCGTCGTCTCCTTCGGGACGGGCGGCATGGCAACTTACAAGGTGGTGGACAATACATGCTTTGTATACACCCTGAGCTATCCCAAAGACGAGAAGCAGATCTCGGAGTTGATGAATAACGTGCTCACCGACAGTATCGGCAAGGCCCGCAAGCAGTTCTCGAAGCAGAACGACGGGCTTGTCAATGTGAAGTTGGCATGGCAGATACTGGGGAAGGAAAAGATCGTCTACCAGGTATGCGGTGACGTTGTAAAAAAAACAGCCAAATAACCGAAAAGGCAGGCCCTTCGCGCCTGCACCTCACGTTGCGGGTGTAAAGACCTTGGCGCCTCTGAAGTCCGGCGCCCCAAGTCTTTACACCCGAGCCTTTTTCATAAAGCGGCAAAAAGAGCCGATTCTTCGTTTTTAACCCTTCGAGCCCTTTACAGGTGTCCTGTTTTTTTTACAATTCCTACGCACCCTCGCAAAGCAAACTCCTGCAATATTAAGCAGTTATCTTTGGCACGCCCCTTGCTCGTACGGTGAGGAACGTAAAGTCAGGAGGGGCCCATATGAGGACCGTTTCCAGCCTCCGCGTGCCGCTTTGTCTGCTCATGGGCATTCTCTTCTTTCTCGCCCCGGCGGCACTCCCGGCGGAAACGTCTCACCGCTGCGACGAAGAGAAGCAGGCCGGCAAGGGGTCTTCTCACCTCCTCACTCCGAAAGAGATGGAAGCGGTTTTTGCCGCGGGACTGGGTTCGAACGCGGCGGATTTTCTTATTTACGTCGGGGATAATCCCGGAAGGGTAATCCTCTGGGATGAAGGGCCGGCAAGTGGGGTACGATCCATCTCGAACACGTTAGGCATCAGAAATTAAAACAAAAAACGGGGAGGTGATGCGAGGGGCAGCAACGGGGGATAGGGTGTCTTGATCGAGGTCCAACCAAAACTAACGAGAGGAGGAAGTTATGAAACGGCATGTGCTGCGGTTCGTACTTGCCGGAGTCCTTGTTGCCGCGCCGTTCGCGCCGGCATTCGCAGGCGTGAGCGTTATGACCGACGAAGACCTCGGGGCGGTGAGCGCCAGGGGCTTCGAGGCGGTAGCGGGTATTTCCGGCGACCAGAACAATTTCAACTCGGTACAGCTCGGAGGGTCGGCCCAGTCGGGGACATCCGGCTTGGCCCTGTACAACGTGCTATTCTCCAACGTCAACGTGAGCCAGAACGTGACTTCCCTTTCAGGGGTATGGGACGTCCATGCATCTGTCGGCGGCTACCAGGACGCCGAGAACAGCGCCGGGGGGACAGATTTCACGGCGTGGAACGGTAGTTCCGTGCAAGGCCAGAGCAACAACGTGACCTCCCTGCAGCTCGGTGGGTCGGGCCAGGCCGGAGCCTCGGCCCTTGCGGTGCTGAACGTCAGCTACGGGGCGCCCAATATCTCCCAGAACCTGACCAACATGGACAAAGCCTATGACACCGACCTTTACGCAAAAAGCACCCAGCAGGGGAATTACTCGGGCTCATCCGAACAGTATCTGACGAACTGGAAACGGGTCAAGGACCAGAGCAACAACAATGGGTCTGTTCAGCTGGGCGACAACGCCCAGAAGGGCATCTCGGGCCTGGCGGTGTTGAACACGGTTGTTTCCGCGGCCAACATCGGCCAGAATCTGGCCTCTCTCAAGGATACCGATGATATCCATATCTCCCAGGTCAACTGCCAGAAAGCTTATAATGACGGGTTCGACGAGCAGATTATCAAGAATTACGGCAAAGTCGCAACCCAGACCAATAATAACGGCTCCGTGCAGGCAGGCGGGAACGCCCAGGAAGGGATAAAGGCGTTAGTCGCCGCCAACGTCGCCGTATCCGCGGTGAATATCGGGCAGAACATGTTATTTGCCGCTGACAGCGACGACCTCTCAGCCAAGCAAAAGAACGATCAGTATGCCGCAAACTATGTCGAGACGTCACAGAAAATAAAGAACAAGGAAGACGTCTCCCATCAGTACAACAACAACAGCTCGGTCCAGTTGGGCGGCTTGGCGCAGTCTTCGGCCGGGACGACAGTCCTGGCGAACGTGGCCAATTCCGCAGTCAACATCGGCCAGAATTTGCTCGGCGACGCAGACCCGGCGGGCAAAGGGAGCTACTACTCCCAGAAGAACTACCAGGGGGCCTTCGGCGGAGAGCTGCTCGTCGGCATCACCTCTCTCGACGACGAGCTGGTAGGCAACGAGCAGAAAGTGAAGAACAAGGATGAGGTGAGGTACCAGAGCAACAACAACGGCTCGGTGCAGGCAGGCGACGATGCACAAAAGGGCGCCAAATCCGCCGCCATCGTCAATGCGACCCTTTCGGCCCTCAATATCGGCCAGAACATCGCCGACATAAAGGGTTGGCAGGAACTTACTAAGCTTTACCAGAAAAACGGGCAGGAGGCGGAGAACTTCTTCTACGTTTCCCAGACCGTGAAGAACAAGGAAGACGTGGACCATCAGAACAACAATGCCTCCTCGGTCCAACTGGCGGACAACGCCCAGCAGGGCGCCAACGCTTTGGTCCTTGCGAACGTCGCGGGCTCGGCCGTCAACGTCGGCCAGAATATCGCGAACATGGAAGGCCATGATGCGCGGCTGTCCCAGAAGAATTACCAGTACGCCGAGTCTTTCGGCGACTCGGAGCAGTACGTGACGAATAAGGATGAGGTCAAGTACCAGAACAACAACGACAGCTCGGTCCAGATCCTGGGCGCCCAGGGCTCTGCGAGGGGCATGTCTCTGGTCAACGCCGCCTTCTCCGCCGTCAACGTAGGTCAGAACCTGGCTGACGTCTCTGCGAAGGGCGACGCAAGCCTGAAGCAGAAGAACGAGCAGCAGGCCGGGACGGGCGCCGTAGCCCCCTACGGTCTTGACGTGGAGAGCTATGACAGGGTCAGGTACCAGAACAACAACGCCGAGTCGGTCCAGCTCATGGACGGCCAGAACGGCGCCAGCGGCGTCTCGATCCTGAACGCTGCCGATACCCTCGTCAACGTGGGACAGAACGTGGCCAGCGTCAGCGCAACGAAAGAGGCGGAAGTCAAGCAGGTGAACGAGCAGTTTGCCCAGGCGGCCGTAATGGTGCTCGGTTATGTAGCAGCGAAGGGCTCGGCTGATTCGAATACCAACTACGACTCGGTCTGGGGTTACGACTCCCAGAACAGAGCAGCCGCGGTCAGCCTTGCCAACCTGGCAGGCTCCGCCGCCAACATCGGCCAGAATCTTCTGACGGTCGAGGCGAAGGAAGCTGAGTTCGTGCAGCTCAACGCCCAGGGGGCTAAACTGGGCGGCCAGGAGGAAGACGTAAGCGGCACGGGTCTGATAGTCGCATACAAGGACGTCAAGAACCAGACGAACAGTAACGGCTCCGTCTATCTCGACGG
>JBEKOT010000204.1:0-3533 GCA_049521495.1 Syntrophorhabdales bacterium | reverse complement strand
CCGCAGCACCTGTCTGCTTCGGGCATCTCGGCATAGGTCAGGCCGGATATCTTTTTCAGCAGCTCCCTCGGCTCCTTCACCACTCCCTGGTAGCGGCTCATATGGCAGGGGTCGTGGTAGGTGACCTTCTTGCCGGAAAACGAGTTGGCTGCGAGCTCGCCGACCTGGGTAACCATGAACTCGCTGAAGCCCTTCACCTTCTTCGAGAGCCCCGCTGCGCGCTTCTTCATGGCCTCGTTGTCCTCGAACAGCTCGGGATACTCCTTCAGGAAGGCCGAGCAGCTACCGCACTCTGTGACTACTACCTCGGTGTTCAGCTTCTCGAGCGCCTCGATGTTCTTTCTGGCCATGTTGCGGGCGGCCTCCACATCGCCGTAGGCGTAAGCCGGAAGGCCGCAGCAGCAGTTGTCTGCGATCCTTACCTTGGCCCCCTGGCCGACGAGCACCTCGATTGTCGACTCGCTTACATTGGGCAGCATGTAGTTGAAGCCGCAGCCGACGAAGTAGCCCACCTCCATCTTCGCCTTTGCAGGCTCGAGTCGAAGGCTCCCGATCCTCTGCCGGAAGAAGCTGCCCGGCATCTTGTCGATCAGGCCCTCGGCTTTTCCAAAATCCTTGCCGAACCAGCTCAGGATGCCCATGGCCCTGACGAGCTTGGAGAGGCCGGTGTTCTTGGCGAAGGCAAGGAGGCGTACGTACTTCGCCATCTTCTCCTGGTCCGGGAGCAGCGTGTGAAAGAGGAGCTTCATGGCCTTGGGCTGGCCGACGCGCTTGATGTACTCGGCCCTTCCTGCTACGACGGCCTTGTCCGTTCTCACTGCCGGGAAGCAGTTGGCCACGCAGGCCTTGCAGAGGAGGCACTCGAAGAGCGGGTCCTTGAAGTCCGGGCTGATCTGCATCTTTTCTTCGGCCAGAAGGCGCACGTGGACGTTATGGCCGCGGGCCACGTTCTTCTCTATGCCGGTGACCGCGAATATGGGACAGTGGGCTTGGCAGAAGCCGCAACGGTTGCACTTTGAGACTTCCTCATATACGCTCTTATATTGTTGATTCATGGATATTCCTCTCTATAGGATCGGGGGAAAGACACTCGCCGGGTCGAGCTTCTCTTTGATGGGCCGCAGCACGAACTGCTCGAGAGTAGCGTCTACCCTCGGCCCCCACTTGGAGAGCAGGCTCCGGTGGAGCCGCAAGGGGACGACATAGCCGTGCGACGCGAGGGCCTTTGCCCCTTCGATGATCCGCTCGTCCGCTCCATATACTAAAAGTACGCCGTTTCCAGCAAAGAGCACCGTCTTTGCGCCGCCTGCGAGGTCCGCAAGCTTGGCGAGCGCGCGGGGACCCTCGGAGATGGGCACGGTTACCTTGATCGCCATCGCGTCGCCGTCGGCCTCGATTGCCCCCTTGACCTCATGCCGCATGACGTCCCGGCCCATTTTGGCCTCCCCCTTGCCGCCCAGGTTGCCTGCCATGGCGAGGAGATCCTTGTTCTCCCGTTCCACGGCGAGGGGGTGACCCTCGAAGGCAGCAAGGATTCTGAAGCCCCCCTTTCCCGGCTCGACTACCACGCCTGAAGGTATGAGAACCGAGGAGCGGAGCGCCTGAAGGAATTTCTCGACCTCTTCGAGCTTCTGGAAGGTCACCTCGCAGACTGACGAGGCCCCGGGCAGGGGGTAGACGCGCAGGTTGATGGCGGTGATGAGACAGAGACTACCGGCGGAGCCGATAAGGAACTTGGTCAGGTCATACCCGGAAACGTTCTTTACGGTCTTGCCCCCGAAGCCTACCTCGCCCCCCCCGGCGTCGATTCCCCGGACGCCCAGCGACTGGTCCCGCATGGTGCCGTAGCGGAGGCGGGAAGGACCGCTCCCGTTCGAGGCATAGACGCCGCCGATCGTCGCCCTGTCTGAAAAGGGCGGGTCGAGGGGGAAGAAAAAACCTTTGCCCTGACCGGCGAGAAACTCGTTTATCCCGTCCAGGGTGGTCCCGCTGAGGACCGTCATATTCAGGTTCGACATGTCGAATGCTGCGACCCCTGCCATCCCTGTCATGTCGAGAACGATATCGACGCGCTCGGGCAGTGTTCCCGCTGCGATGGTTGTAGCCCCTCCCACGGGCAGAACAGTCAGCTTCTCCCTTCCGGCCCTGGCGAGGATTTGCTGCGCCTCCCTCTCCTTCTTGGGCCGTTCCACGTGCTTTGCCGCAACGCCTATGGACTTGAGGGTCCGAAGGGGCGCGCCGTTATCGGTAGTTGGTTTGCTCATCAAGGTCTCGCCTCCTCTTTGGGGATGACCTTTCCGGGGTTGCAGAGCCCCTTCGGGTCCATCGCCTCCTTGATGCCGCGCATCATCCCGATGTCGCCTTTCTTGAATACTAAGGACATCCCACTTAGCTTTTGCGAGCCTATGCCGTGCTCGCCGCTGATCGTGCCGCCCAGATTGGCGCACACCTTCATGATCTCGTTTCCCGCCTTGTGCACCCTTGCGAGCTCGTCGGCATCGCGGTCATCGAACATGATAAGGGGGTGGAGGTTGCCGTCACCCGCGTGGAAGACATTGCCTATGGGGAGCCTGTATTTCTTGCTGATCCTCTTCACCTCGCTCAGGGCCTTCGGGAGTTGCGTGCGGGGAACCGTCGCGTCGCAGACAAGATAGGCGGGCCGCACCCTGGCCACCGCGCCGAAGGCGCCCCTGCGCCCTGCCCAGAGGCTGTTGCGCTCGTTAGCGTCCTTGGCGAGCCTGTAGCTCGTCGCGCCGTCCTTTTCACAGACCTCCGTGATTCTCTTCGCCTGCTCATCCATGCCGTTCGTGAGGCCGTCGAGCTCGATCAGGAGGACCGCTTCGGCATCGAGGGGAAAGCCCGCGTGCATTGAGTCCTCTACCGCCCTGATCACGACGTTGTCCATGATCTCCAGTGTTGCAGGTATGATCCCCTCGGCGATGATGTCGGAGACGGTCTGGCCGGCCGCCTCGACTGAGTTGAAGATGGCGAGCATGGTGATCACCCGCTCAGGGCTGCGCATGATGCGGCAGACTATCTTCGTCACTATGCCAAGAGTGCCCTCCGAGCCGACAAGAAGCCCCATCAGGTCGGGACCGGGCGGATCGAGGGCCTTACCGCCTATCCAGGTCTTCTGTCCGTTCGGCAGAACAATTTCTGCGCCGAGCACGTGGTTGCTAGTGACGCCGTACTTGAGACAGTGGGGTCCGCCCGCGTTCTCCCCGAAGTTGCCCCCCATCGAGCAGGCCTTCTGGCTCGCAGGGTCAGGGGCGTAGTAGTAGCCCTTTTCCGCCAGCGCGTTCTGGACCGCGAGATTGTAGATCCCCGGCTCGACGACGACCCTCTCGTTCTCGATATCGATCTCCAGGATGTGGTTCATCCGGGAAAACTCGATGACGACGCCCCCGTCCATGAGGACGGTGCCACCCGTGAGGTTCGTACCTGCGCCCCTTGCTACGTACCTTATGCCTTCCCTGTAGAGGAGCGAGACGATCTGAGCTACCTGATCGCTGTTCTCGACGAAGGCGACGAGG
>JBEKOT010000203.1:0-3544 GCA_049521495.1 Syntrophorhabdales bacterium | reverse complement strand
TGGTCCGCGTAAACCACGTCACCCGGTATGAGCACGCCCCTTCCGGCGTCCCACAGGGCTATGCCGCCCGCCGAATGGCCCGGTATGTGAAGGACCGTCCACGTTTCTTCGCCTATGTGAAGCTCGTCGTCGTCCTCGAGTCGCCGGTGCACCTTGAAAGTGAACTGGCCGTTCTTCAGACGATATTGCGTCTGGCACATCTGTTTGAACATTTCCATACCGTAAACCGTTCTTTCGTCGCCGGCCTCGAGGGGAAGGGCTTCCTTCTCGTGAACCCACAGCTCGACCGAGGGGATGGCGTCCATAATTTCCCTGAGGCAGCCGATGTGGTCGAGGTGGGTGTGGGTCATAATCACCCGCTTTATGTCCGCCGGCTGCACTCCCGCGTCGGTAAGGCTTTTCATTTTGTATCCGCCCTTGCCCATCAGCCCTGCGTCGACCAGCGAAAGGTCGCCCGACGCCGGCTTGCCGATCAGATAGACGTGGGCATCCGGTATCATGTCATCCCGGCCCGGAATCACAAAGAGCGATTCGGTTATCTTCACCATGCAGTAATCTCCCAGGCATTACAATAATCCATCGCCGGCGCATTTTCAAGCCTTTCCCCAAAGGGCAAAACAGTTTCTCGCCTTCGGCGGGCCTTCTCCCTTTACATAGGACAGAAAAATAGTTATTTTTGTTAGTAGAACGGTTCTTGACGACAAGGCGCTTGCGCGGGCGTTGTCGGGCGTTTAAATTTCCTATAGGGAGGGGTGGTGGGGATGACGGCGAACGAGGTATTTCTTGGTGTTATTACGGTGGCGGCGGTGGCGCTGGTAATCTTCCTGGCCTGGCTCATCTTGAAACTGGGGGAGATGATAAGGGCAGCCAGGCAGTTTCTCGAAGAGACGGACCGGACGATGAAGCAGACGACGGGAGAGGTGAACGAGAGCCTGAGAAGCCTGCGGGTCATTACCGACAACGTGGGCGCCGTAACGAATGACGTGAAGACGCTCACGGGCTCGATCAGGGAAGTGACCCAAGGGGTGCAACAGCTAACGGGAAGCGTGAAGGATATAGGCAAAGCCGTACAGGATCTCGGCGCTGAAACGGTGGCTTCGGTATACGGCCTGCGGGCCGGCGTCAAGACCGGTTTCGAGGTCTTCATGAAGAACCTGCTGGGGTCGAAGCAGGAGTGACTGACGTTGTGACAGGCAAGCCAACTCTGTAAGAAGGAAACAGCAAAGGAGGAAGAGCATGAAGTACGAGGAAAGCGAATTCGAATCAGGCTCGGCAACATGGTTACTGGCTTTTATACTCGGTGGATTGCTGGGGGCGGCGGCGGCCTTGCTCTTTGCTCCGAAGTCAGGGCGTCAGGCGAGGGAACAGCTCAAAGACATCGCCCAGGATGCCAGGGAAAAGGCGGGGAGCTATTACGACCAGGCAAGGGGCACGATATCTACGGCCATGCAGAAAGGCGCGGAAGTGTTCAAGCAGAAGAAGGAGGAGATAAAGTCCGAAGTAGAGTCAGTGGTCAAATAGAAAAAACTTTTTTTCTCTCTATCCTATGATCAGGCTGAGGACGGACAGGATCAACCATCGAAAGAAATCGATGAGGGGGTCGAGGACGCCCAGGTAAAGAAGCCCTATGATGATAAAAAAACCGTAGGGCTCCAGCCTCTGAAGCGTATACTGCAACTTTTTCGATGAAAAACCCATGAGGATTTTCGACCCGTCCAGGGGCGGGATAGGTATGAGGTTGAAAGAGGCCAGTATTATATTAATCTGCGCCAAGTACTGGAGGACCCTCGAGAAGGGGCTGAAGAGGCTGAAATGGGCGGTGGACAGGACGAGGAGCGCCAGGAAGGCGAGGATGATGTTTGCCGTGATGCCCGCTGCCGAAACGAATATCAGGCCTTTGCGGTAGTTTCTCAGGTTGCCGAAATTTACAGGTACGGGCTTGGCCCATCCGAAACCGAAAAGAAAGAGCATAAGCGTGCCTATGGGGTCCAGATGGCGCCAGGGGTTGAGGCTCAGCCTGCCCAGCCAGCGGGCCGTAGAATCGCCCATTTTGTCTGCAACCCATCCGTGGGCCACTTCATGGATGATGACGGAGTAGAGGAGGGGTATTACAAGGAGGACGAACGTCACCGGATCGCTGAATAGAAGCCTGATTAGACCCATACGCCGTTAGTATCACACAAAGACGCGACGAATTGCAAATCAGCGCATGCCCCAGGGCGGCGCCGGGGGTTCCTCAAAGGGACATGATATTTTCAGCGGGAGTATAGGGACGAGGGGGCAGGGAGGGCTCACCCCTTGAGGCCCCTATGCGCCTTCCAGTACTCGTACTCATAGGGCCATTCGTTCCTGCGCCAGAGCATCAAAGAGCGCATTCGCTCCTGAAATTCGCTCGTAATTGCCTTGTACTCGGAAGAAGGCTCGCCGGCCTTCCACGCGCCTACGACCCTCTTTCCCAGGGCGAAGGCTTTATCCCTCGTCTCCCGGGTGAAGTCGTAGCCCTGGATCTCCCCCATCGTCGCCCAGACCGAGCCGACAGGGATAGCGCCCGTGATGGCGAGGAAATGGCAAATGTAGTCAGCGATGGGCTTCTCGTCCCCACCTCCGGAGGTCACGACGGCGCCGCCGTATTTTCCCTCAAAGCCCTGGCAATGGACCACCCCGCAGCAGCGATCGAAAAAGGCCTTCATTTGCGCGCTCACCTGGAATATGTAGTTGGGGCTGGCCAGAACGAGACCGTCGGCGCCTGCTATACTCTCCATTATAGTCTTGAAAGAGTCCTTCTGGGGGCACGAGCCTTCCCTGTGGCACGTGTCGCAAGCCTTGCAAGGTTTTACCTCCTGCCCCCTGATGGTTAGAACCTTCGTCTCGGCGCCAAGGCTCTCCGCTCCCTGAAGCACGATCCTGGCGAGGGCGCCCGTCGCCCCCTTGGCCCCTCTCGGGCTTGCAACTACGGCTACGATCTTCATATGTCTCTCCTTTATCTGCCTTCCTTGCGTCGCCCTGTGTCCCAGCCGACCAGTCACGGTATTATAGCATCGCCCTCGCCGTGACTCAAACCGGCTGCGAAGGCGTCTATAGGGTATTCGAAGGGAAAAGGGGACGGGCTACTTTTTTAGATAAGAGTGAGGCCCTGTCCCCTTTTTCTTGTCTTGAAAGAATCATGAACCGATATTGACTACTCGCGGACCCGGCGCACCGCCTGGCTTTCTTCCTGAAAGGGAGCGGCTGAGGGCTTTTCTTGCAATGCCGCCTTGGAGACGGTAATAGACGAAGGGGGAATTAGGTCAATAGAGGTGCCCCGAGTCAAGAATACAAGGATTGACCCTGGGCACCCCCTTGGTCTGTCCCGAGTTAGCGTCGGTAGAAAAGACTAGAACGGCTTCTTCGTGTGATCCGCCATGGGCGGATATACCACATCGGCCACGGGAATCTTCGCCACCACCTTCAATTCTCCGTTCACCACCCGCTCTACGTAGAGCCCGGCGAGGGCCAGGTGGTCCTGGGGGCGAAAGCGCATGTCGCCCTGTGGGAACTCGACGCC
>JBEKOT010000202.1:0-3566 GCA_049521495.1 Syntrophorhabdales bacterium | reverse complement strand
GGCTCCAGGGGAAAATCGGCTATCACGTCGCCGTTGTAGCAAAGGATCGCTTCATCCCCTCCGATCAGGTCTTCGATATTCTTTAACCCTCCGCCCGTATCGAGAAGGGCCGGCTCGTTGCGAAAGATAACGGGCACGCCCCGCCAGAGGCCGTCTGGAAATGTCCTGTCGTACATATCGGGGAAGCTGTGCGTGTTTACGATGAAACGGTCGACGCCTACCGTCAGGAGATGGTCCATGGCATGGGTGATTATGGGGCGGCCGCCAAGGGGAAGAAGGGGCTTTGGGCAACTGTCGGTCAGGGGACGGAGCCGGGTCCCCAATCCCGCCCCCAGGACGAAGGCCGTTTTTAACCGCCGCCCGCTCAATAGAGCCTCGCCGGCACGCCGCCCGGAAAATAATGGCCAAGGATCCCTTCGGCCGTAAAGCCCCGGCTTGCCATTACGGCCGCCCCTATCTGGCAAAGGCCTACCCCGTGCCCCCATCCGGCCCCTTGAAAAATGAACTTTTCAGGCGCCGAACCCCCTGCGGGCAAGGTCCGGACCGTAAAGGCGCTGCTGTAAAGGTGGCTTCGAGAGAGCCAGCGTCTTATCTCAAGCTCTTTGCCTACAACGACGCTCAAGTCGGAGCCGACTATCCGAAGCCGCCGGATGCGGCCCGAGGGGCCGCGCGAAAGCGGCTCGATTGCCCTGAGCCTGCCGAAATCGAAGCCGGATTTCTCACGCAGGATATCCTCCAGCTCGCGGCTGGTATACTCCACCACCCACCGGAAAAAAGCCGCAGTCTCTCTGTCGAAGGCAGGAAGGACCTTCTCCAGGACTTTCTCATCCCTCGTGTTGCAGTAAGCCCTTGGCCGGATTCCGAACCATCGGGCAGCCTGCTCCTCGGTGGCAACGGGGGGGTGGTGAACGGGTCCGTCGGAGACGCTTACAAGATAGGGGACTTGGACATCAGCCCACGCAGTCTCGAAGGTCTCCGTGAGACCGCCGCACGCCTTTGAGTAGCGGGCATCACAGATGTCATCCCCGTAGGTGAGGGCAACGCCCCTCGTTTCCAGGACGGCCTGCCGAGCCCCTTCGCAGGTGATCCTCGCCACGCCGTGATAGCGCTGGCAGTGGTCGTCGGCGCAAACATCGAAGAGGTCGTGGTCCTCCCTCTCATACCAGCGCACGATCTCTCTTTCTCCCCCGATGCTCCTCTCCGTATCTGCCTTCTTCCGTTGTCCGCCCTTTCTGCGAAGCGCGGCTAGGACCCAGCTTCGAGAGAGGATCGCGTGGCTCTTAAGAAATTCTAGAGGGGCCGAGGCGTTCATCTCGGAGGCGATGACGCTCTCGAGGTAATCCTCCAAAAGAACCTCATTCACGACGGCCACTCCGCCCCGGCGACCGGGCAGAAGGAGCAGGTTTCCCGAAAAGGCCTGATCCTCCTTCCTCTCCCAGTGGAACCGGCTCCCGATAGTCACACGGAAGAGGTCGAAGGTCGCCCCGGCGCTGCCCCTGATGCGCAGAGAGCCGGAGCGGCCTATCTCGCGCCTCTTGCCATCGAAGAGGACGATCGAACCCGAATCAGAAGCAGCCGCAAAGACGCCCGATACGGGTCCTATGCCCTCCGCAGAGAAGGTCCCATTGAAGCGGCCCTCGACGAAGCTCCCTTCCTCCGTGATGCCCACGGTGACAAGGGGCTCTTTCATGTCTCGCACAGGCATCAGCGAAAGAAGTTATTACTTTTTCAGGGTAGTGTCAATCAAGGAAGGGGTGTAACAATCCGTTACACCCCGGAGTCCGCAGGAGACCGCCGGCCTATTATAGCAGGGCCGCCCTTTTTCGACGAAGAAGGCAAGGGGGGACAGGGAGAAAAGCGTCGGCTTTCTTTACAGGCGTGCCTTTCTCCCGTCCGGAACGGAGCCGTCTTTAGGCCCCTTGAACCGCTCAGCCGCGCTGGTACGCAAGTTGCAAAAATACAGCAAAGAGGAATCGAAAATCCGTCCCGAGGAAGAGGCCATGAAAGCCCAGACGGTAAAACACCTCGTGAACATCCTCGTCGAATCGCCTTTCTATCTTACCCTGCCGCGCCGGGAGAGACATCGCCTCATAACGGACTTCATTGACCTGTACTCCTTCGTCCTGGACGGCAATGCCGGAAAGCGGTCAACCGGAGAAACCGACCAGTTTTCCGGAAAAAGCGAAGGGGAGCCCAGGCGGGCTCAAGGGCGGAAAGGTCCTTTCGGAACTTGAGCCGGCCCCATTGCGGGCGTCCTCTTAGTCATGCTGATGGTAAAGGACGTCCTCGGGGGCTGCGATTTGACAATAGAGGCCGTTCGCCTGGCACTCTGCGCACTCCATCTGCAGCACCGTGTGTCTGATGCCGATCTCGAACAGCTTTTCCTCTATTTCTCTTCTTACCTCGTCCGTCTCGCTTATCTTCCGGTCGCTCAAGAGTACGTGGGCAGAGAAAGCGGGCATGCCGTGGCCGATGGACCATATGTGAACGTCATGCACGCCCAGCACATGCTTCATCCCGCAGATCGTCTTTGAAATTTCCTCGGCATGGAAGCCAAGGGGGGAGAGTTCGAGAAATATGCAGAGGGCCTCTTTGATCACGCGGCTTCCGCCGAGAATTATGATGACGCCGACCATTGCGCCGGCGATCGGGTCTGCGAGGCGCCAGCCTGTAAGCCTGATCACAATGGCGGCGACGATGACGCCCGCCGAAGTCACGATGTCGCCTATTACGTGAAGCCCGGCGCTCTTCATGTTCAAGTCGGCGTGGCTGCCTCGAAGGATCCTGGCCATGACTATGTTCCCGATGAGACCGGCCGCCGCGACCAACAGCATCAGCTCCGAATTGACCTCGGGGGGGTTGAGGAAGCGCCTGTAAGTCTCGAAAAAGATGAAAACGGATATCACGACAAGAGTCGAGCCGTTGATAAGAGCGGCCAGTATCCCGATTCTCTGGTAGCCGTACGTGGCCCTGTAGTCCGAGGGGCGCTTGCCCACGTGGACGGCGATCAGGCTGAGGCCGAGGGCAAAAACGTCCGTGAGCACGTGGCCTGCGTCGCCGAGGAGGGCAAGGCTGTTTGCGACGAGACCGCCGACCACCTCCCCGAAAAGGACGATGAACGTAACGACCATGGCCCACGCGAGGCGCTTTTCACGACTTACGCTCACCTACCCCTCCCCGCGCGCCATTTTTCGGACGTCCATTGCCGGTGCTTTTTGCGGCTCCTGGAAAATTCCCGTTGTAACAACAGCCATCCTGCTGTACAATAATAATTATCCTTGAGCGGCAATTAGTGTACCACAATAACGGCAAGAAATCCTGAAAGGCAAAGCGTGCGATCCACTGAAGGCAGCGAGGCCCCCGCGTCCCATAGGAGCGCCGCCGGGTGCCGCTGCAACAGGATGGGCGGCCGTTCTTTCCTAGTGTAACGATCCAGCGGCAGGATATGGCACACGTAATGATCATCGACGACGACGTGGTCATGTGCGACATGTTGTCGAGCATGGTGCACAGGACGGGCCACGAGGCTGTCTCCGCCCATACCCTCTCCGAGGGGATGAGGGAGA
>JBEKOT010000201.1:0-3600 GCA_049521495.1 Syntrophorhabdales bacterium | reverse complement strand
AGGGCGAGGTCGAAAGCGCAGGTGAGACCTGCGGGGCCTGCCCCTATGACCGCTGCCTTCTTACCCGTCTTCCCGGCCTGGGGCGAAAGGGGGGCAGCGGAGAGGGGGACGACTGCCCCCGCAACGAAGGCCTTGAGGGCGCAGAGGGAGACAGCCTCGTCCAGGCATTGGCCTCTGAGGCAAGCCGTCTCACAAGGGTGGTGGCATATGAGGCCCGCCGTCCTCGGAAAGGGGAGCGCCTTCCTGATCACTTCGAGCGCTTCCTTGAACCTGCCTTTCCCTATGAGGGCAGCATAGGCAGCCGTCTCCAGGCCGGCGGGGCACGCCTCGCGGCAGGGTGGGAGAGGCCGGTCGTCCGGCCGGACCCATCCCTGCCGACCCCGGTAGGCGGCGCCCCGCAGACTGTCCTTTTCCCTGCGATACTCCGCGATCCATTCCGCCGGGCAGCCCCTTACGCAGACGCCGCAGGTCCGGCACGCAATATGATCGACGACGGGCTTGTGCGTCCTTCCCTCAACCATGCGACTGCCTCGAGAGCTCCCTGCCCGCAGAGAAAGCATCGAGGTTGAGGGCAAGAAAGCGCGGGCTGACGTGCTTCTCGATCGCCTTGACCACTGCTTCCGCGGAAACGACGGGGTCGGCTTCAACGAGGGCCCCGAGGAGGACTATATTGGCGACCTGTTTGTTTTTCAATTTCTTGAGGGCGGTCTCGGTCGCGGGAGCCCCGAGCTGCCTTGCCCGCACCCCGCCGGCCGGCTTCACCTGGGACGAATCGTAGAGGATCAGGGCGTCCTGTGTGACTTCTCCGGCGTATTGGTCGTACGCGCTTTGGGACATGGCGACCAGGACGTCGGCCCTTGTAACGTGGGGAAAATCGATGGGACCGTCGGAAAGGACCACTTCAGATTTGCAGCCCGATCCCCTTGCCTGAGCGCCGTAAGAATTGGAGCCGGTGACGGTCCTTCCGTCGGCCGCGCCTGCCTCTCCAAGAAGGAGACCGGCCAGAACGACGCCCTGGCCGCCGAGGCCGGAGAACCGTATCTGTCTTATCCAGGGCATGGCACGACCTCTCCGGTAATGATTTTCTCGGCCAGCTCCGCTGCGCCCATGCCCTCCGCCTCCTCCGCCGGGATGCACCGCTCCATGAGGTCGCGGATAAGGTCTTCCGGCCGGTCGAGCCTGTTCGTCCTGCCGAATTGCGTGGGGCATGGGGAGAGGACCTCGATGAAGGAAAACCCTTTGCGGCCGAGCGCTTTCTTGACTGCGCCGATCACGGATATGGGCTGGGTCACGGCGTGTTTGGCAACGTAAGTCGCGCCGGCCGCGGCGACAAGGTGGGAGAGGTCGAAGGGACGGAAAGGGTTTCCTTGGGTCGCAGTTGCCGTTTTCGCATTTATGGGAGTCGTCGAGGCCGTTTGCCCTCCCGTCATGCCGTAGATCATGTTGTTGGCGCAAATGACCTTGATGTCGATGTCGCGCCGGGCGGCATGGATCAGGTGGTTTCCGCCTATGGAAGTCAGGTCGCCGTCCCCGCTCACCACCATTACGGTCAGATCGGGGTTGAAGAGCTTGGCGCCGGTAGCGAAGGCCAGCGCCCTTCCGTGAAGGGTGTGCAGCGTATCGCCGTCGTAGTGGGGGCTGGGTATCCAGGCCGCGCAGCCTATCCCCGACACGAAGAGCATGTTCTTCATATCTATCCCAAGCTCGTCGACGGCCCTCAGGATGAGGCCCATCAGGATGCCGTGGCCGCAGCCGGGGCAGAAGGGGGTCGATTCTACGCCCGGCCGGATATACTTCGCCATCGCCCTCACGCTGCAATCCTCCTCAGACGGTCCACCAGGGCGTCGTGGGGGATGATCTCGCCGTTCGTCAAGCCCATGGAGACCACCTCGCACGGAGCATGCTTGCTTATCTCGCCGGCAACCTGTCCCCTGTTCATTTCCGGGACGAGCACCCTCTTCATGTGCCCGGTCACGGCTTTCACGGTATCTTCGGGAAAAGGCCAGATGGTCTTCAACCTGAGGAGACCCACCGGCAGGCCCTCTTTTCTCAGCCGCTTTACCGCGTAAAGGCTTGTCCTGGCCGTGAATCCGTAGGAGATTACGGCAAAACGGGCGTCGTCGAGGAAGTAGGCCTCCGTCTCACTGATATGGGACCGCGCCTTCAGCACCTTCTCGTTGATGCGCCACACAAGCCGCTGCTGGACGTCCGGCTCGTCGGTTTTTCTGAAGCCCCACGCGTCGTGGGTGGACCCGGTTACGGCGAGGCGCTCGCCGTCGCCGAAGGCAGGCATGGGGGGGACAAGGTCCTCTTCCTCGGTCCCGAAGGGGGCGGCCCCTTTATGCTTCTTCCGGTTCCATACACCGATCGGGCCGGACACCCTCATAGTCTCCCTCAGATGGCCTACCGCCTCCTCGGCCAGGAGGATTGCCGGTGTCCTGAAGCGTTCGCTAAGGTTGAAGGCCCTGACCGTGAGGTCGTACATCTCCTGGACCGACCAGGGAGAAAGGCAAATCGTCTGGTAGTCGCCGTGAGAGCCCCACCGGGCCTGCATGATGTCGCCGGCGCCGACTTTGGTGGCCTGGCCCGTACATGGGCCGGCCCGCTGGACGTCTATCAGTACGCACGGCGTTTCCGTAAAGGCTGCATAGCCCACGGCCTCCTGCATGAGGCTGAAGCCCGGGCCCGATGTAGCCGTCATCGCCTTGGCGCCCGCCCAAGCCGCCCCTATCACGGCGGATATGGACGCCAGCTCGTCCTCCATCTGGATGAAGACCCCGCCGACTTCGGGAAGGCGCACGGCCATGCGTTCCATTATCTCGCTCGAAGGCGTTATGGGGTAGCCGGCGTAGAAGCGGCAGCCGGCAGCCAGGGCGCCTTCAGCGGCCGCGTCGTTGCCTGAGAAGTAGTAGGCACCCTGCGGGAGGAGCGGTTCCACCTCACAAGGTCCGGAGGCCTGGGCAGTTCCATCCGTCCGGCTCATCTCATTGCCTCCAGGTAAAACAGTTTTGCCGATGTAAGCTGATGCTCTATCAGGCCTTCGAACCGCAGCCTGTCCTTTTGCTTCAAGGACTTGATTATTTCGCGGTGCTCGTCTACCGATGCCTTGATCCTCCCGGGGTTGGTCCAGGCATAGTAGGCAATGACGTAACACCTCAGACGCAGCTCGTCTATGACTTCGATGAGGAACCTGTTCTTCGACGCCCTGTAAATGGTCTGGTGGAACTGCCTGTCCCTCTCGATCATCTCGAACAGGTTGGCCTGTTTTTTTGGGCATTGCCGGAGCTCGCGGTTTATCCTGCGGAGTTCCTCGAGGTCGTCCTTGTCGATATTGTAAAAAGAGAGTCCGGCTGCAAGGCGCTCGATATGGACCCTCAAAAAGTAAAGGGCGTCCGCGTCGGCAGGGGAAAGCTCCGCGACTACCGCGCCTTTCTGGGGCACGGACCGGACGAGGCCGAGGCCCTCGAGCTTCCTTATAGCCTCGCGCACAGGAGTGCGGCTTACACCCAGGTCGGGCACGAGATTGCGCTCGACCAAACGGTCGCCCGCCCTGTACTTGCCCGTTACGATGTTCATGAGGATTGCCTGGAGTGGGGTTTG
>JBEKOT010000200.1:0-3605 GCA_049521495.1 Syntrophorhabdales bacterium | reverse complement strand
CCCGCCTGGTTCCAAAACACCCACGGATCAGCCGGCCTCGGCTGCATTGCCTATTTCTGCATGGAGTTCATGCTGAGCGAGGCCCTCCCTATTTACTCGGGCGGCCTCGGCAATGTTGCAGGCGATCAGCTCAAGGCGGCAAGCGACCTCGGCCTGCCTGCCGTAGCTGTGGGCCTTCTGTATCAGCAAGGCTATTTCCGGCAGGTCATCGACAGGAACGGGGCGCAGAGGGCCTTGTTCCCCTATAATGATCCCGGCCAACTGCCCATAAGGGCGCTTCGCGAACCTAACGGGGAATTATTGCGCCTCCAGATTCCTATGTCCGGCTACCCGGTCTGGGTGCGGACCTGGGAGGTCCGGGTAGGCAATGTAAAGCTCTACCTTCTGGACAGCAACGACCCTGCCAACCTTCCAGCTCATCGGGGCATCACGAGCGAGCTTTACGGGGAGGGCACAGAGCTGCGCCTCACCCAGGAGATACTTCTGGGGATCTCAGGATGGCGGCTCCTCAAAGCCCTAGGGCTCCGCCCCGACGTTTGCCACTTGAACGAAGGTCATACGGCCCTGGTGGTGCTTGAGCGCGCCCGGAGCCTCATGGAGGAGACTGGGCGGACCTTCCCGGTAGCGCTGGCTGCAACCAGGGCGGGTAATCTTTTTACTACCCACACCCCCGTCGCTGCAGGATTCGACTGTTTTCCGCCCTCTCTTATCGACCAGTACCTCGGGGCTTATGCCCGGGAAGACCTCGGCATCTCCCTGGACGAACTTCTGGCCCTCGGCCGTCTTGCCTCGGATGACGCCTCGGCGCCCTTCAATATGGCCTACCTTGCCGTACGGGGGAGCGGGTACATTAACGGGGTAAGCCGGCTCCACGGCGAGGTAAGCAGGGAGATCTTCCAACCGCTCTTCCCGGGCTGGCCGACGCCCGAAGTGCCTGTCGGCCATGTGACGAACGGGGTCCACATGCCCACCTGGGAATCGGCAGCTTCGGACACGGTCTGGACCGAGGCATGTGAAAGAAACCGCTGGCTGGGGACCCTGGAGACGATGGAGGAAGATCTGCGGGACGTGCCCGATTCGAAGCTCTGGGAGTTCCGCGCAAGTGCCCGCAGGTCGCTCGTCGGCTACGTCAGGGAACGGGTAGGGCAACACCTTGCAGCCCTCGGCGCCTCTCAGCAGGAGATGGAGCAGGTTAAAAATCTCTTCGACCCCGGCGCCCTGACCATCGGCTTTGCCCGCCGCTTCGCGACATACAAGCGGCCCACCCTGCTGCTCAGCGACCGCGAAAGGTTAATTCGCATATTGACGGACCCGGACCGGCCCGTGCAGCTTATCGTAGCCGGCAAGGCGCACCCCGCCGACAGACCGGGCCAGGCCATGATTGAGGAATGGACGGACTTCGTGGCGCGATCAGGCGCCGGCGGTCATATGGTCTTCCTGGGAGACCACGACATGCTTATGACACAACGCCTTGTTCAGGGCGTAGATGTATGGATCAACACGCCGCGCCGGCCCTGGGAGGCCTGCGGCACGAGCGGGATGAAGGTGCTGGTCAACGGCGGCGTGAACCTTTCAGAACTCGACGGCTGGTGGGCCGAGGCCTACTCCACTGCAGTGGGCTGGGCGCTGGGGGACGGCAGGGAGCACGGCGACGATCCGTCATGGGACAAGGCCGAGGCCGAAGCGCTTTACACCCTTCTGGAGCGGGAGGTAATACCCGATTTCTACTCCAGGGACGGGGACGGTATACCCAGGGCGTGGGTGCACCGCATGCGAGAGAGCATGGCGACTCTCTCGCCGCGTTTTTCTTCCAATCGCGCCGTCCGCGAGTATACCGAGACGTATTATCTTCCTGCCGCCCGCAATTACAGGGACCGGGTTGCGGACGGATGCAGCATGGGCGCGCGTATCTCGGTTTGGCAGGGTGAGCTGGAAAAGAAATGGCGCAACCTGCACTTCGGCGAAATAGAAGTCGAAACCGAAGGCGGCCGTCATCGCTTTGGCGTTCCCGTCTATCTCGACAACCTTGACGCCACCTTCGTGTCCGTCGAGCTTTATGCGGACGGGAAAGACGGCGAAGGTCCGTTCCGACTGGAGATGGTCCGCGGCCTCCCTTTGGCCGGGGTCGTAAACGCCTATGTTTTCAACGCCGCGGCGCCTGCGACCCGTCCGGCTACCGACTATACGCCCCGGATAATCCCGCGCTTCGAGGGCGCAGCCGTGCCCCTGGAGGCCGCCTGGATTCACTGGCAGCGATGATGCCCGTGAGGAATTGCGTCTGCAAGGATTTCGCAACTTCTTTCAAATTTCCGCGCAAAACTCGACCCGGCCCTTGTCAACCCCCTTTGGCGCGATTACATTGATTTTGTGGGCGTAAGTATCGCCACGGGTTTTAAAAATCAAATTGAGGAGGTTTTACATGAAAAGAGCTCTATTGGTAGCGGCATTGTTCTTCTTCGCTTTCGTTTTTGTCGGGCACGCGCTTGCCCAGGAAGGCGCCGGTGGGGCCGAGTGGAGCAAGCAGGCGTTCATGAATCAGATGTCGCAAGCGAAGGTGCAAAATTTCACGGGCACAGTGTTGAGCCATGACCCGGCATGCCACTGCGTCGTCGTGAAAACCCCCAGGGGAGAGCTTACCCTTCAGGACGACTATGCAAAGTTCATGCAGGAGTACGATCAGGCAAAGGGGCTCAAGGTCGGCGCCAAAGTGAAGGGGACCTACAAGACGGTAAACTATATCCACTATCTCCAGGCCGTCTCCTATGAGGGAATGTAGCAGCAGGGACAGCCGGATCGACCTGGGCACCGAGAAGAGGGAGGATAGGCTCCCTCTTTCTCTTTCCGGATAACGGCGCGGGCCGGCCTCCTTGGGCCGTCGTTTATTTCGGACGGCTCGGCGGCACCTTTCGGGTCTGGCCAAGCCCCTCTTCCGTGTAGGCGCCCGTGCCGCAGTAGAAAGCAAAATCAACGAGGCCGTTAAAAAGGGCGATCTCCCGTTCGGTACGCCCCTGTTCCATCTCCAGCGTCACCCAGCCTTCCGCACCCGTTCCGAAAGGGGTGGCCGCGCAGGAAATCTTGAAATCGGCCACGCGCACATGCCGCAGAGCTTCGATGTCTGCTTCGGGAAGCTCAACATCGGAAAAGGCATTCCACACTTCCCTGTACCGGCCAAATACCGCCGAAACGACCGGAAAGGGTGTACCCTCTCCCGCGAGTGCAACGATCGTGGGGGAAGCATATTGAACATTCACTATCCTCCTCGACCGGTCTGCTTCCCCGATGAGGTCTCCGTAAGCAGCCCTCCTGACATCCCTGTCGGCCGGAGAAGCAAGGACAGCCTCGCCCTTTGCTACCATGTCGGCCAAAAGAGGCGTCAGGGTGTCGGGGGTGAGTTCCGTCGCCCGGACGCGGACGACGCCTGCCTCTTGCTTGTGGGCGAAGGAAAGGGTATAGGGCTTTATCGCCAGGCCTTCGAATCTTTTCCTCATCAGCAGCTTCAGGAAGGCAAAGGACTCGTTACTCGTGTATACGACGGCGGACAGGGGCATTATCGAGGATGCTTGCGACTCTCTCCCTGATATTCCTCATTTTTTCAGGCGAGAAAG
>JBEKOT010000199.1:0-4234 GCA_049521495.1 Syntrophorhabdales bacterium | reverse complement strand
TTTATGGAAGAGAAAACTTACACAAGATGGGCCGATATCCTCAAGACCATCGGACACCCCGTAAGGATCAGGATCATTGAAAGCCTCCTCGGCCATGAGAGGTGGGTCAGCAATATATGGGGCTATCTCGATCTGCCGCAGGCGACTGTGTCGCAGCACCTGTCTGTGCTGCGGACCAAGGGAATAGTGCGGAATGAGCGGTGCGGGTCAAAGGTGAGGTATTGGATTGTTGATAGGAAGGTGGAAGAGATTATCGCACTGATAAAGGGAAGTGGAAGTTAACATAATATCTCTTATCAGAACCATTACATATTCAGCCGGCCCCGGATAGTACCGAGCCAAGCTCCCCTCCCGGCTGAGAAGGTCGATATTTGAGCATGTCCTCCCCCAAAGAACAGACGATAAGCACCACGGAGATAAACAGGCTATACAAGCAGGTCGAGGGCAAGCTCGAGAGCATAGTAGAGAAGCTCCTCATATCGAAGGTCCATGAGAAGGATAATATACTTCAGAACGTTCAGGTGATGATGGAAAGGATCTTCATCGCCGCTGCAATGAGGATCGCGGGCGACAACGTATCCCGGGCCTCGAGGCTCCTCGGAATAAACCGCAATACCCTCGCGAAGAAGCTCAAGGAAATGAAGGTTAGCTCTAGCCCAGATACCGGACTATAAGATCCCCCAGCTCCTTGGTCCCCATGCCCATCTTTCCCGCATCGACAGACTTGACATCGGTCCTTAGGGCCCTGGCGGCAGCCTCATCGATTGCCAGGGCAGCCTCGCCTTCGCCGAGATACTCGAGCATCATGCCGGCCGCGAAGATCGCGGCAAGCGGGTTTATGATGTTCTTGCCCGTATATTTCGGCGCCGACCCCCCTATGGGCTCGAACATGGAGACACCCTTGGGGTTTATGTTCCCGCCGCAGGCGATGCCGAGCCCGCCCTGCACCATCGCCCCGAGGTCAGTGATGATATCGCCGAACATGTTGTCCGTCACTATGACATCGAACCACTCCGGGTTCTTGATCATCCACATGCACGTGGCGTCCACGTGGGCGTAATCCGTAGCGATCCCGGGATATTCCTTGGCCACCTCGTAAAAAGTCCTTTCCCAGAGGTTGAATGCATAGGTCAGGACGTTCGTCTTCCCGCATAGGGTAAGCTTATTCCCCTTGTTCCGCTTTTTTGTGAGGTCGAAGGCGAAGCGTATGCATCTCTCAACGCCCTTTCTCGTATTTATGGACTCCTGGATGGCAACCTCGTCAGGCGTCCCTTTCTTGAGGGTACCTCCGGACCCGGTGTAGAGGCCCTCCGTGTTCTCCCGGACCACGACAAAATCGATGTCCGACGGTCCTTTGTCCTTAAGGGGCGTCTCCACGCCCTCGTAAAGCTTCACCGGCCTCAGGTTGATATACTGGTCAAGCTCGAAGCGGATTCGGAGCAGGATCTCTTTTTCTAGGATGCCCGGCGTGACCTTCGGATGGCCTATGGCGCCGAGGTAGATGGCCTCCTGTGACTTCAGCTCGGACAGGACGCTGTCCGGCAGCGTTTCCCCGGTCTTAAGATACCGCTCGCCCCCAAGGTCGTACTCGCTGTACCTCAGGGCAAAACCGAATTTCCTCGACGCTGCCTCGAGCACCTTTATCCCCTCACGGACAACCTCCGGGCCCGTCCCATCGCCGGGTATGACGCCTATCCGATACTCCTTAGCCATCATTTTCTCCTTTTAGGGGATTCTGCTACCGCCGCCAGCGGCGGGCGTTTTGAAGCGAAGACCGCCTTGCGCCTTCCAGGTCACGGGCTCTGCAGCGCCTTTCTCCCTATATCCCTCCTGTACTGCATCCCTTCGAACTCTATGCACGAGACAGCCCCGTAGGCCCTTTCAATAGCTTCGGCATAGGTGCCGCCCATGGCCGTGACCCCGAGAACCCTGCCTCCCGACGTGTAGTAATCTTTTCCGGTCCGTCTCGTTCCCGCATGGAAGACGAGCACGTCCTTTTGCCCTTCGAGCTCGCTCAGCCCCTTTATGAGCTTCCCCGTTTCCGGCCGGTCGGGATAGCCCCCCGACGCCAGGACCACACAGACTGCTACCCCCTCTTTCCATTCCGTGCACCCTGCCCTGGCCAGGTTCCCTTCCGCGCATGCGGCTACAACCGGAAGAAGGTCGCTTTTCATCCTGAAGAGTATCGGCTGCGTCTCCGGGTCGCCGAACCGCGCGTTGAACTCCAGTACGGACGGCCCGGCCGGCCCGAGCATCAGGCCGCCGTAAAGCACCCCCCTATAAGGGATGCCCTCTTCTTTGAGCGCCTCTACGGTCCTCCGCATTATCTCGGTGTCTATCCGGCCTGCCATCTCAGGCCCCAGAAAGGGCACCGGACAGTAAGCGCCCATACCGCCGGTGTTCGGTCCCCTGTCGTTGTCCAGGAGCGCCTTGTGGTCCTGAGAAGCCGGCATGGGAACCATCGACACGCCATCCGCGAAGGCAAGGTAGGAGGCCTCGATACCCGGAAGGAAGTCTTCCACTATCACCCTGTCTCCTGCCTGGCCATGGACACGGTCGATGAAAAGCTCTCTGAGCGCCCTTTCCCCCTCTTCGGGCGTAGTCACCACGTAGGCGCCCTTCCCTGCGCACAGGCCGTCCGCCTTCACCACATAAGGCGGCGCCATCCCTTCTATATGGGCAAAGGCTGCGTCAAAGGCCTCGAACACCGCAAAAGGCGCCGTCGGTATTGCGTGCTTCTCCATCAGCTTCTTCGCGAAAACCTTGCTTGTCTCGATCCGCGAGGCCGCCTTGCAGGGGCCGAAGATGGGGATTCCCGCAGCCTCGAAGGTGTCGACTATGCCGGCCGCCAGGGCGCTCTCCGGGCCGACCACTGCGAGGTCTATACGCTCCCTCCGGGCCAGGGAGAGAAGCCCTGCCGTATCGCTCGGGCTTACATCGACGCAAGGTGCAATGCTCGAGATCCCGCCATTGCCCGGCGCGCAGAAAACGGCTTCGGCTTTCGGCGACTGTGACAGCTTCCAGACCAACGCATGCTCCCTTCCCCCGCTTCCCACGACGAGAATTCGCACATTTCCCCCTTTTCGTTCAGCCCTTCGACCGGGAAAGGTAGTCGTAGATGGCCCTGTCGTAATCCGAGGTCAGGGAGAATACCTTTTTCGCAAGAGAAAAGCGCAGCTCCTCGGTCGTACCGCCATCGTGCGCCTTCATCTCCTCTATGATCTTCGGATAGTCTGCCGGGTCCACGACTACCGTCACATATCTGTAATTCTTGGCCGCCGCCCTTATCATGGACGGCCCCCCGATATCTATATTCTCTATGGCCTCCTCGAAGGTGCATCCCTTGGCCACAACCTCCCTGAAGGGATAGAGGTTGACCACGATCATATCGATGTTCTTGATACCGAGGGCCTCCATCGCTTCCCTGTGCTCTTTCTTCGTGTGCTCGCTTACTTCCTTCGGGTTGACCCCCAGTTCGTCCAGGAATCTCTTCGTGCCGCCCGTCGAGATGATCTCTACCCCGCAACTCTTGAGAAAAGGCGCCAGCTCCGCAAGGCCGGTCTTGTCCGACACGCTTATCACCGCTCTCTGAATCTTCATTGTCTCCCTCTCTTTAGCCCCGCAATCCCCAGGAACGGGCCGGGCACCTCCGCCTCGCGAAGGTTTATGATAATTTCACCCTGACGGGTTTGTCAACAAGAATTGCCTTCGTCCGGCCGGGCCGTATAGAACCGTTCCCTGTTGACCTCCACGAGCCTTATCCGCCCTTCCCTAATGAGCCTGTCCAGCCCCGCTTTCGCCGCAGCGCGCGATACGCCCGTCGTAAGCACGACGTCGTCAAGGCTCAAGAACCTCCTCTTCAACGTCTCCACCACCGACGCAGTCCACTGCCTCCTGTCCGGCCTTCTGGCCTCCTTTCCGGCAAAGGCCTGGATGACCTCGCATTTACGCCCGAAAAACCTGGTAATAGACGACAGCCTCCCCTCGTCGAGCCCGACAGCCGCGCTATCGACCGGCGGACGCGTCACAGTATTGAGCTGTACTTTATCGGCGGCAACGCCGGTTATTAATTCTTTAAAAATTCTCATATGTTCCATGCTATCGTTAATACTGTTTATCAACATTATCTCGAGCCAGATGCTCCCCTTGTAAGCCTTGCGGAAAGCTTTCAATCCCCTCACGAGAAGGTCGAAGGAAAGGGTATGGTGGGGGCGATTGATCAATTCGAAAACGC
>JBEKOT010000198.1:0-4044 GCA_049521495.1 Syntrophorhabdales bacterium | reverse complement strand
GGAGGCCACCTTCTGCGGCTCGACCCTGTCGGACAGCTTCCCCGCATAGGGAGAAAAAGCCGCCTGCACCACGGGCTGCGATATCAGGACCATTCCCGCGGCCTGCGGGCCCATGTGCCGGCTGTACTGGAGGTAGAGGCTGATGAGGAAGCCGATAGCGTAAGTGCAGCCGTAGTTGATGAACGTCGCGACATTCGATAAAGCAAAGACGCGGTTGTGCCGGAGCAGCTTCCAGTCGAGCACCGGGTGCTCTATCCTCGCTTCCCATGCCAGGAAAAGGCCGAGTCCGGCCAGGCCCACGGCGATGAAAAGGAACCCGGACTTGGCGGGCAGCAGGCGGAGGCCGTACATGCAAGCGGTGAAAGCCAGACAGTAGGCGGCGGAGCCAATAATGTCGAAGCGCTCGCCTTTCGCCTCCGCCCACTCGCCTTTGAGGCTGCGGAGGACCCACACGGTAATGACGGACCCGAACAGGCCGCATAGGAAGAATATGCTCCTCCATCCAAGCTGTTCGGTCAAGAAACCGCCTATAGGAGGACCGATGGAGAGGCCCACGTAGACCGAGGCAACCGTGACGCCCAGTACCCTCCCTCTTTCGGAAGGGGAGAAAACAGACATTAGAATTGCAACGCCGTTGCCGTAAATCATGGCGCTTCCCAGCCCCTGCAATATCCTCCATAGGATCAGCATCGGGCCGGAGCCGGCGAGGCCGCAAAGGATGGTGGAAGCTGAAAATACCCCTATTCCCCAAACGAAAACGCTCTTTCTCCCGTAAATGTCTGCAATCTTGCCGAAAGGCAGAACGAATATGGCGCCCGGCAGGATATAGACCATGGGAACGAGGGTCATAAAGACCGCGTCCATCCTGAACTCCGCGGCTATTGCCGGCAGGGCGACGTTCGTGCATGACATCATAAAGGGCGACAGGAAAGAGGAAACCATGGCTGCAACGAGGGCAGCCCTCCTCGTCGTCTCGTCGACCCTGGCATCGACGCCGCCGTTCATGGTATATCCTTGAGCCGCATGACCGTCAGTTTAGCACAGACGGGGAGCCGGTCAAAGATATTTGGATGCAATTATTTTCTCGATAAGGTGAAGGGTCCCTTTTGAAGCCGGCTTAGGCGAGGCCCCTCAAGATTTCTATGCCCTTCTCGATAGCCGGGAGCTCTGCGGCAAAAGAGATGCGTACGTTCGACTTCCTCGACGAGAAGACGCTGCCGGGAATGATGAAAAGGTTGCTCTTCAGCGCCCGCTCCACGAAGGCGTCCCCGTCTCCGCCCGGCACTTCGGGAAATATGTAGTAAGCGCCGTTGGGCTTGACCACGCGGAATTTGTCTTTTATTCCCTCGTAGATAAGGTCCCTCTTCTTCCTGTACCCGTCGATCAGCTCGTCCGTCCCGTAATCCAGGGCAATGAGCGCCGCCTTCTGGGCCGTGGAGTTAACGGCGCTGAAAACGTACTGCTGCATGGTGACCATGCTGTCGATGATCTCCCTGGGACCGGCGACGAACCCGATGCGCCAGCCCGTCATGCCCCAGTCTTTGGAGAACCCGCCGAAGGTGAGGGTGTTCTCGTAGAGCTTTCCGAAATAAAAAGGCGACCCATCGTAGGTGAAGCGGTCGTATATGTCATCGGAGAAGACGAGAAGGTTCTTTTCTCTTGCGACGCGCTCCACCATGGCAAATTCGCCCGGCGAATAGACTGCGCCTGTCGGGTTGTTGGGGCTGTTGATGAGGATGACTTTAGTCCTGTCGGAGATGGCGCGCCTCAGCTCTTCTTCCTTCAAAGTGAAGTCCGGATAAGTGTCGATAAAAACGGGCTTTCCGCCGAGAAGGATCACCTGGTATTCATAGAGGACGAAGTAGGGGTCGGGGATTATCACCTCGTCGCCGGGATTCATGACAGCCAGAAAGGCGAGGAGAAGGCCGCCCGTAACGCCCGGCGTTACTATGACGTCTTCGCAGATGATCTCCCTGGCCCGGAGATAGTGGAGGATCTTCTCGCGCAGTTCCGGGATGCCGCCTGACGGGGTATACTTGTTGAACCCCAGGCGTATCGCCCGGACCGCCTCCTCCTTGATTTTGTCAGGCACATCGAAGTCGGGCTCGCCCAGACTCAGGTTTACCGGGTCCTTTACCTTGCGGGCCAAATCGAAGATCTTGCGGACGCCGGATGGTCTGATGGTCTGTACCCGCTTCGCTAGCTCCATAAATGCCCTCCTATGAGCTTACCGGCGCCGTCGGCGCTTCACAAAGCCTGAGATGGGGTCAGCCCGAGGTCGGGGTTTCAAACCCTTTTCGGGTTGACCCCGGCCTCAGCCTGAAAACTAGATAAAAAACGAGGCAGCTAAACCTCGAGGGATTTACATCCCTATCCGCTTGAGGTCCCGGCAGAGAAGCGAGACCTGCTCCAAGTCCATGGGCGCGTCCTGGAGCTTTCCCGAGAGGTAGGCGTCATAGGCGGAGAGGTCGATCAGGCCGTGGCCGCTCCAGATAAAGAGTATCACCTTGGGCTCGCGCTGTTCTTTCGCTCGCTTCGCCTCCTCTATGACCGCCGCTATGGCGTGGTTGGTCTCCGGCGCCGGCACGAACCCTTCCGTCCGCGCCCAGGTGATCCCCGCAGCGAAAGTGTCGTTCTGGTCATAGGCTCTCCCTTCTATCAAGCCGTCCACGAGAAGCCTGCTGACGAGTGGCGCCAGACCGTGATAGCGCAAGCCCCCGGCGTGGATTGGAGCGGGTATGAAGGCGTGGCCGAGGGAGTGCATTGCCAGTAGCGGTGTCATACCGGCCGTGTCGCCGAAATCGTAGACATATGGGCCCTTCGTCATGGTCGGGCAGGACGTCGGTTCGCACCCGATCACCTGGATCTTCTTCCCCTCCGTGATCTTATCGCGGACGTATGGAAAGGCAAGGCCGGCGAAATTACTGCCCCCGCCCACGCAGCCGATCACCACGTCCGGATACTCCCGGACCTTTGCCATCTGCTTCTGCGCCTCGAGGCCCACTATGCTTTGATGCATCAGCACGTGGTTCAATACGCTCCCCAGAGAGTACCGCGTGTCCTTGGAGGTTACGCAGTCTTCGACGGCCTCGCTGATCGCAATGCCGAGACTCCCTGGATGGTCGGGGTTCTGTTCCAAAAACCCTCTCCCCGCACCCGTGTCCGGACTGGGGCTGGGGACGCAGTTGGCGCCCCAGGTCTGCATCAACATGCGGCGATAGGGCTTTTGGTCGTAGCTTACCCGCACCATGTACACCTTCACCTCAAGGCCGAACTGGCTGGCAGCGAACGCCAGGGCGCTTCCCCACTGGCCCGCACCCGTTTCCGTAGTGAGCCTTTTAATGCCGAAGATCTTGTTGTAGTAAGCCTGCGGGATAGCGGTGTTCGGCTTGTGGCTGCCTGCAGGGCTTACCCCTTCGTGTTTATAGTAAATACGGGCAGGCGTGTCGAGGAATTTTTCCAGATGATGGGACCGGCGCGAGGTCGTCCGGCCCCACGGGTTGACCCGTCGCCGGATGGAGCGGTGGCGGGAGGGGATTGGGCAGGTCTGCCTGTATGTTGTACCATTTCGTCGGGATTTCCTGTTCCGATAGCAAGATCTTTGTTTCCATGAGTCCTCCTTGTCTATTATTTGAATCCTCGAACCGGGTGCGGCCATGATAAGAAAAGCGAAGCATCGATGTTGCGCGTTTCGGGGGTTACTGCGGTTCCAAAATTGAACATTTTTGTACAGTACCATGAGCTATCATGTGTGTCAAGGCGAATTTTGCAAGTGTCAACGCAAAGTAGAAATGTCCTATTCCAGCAATGCTACACTGCTTCTTTTTCCAAGGAGGCAGGATGGCTGGGGAGGACATTATCATGCTGCGGTGACGAATTTTGCAAGCATTCTTCGGAATAGCACCCGGCTCTCCGGCAATGTCGCAAGGCACGGCCTGCTCTTGCGCTCGCGAGAGACCGTGGGGTAGGATATAGCGTGCTCTCGGTCGTTATCATCACCAGGAATACGAAGGATCTCGTCGCAGGCCTCCTTTCTTCCATGGA
>JBEKOT010000197.1:0-3705 GCA_049521495.1 Syntrophorhabdales bacterium | reverse complement strand
AATGCCCTGGGGCAGAGTCCGGAGGAAGTATGGGCTGCAAGCCTGGCCATGAAGAGCGGGATTACATTGGTTCCGCCTTCGCGGTGGGATCACGCGCTTTTTTTTGATCCCCGGCCGCAGGTTCCGGACAAAACTTATTGCAGGGTGGGCGCCTTCTTGGACTTTCATGTCTCCCGCAACGAACTCGGGATTCCTCCCCATGATTTCCGGAGCATGACCGAGGCGACAAGGGTCACCATGTGGCTGGCGGACAGAGCCATCCAGGCATCCGGTATCCTGGATTCGGACATACCGCGCGAACGAATCGGAGTCCTCATCTCCCAAAACTCGGGTGAGGCGGCGGGGACCCTCACCGATATGATCATCAGGGAGTACGTGCATGATATCCTTGTCGCTATCAAAAGGGCCGTTCACCTCACGCCGGATCAGGAGAGCGCCATCGAACGGGAAGTGAAGTCCGGACGCATGGCCCCGGACGACACCACGCTCCTGGGCAGACTCAACTGCGCGGCGGCCGGCTTCATCTGCAACCGGTATGGGTTCATGGGGCCCAGCTATTCCGTCTCCGCAGCCTGCGCGACCTCACTGGTCGCACTTTACAGCGCCATCCAGATGATCAGGAACGGCGTCATCGATGCCGCCATCGTCGGAGGGGGTGAAGATAATCTCACCCACTTGCATTTTCTGGAATTCTCCGCGCTGGGCGCGCTTCACGGGTTGTCCGGACAGGAGAGACCCGCTCACGAGACCTCTCGCCCCTTCGATGCCGAAAGAGACGGGATGGTCCTCGGCGAAGGCGGGGGAATGATCGTCATCGAGCGGGAAAGCGTGGCCCGCGCGAGGGGGGCCCTTGTCCACGCCTTCGTGACCGGCATGGGAGCGAGCAACAACCATCTGGGTATGGTGGAGTCATCCAATACCACCCAACAGATGGCCATACGCGCCTCTTTTCGGGACGTACCCTATGGGCCCGATGCAGTGGACCTGGTGGAATGCCATGCCACGAGCACCCGGCAAGGAGACGTGGAGGAGGCCCGCGCCCTGAAGGCCGTTTTCAATTCCTCGAAGCGCACCGTGATCACCTCATTCAAATCGCAGATCGGACACACACTGGGCGCCTCGGGCATTAATAACCTCATTCGGGGAGTCACGGCCATGAAGGCGGCGGTTTTCCCTCCCACCCTCAATTATACGCATCCGGACCCGGAAATCGACTTGGAAGGATCGGGTCTCCTCATCACCCCGGCGCCGCTTGATTGGAAGCGCAGGGCCGGCGAGCCAAGAAGGCTTCAAGTCAACGCCTTCGGGTTTGGAGGCTCCAACTACGTGGTGCAGGTGGAGCAGGCCATGGATGAGGCGGATACGATCCTGGTCTCACCGGGCGGAGAACCAGGTCTCGATCGAGAGAAGGGGGGCGGCCCTCCCACGCTCCAGGGCGTCTCTTTCTTCCGGACCAAGATGGACGGCCGTCACTGCCGGATGGCCGTCGTGGCGCAATCCGAAGAGGAGGCGCTCACGGTCATCGCGAGGTCGGCCTCCCTTGCCGAATCCGGGATCGTCTCACCCAGGGCATCGAGGTCCCTGGCGCGCCAGGGAGTTTTCATCGGCCGCGAGGATTTGCCGGCCCTACCGCTTACATTTGTATTTCCCGGACAGGGGTCGCAGTATGGAGGAATGGGACGGGAGCTCTACGAGTCCTTTCCCGTCATCAGGGAGTGGATGGACCGGGCCGCGGCCGCGGCGGACTTCGACCTCCTTCACTTATTGTTCCATGATCGAGAGGAGAACCTTCAGAAGACGCGGTGGCAGCAACCCGCCATGTTCGCCATGGAACATGCCATGGCTCGATACCTCACGACCCTTGGCATTCACCCCGTGGCCATGGCCGGCCATAGCTTGGGCGAGCTGACCGCCTTGTGCCTGGCGGGTGTCTATTCCCCTGAGGACGGGTTTCGCATCGTGAACAAGCGGGCCCTGTGCATGGACAAAGCCGCCGGTATGCACGTGGACCCCGGCGTCATGGCGGCTGTGGACGTCCCCCTGGATATGCTGAAAGAGATGATCCGGGGACGGGACGATGTCCACATCGGCAATATCAACTCGCCGGGCCAGATCGTCCTGAGCGGCAGCACAGAGGCGGTCAAGGAGCTCTGCAAAAGATTGAAGGAAACGGGCCGCCGGGCCGCCCTCCTGCGGGTGAGCATGGCCTTCCACTCCCCTATCATGAAGGTTATCCATGATGAGCTCGAGGCGTACATTGCGTCCATTCCATTTCATTCTCCGCAGATTCCCGTCATCTCCAACACGACCATGGCGCCGTATCCGTCAGATCCCGATGAGATCAGGCGAATCCTCATGGCCCACCTGGAATCTACCGTCCATTGGATGAATAATGTCCGGACCCTCTGGAATGACTATGGAGTCCGGCTCTTCGTGGAGGTGGGCCCCGGCGAAACATTAAGCAATCTCATCGCGGACACGCTTCCTGAATCGGTATGTATCCCGACGTGTCTTGCTTCCGCGGAGGGCCTGACCCACAAGAACGCTATTGCTCAGCTCTTCGTTCAAGGTCATCTCAAGGTTGAAGGGGAACCGAGGTTTGTTTCCCTCTCTGCACGCGGAAAAGCTCCCGAATCTCATGGAATCGCCCCGGCGCCCGCGTTACGAGCGCCGGAACCAGGGCTTGCAGGCGCGAGCCCGGCGCCTCACCTGCCCCCGGCGGCGCCCGAGGGCGAAGATCTTATGGAGAGGCTTATTCAAATCATCATGGATGCCACAGGATTCAATAGGGACGAGATCCAACCCGATATGGAACTCAGAAGGGACCTCTCCATCCGATCCAGCCGCCTCCCCATCATCATGGATGCTGCGGAGCGCCAATTCGGGATCACTATCGAATTGGAGGATTTCGTCAATGTCCGCACCGTGAAGGACATCGCCCAGAGGATCTCCGGGGTAATCGCCAGGCAGGGAGGCGCCGGCCTACAGCCGGACACCGGGGCTGTTGACGCCGACCCTGCGCGGGATGAAACCCTGAAGTCCCCGGATGATGAGTCGAGCTTAAAGCGGCTCGTATTCAACCACGCCGCTGTAAAGCTCACGGCCTCTATTCCCATGGAATTGAGCCCGGGCGAGTCGGTCCTCCTTCTCTCGCCTGACAGGGATGACGGGCTTGCCGGAAGGGCAGGGGACATCCTCCGGCTGGATTATGGGGTCGACACGTTTCCAATGCTCTTCATGCAAGGGGACTCCGGTCCGGGCGTCGAGGGCCACGACATTCGAACCGATGAAGGGGCCTCCGGGGCTGCGGAGAGAATAGCGGGCCTGCCGCCCCTTTCCGGGATGGTTATCAGCCTCCGTGAAAGCGGGTCGGGCAGGTTAAGAAGCATGGCGGATGTTTCGCGGCTTCTCAGGGGACTCTTTCTCCTCCTGAAGGCATTTCTTCAATCACCGGCCAAGAAATTCGTGGCGCTGATCCATTCCGGGGAGGATAGCGAAACCCTCGCTCGGCTGCCGGTGGAAGGGATGCTCGGACTATTCTTAAGCGCAGCGCAGGAACACCCATCGGTCCGGTTTCGCACAGTGGAGATCGACAGGGATACCGACCTTCGCGTTGCGCTGCGCGGTGCTCTGGACCGAGGATGCGCCGTGGTGGAGATCATTCATCGTGATGGAAGGCTCTTCAGTTCGGAGGGGCACGTAGCC
>JBEKOT010000196.1:0-3737 GCA_049521495.1 Syntrophorhabdales bacterium | reverse complement strand
AGGTCGTGCTTCTTCAAAAATTCAAGCACCTCCTGCGCCTTTGCGGCAGACAGCCAGCTCCCGTGGCGGAACTCGACGGCCACCGGCAGATCCCCCATGAGGTTCTTGCAAAGGAGTATGTAGTCCGCATTTCGGACGTTCCGGTCGAACCAGGGCGGGAACTGAAAGACCAGGAGGCCGAGCTTCCCGGACCTCCTAAGCGGCATGAGGACCTCCGCGAACCGCCTGGCGATCAGCCGCAGGGCTTCCTCCTCCCGCACGTAAACCGATCCGCCTGAAAGGCCGCCGGCGGCGCCCCTTATATCGGGAGGCAGCGTCTTCGGGTCTATGGCGTGTCCGGTAAGTGCGCCGTAAACCTTTATGTGAAACACGAAACGGGCCGGGGTCCTTGCCTCCCAGAGCCACACGGTGCGCGGATCGGGTATGGCATAGTAAGTGGAGTCGACCTCCACCGTGTCAAAACGGGATGCATAATACCTTAGCCTTCCTTCTGCGGTCCGAACCTCCCCGGGGTAAAATTCCCCGCTTTCGACGAGGGTCTTTTCCGCCCACGAACATGTCCCGACATGTACCATGACCGACTATATCTTACCGTAAAGGTAAGTGCCTTTCCATCTCCTCCCCCGGGGGGTTTACTAAAGTAGACGAAAGTAGACGGTTTGCGGGGCAGGGTCCCCACACAAAAGATTCGCCGCGTACTCGGGAAGGATGAGTAATTCTGGATTTCTCTTCCCTTTGCGGGTTTAATATTGTCCGGATCCGCTCGCGGTTCCTCTTGCCGTCACGGCGGCAAGGAAAACAGGGTGAGATATGGAGGCTCGACGGAGGTAACACTGCCGAAGTTCAGACCGGCCGGGCAGGCGGACGGAACGGAGAAATAGCGATTTACAGTCTTTAACAAAGATGGGGGAGGAGGTTTCCGGTGGAAAAGGTACCGTATGTCCTGGGAGAGCTCATAGAGGATAGGGCGCAACGAAACGGGGAGAGGGTCTTCTTGCGTTTCAAGGATGAGTCCTTCACTTACAAAGAGATGGACCGCGCCGCAAACAGATGCGCAAATGCCTTTTTGAACCAGGGCGTCTCCAAGGGTGACAAAATCAGCATCATGCTCCCCAACTGTCCGGAGTACCTCCATGTCTGGTGGGGTTCGGCGAAGATGGGCGCAGTCGAGGTTCCCATCAACACATCCTACAAGGGCGAGTTCCTGCGCCACATCATCGATCAGTCCGATTCGAAGGTTCTCGTGATCGCCCATGACTTTCTCGACAGGCTCCCGCTCATAGAGGAGGGCCTGCCGAAACTCCGGAAGGTAGTCGTCTTGGGAGGGCTCAAGGAAGGGGGGCCGGCCGGCTTCAAGATACCCGCTATAGGGTTCGAGGAGTTCTTCAATGCCCCCGACGATCCGGTGCACGTCGATATTTCGCCTTCCGACCCCCAGAACATTATCTATACTTCCGGGACGACCGGCTTGTCGAAGGGCGCTTTGGGTCCGCACAAATTCTGGATCGTCGTCGCCGAACAGCTCCTTCCCCTTCGCGAGGGGGGGAGAGACGACATCTTCTACACTTTCCTGCCCCTCTATCACATGAACGGCCAGTGCCTCACCACGATAACGGCTCTCCTCGCGGAAGGCCAGATGGTGCTCTCCGACAAATTCAGCGCCACCCGCTTTTGGAGTGAGATCCGCAAGTACCAGGCGACCCAGTTCAATTACTTGGGCGCGGTGATCCCCATCCTCGACAAACAGCCGGAGAAGCCGGACGATATGGACAATCCCGTGCGCATCGCCCTTGGCGCCGGCTGTCCCCAGTCCGTCATGGACCGCTTCGAGAAGAGGTTCGGTCTCACCTGCATGGAGGGCTTCGGCATGACGGAGATAGGCATCCCGGTCCATACGACGCTGTACGACAGGAGGCCCGGCTCCTGCGGAAAACCGCTCCCCATCTATGACATTAGGCTCGTCGACGATGACGACAGTGAAGTGCCCTCGGGCGAGACCGGGGAGATCGTGTTCAGGCCCCTGGAACCCTTTACGATGATGCTCGAATACTACAACATGCCGGACAAGACTCTGGAGACGTTCAGGAACCTCTGGTTCCATACGGGGGACCTCGCAAAGAAAGACGATGACGGCTACCTCTATTTCGTCGACAGGAAGAAGGACGCTCTGCGCAGAAGGGGCGAAAATATCTCCTCCTTCGAGGTGGAGAGGGCGATAAACACTCACCCTAAGGTACTTGAATCGGCAGCGGTAGCGGTGAAGTCGGAGCTCGCGGAGGACGAGGTGAAGATATGCGTGGTCCTGAAACCAGGGGAGGAGCTCACCGCTCCCGAACTGATCGAGTACGCAAACCAGAGGATGCCCTACTTTGCCGTGCCCCGGTACGTGGAGTTCATGAAGAGCCTGCCGAAAACGCCGACCGAGCGCGTGCAAAAATACCTCCTGAAGCAGGCGGGCGTAACGGCGAACACGTGGGACAGGGAAAAAGCCGGTATACAGATTTCGCGCTGAGCGCGTGAGTCGAGTGCCCTGAGAATGATCTGAGAATAGCTATGCCTGTAAAAGTTGCCGACGGCAGGCAATCGCATCTATGTCTTCCTGGAAGGCTCGCTTTGCAATTTTGTTTAAGCATGCAATAGTATATATGAATGGTTGAGAGCCTTCGGGAATGCTTTTCATTACAATCAGCGAAGGCGCATCTGGAGACCGACAGCTACCGAGGATCTCCGTTCCGCTCGACGTGAGGAGGCAACATGACTCTAAAAACCAAGCTCATCCTGGGTTTAGGATTTCTGTTCCTGATTATTTTCACACTCGCGGGCTTTTGCTCCTATTACGTGGGAACACTGGCTCAGGAGTCCGACAGGGTTCTGAAAGACAATTACTATTCTCTCGTCTATGCCAAAAACATGCTTGCCGGTCTTGACGACACGAAAACTTCCCTGACCGTCACCATCTTTAATACAGGTCGGGGTGGGATGTCTGATTATTACGCGAGACTCTTCGATTCCGGAAGAAATGTACTGGAGACAAACCTGAAGGCGGAAAACAAGAACATAACGGAGATACACGAGAAAGAGTGGGTCGCCAGGCTCAACCAGGATTATGATTCTTACCTGAAACTCTGTCTTCAGATAAAGAGCGGATCGAGCGGAAGTACGGTATATTTTAATGAATTTCTGCCGGCCTCCGAAAGAGTGAAGCAATCTATCAACGCTATCTACGACATCAATATGCAGGCTGTCGTGCGGAAAAACCAGGCAGTGCGACGCGATTCCTCCCGCTTTATGAACTCCATGGCCATCATAGGATCCGTCTGCCTCGTGTTGGCCGTGTTCTATTTTTGGTATTTTCCCGTCTACATTTCTACCACTCTGAGTTACCTTGCGGATAAAATGAGAAATTTGCTCAAGAGCGCCGGTATTGCTTTCGATGATACAAAAACAAAGGACGAGGCTTATGTGATGCTGCATGCCATAAACCTGCTTGAGAACAGATTGGCCGAGAAAAGAGAGAGCGAAGGCTGAGAGAAGAGGCATGACGCTCGCCCCCGCGCTTAACCCGGCCGCTCGCCTCGCGCCTGACCCGGCCGCAGGTCGCACGACCTTATATCTCGTATCCTCTTGAGAACCGGCGGATGGGAGTAATGGAAAAGTGCATAAAGCGGATGGGGGTAAAGGTTCGACAGATTGTCCTTCGATAGCTTCACCAGGGCGCCGACCAGTGCCTCTCCCTC
>JBEKOT010000195.1:0-3751 GCA_049521495.1 Syntrophorhabdales bacterium | reverse complement strand
AGGTCCGCCGCCTGGCAGCCGGTAAGGCCGGCTAGAGCGAACTTCGAGGCGCAGTAAGGGGCGAGGCCGGCATAAGGCCGGGCGCCTGCCGTGGACGAGACGTTTATGATCCTTCCCCCCTCTTGCCCGCCCCGCAGCCTGCGGACATAGGCGGACGAGCAAAGCACGGCCGCCGTAAGGTTGACGGTCATCGTTTCGGACCACGCGGCAGGCTTGATCCCCCAGAAGGGCGCCGACGGAGGACCGGGCAGGCCCGCGTTGTTGACCAGGACGTCGACCTTTCCGAAGGCCCTGTATGCCCCCTCTATCAGCCGGCGCGCACCATCGGGCGACGAGACGTCCGCGCAGACGGCCGAAGCGGAAAGGCCGCGGGCCTTCGCCGACTTCAAAGCGGCGGCGAGGCGCTTCCGGGAACGGCCGTTAAAGACGACCGAGGCGCCGAGCCCTCCAAAGCCCATGGCGACAGCGCGGCCGATGCCGCTAGTCGAGCCGGTGACTACAACCACCTTTCCCGCCATCTCCCCTGACGGCTGGCCGCCCGAAAGCCCTCGGGTCATAAGGCTGCCCCCTTCTCACACACCTCCTCAAGAAGGGACGCGGCGGCCTCGGCCCCGCCTGCCAGGCGTGCCTTCTCTCCCATCTCCTTCGCGCGCCCTCTGTAGCCGCCGTTGACGTCCGTCAGCGCGCCAAGGGCCTCGCGGACCCCCTTGGCGGTCAGGCGGCCGGGGAGGACCATTCTTGCGATCCCCCCATGGACGAACCTCGCCCCGTTGCTTCGCTGCTCGGCGCCGAGGGGTACGACGAGGCTTGGAACGCCGAAATAAAGGGCTTTCATGAGGGTGCCGGCGCCACCCTGGCATATCAGGAGTTCTATCTCGGGCATTACCTCCATGTGAGGAACCGTCCGCCTGACGAGCAAACGGCGGGACGGCAAGGCGCCCCGGATGGAATCCTCATCGAGGTTTCCGCTGGAGACGAGGAGCCTCACGGGCGCGTCCAGGAGCGCGGCCGAAACCTTCCTGAGGACTGCCGCCGTTTCGCTGAAAGTCATGCCCAGGGTCAAATGGATGAGGGGGCCGTCTTCTTTCCGGCGGACGAAGGCGAGGGCCTCTTTGTCGAGGCCGGCCGATGCGCTTTCTCTCCCGATGAGCGGCCCGACGTAGCGGACCCTTGCGGGGAAGCGGGGAGGCAGGGGGAATTCGCACTCCGGGATGGAGCCGACGATGGCGAGCCTTCCAAACCTGCCGTACGGCCTCCAAGGGTCGGAGACGCGTCTCCCCGCTGCCCGCCAAAGCTCGCGTACAGGGGCATATAGCTCCCTGTTCTCACGGACTATCAATTCCTCTATCTCGTGGTATCTCTCGCCGACCGAGGGAGACCGGGAGAAACGAAAGTGGCTGCCGAAGGGGGGCCAGCCCGGGACGGGAAAGGGCACGGTGAGGCCGAAGACGGAGGCCCAGGGCAGGCCGAGGGCCTCTGCCGCCGGCGGACCGCCGAGAAGGGTGTAGTCAAAAACGAGCAAGTCCGGCTTCCGCTTGGCCTTCAGTGCCCGCTCCAGGTCCGCGGAGACCTGCCGGGCGGCTCCGAAGAAGAAAGAATTGATCGCCGTCCCTCGCGCCCTGAGGCCGCCGACGAGCGAGCTCAGTCGGTCCATAGATGGCAGCCGGTCTTCCTCCCAGGGGGGGCCGATGGCGATGAAGTCGTCGTCGGCCATCCCGTCGAGGCGGGGCCGGAACGACGGGGATGTGGCCAGGACGACCCTATGGCCCGCGCGCTTCAGGGCAGACGCGATGGGGCCCATGCGCGACCAGTGGCCCGGTCCCGGCTGAAAGGCGAAGACGAACTCGAATCGGCCCATGGCGGCCATTCTATCACCCCCGCCCGAGGATGTCCACAGCACCTACTCCGAAGAGGAGCTTGCCTGCTGGAGGCGGCAAAGGCCCGCGTAAACGCCGTTCCGTTCCATGAGGTCTCCGTGGGTGCCCCTCTCGACGATCTCACCCCTGCTCAGGACGAGGATCTGGTCGGCGTTGCGTATAGTGCTCAGACGGTGGGCGATGACGAAGCTCGTGCGGTTGGCCAGGAGGCGTTCGACCGCCTCCTGGATCAGTTTTTCCGTAGCCGTGTCTACGCTGGCCGTGGCCTCGTCGAGGACCAGGATCGGCGCGTCCTTCAGAAGGGCCCTGGCGATACTTATCCTCTGTTTTTCGCCGACGCTGAGCTTCACCCCCCGCTCGCCGACGAGGGAATCGTAGCCCTCGGGCAGGCGGGTGATGAAATCGTGGCAGTTGGCAGCCCTCGACGCTGCGAGGAACTCCGCCTCGGCGGCGTCGAGCTTTCCGTAGAGGATGTTCTCGCGGACGGTCCCGTTGAAAAGGAAGGTCTCCTGGCTGACGATACTGATCTGGGCCCGGAGCGAATCGAGGGAGATTCCGCGTATGTCACGGGAATCGATGGTAATCTTTCCGGCTGTCGGCTCGTAGAAGGCGGGCAGGAGGCTCACGAGCGTCGATTTTCCCGAGCCTGTCGGTCCCACCAGCGCTACCATCTGGCCGGGAGAGGCACTCAGGCAAATATCCTTGAGGGCGTTGCCGTTCGGCCCGTAGGCGAAGCTCACTCCTTCGTAGCAAACTTCACCTTTCACCGGCCCGTCGAACCCGGCGGACCCGCGGCTGCCCGGCCGCTCTCCGGCCGCGTCGAGGATGTCGAAGAGGCGCTCGCCCGCCGCCCTTGCCGACTGCAGCATCTGGTTCAACCCGTGCAGGCGGCCTATAGGTTCGTAGAAGAGGGTAAGGTAAAAGATAAAGCCTACGAGTTCTCCCAGGGTCATCCTGCCCGCCATTACCATCGGGCCGCCGACCCACAGGACAAGGACCATCCCGAGAGACCCGGCGAAGGTCATGGAAGGCGAATAGACGGCCCAGACCCTCATGACGCCGAGGGTCTCCCGCCGGAGCGCCCCGGCGCGCTCGGAAAAGCGTCTGTTCTCATAGTCCCGGCGGCCGAAGGTCTTTATCTGCCGGATGCCCTGGAGGTTGTCCATGAGAAGGGCGTTCATCGCCCCTATGGCCCCCCGCTGCTTTCTATACCGCCTGTAGGCGCTCATCGTGTACCAAAGGGTGCCGGCGACGAGTACGGAAAGGGGGATTAGGGCGAAGAAGGTCAAGAGCGCGTTCTTAACGAGGAGGATGACAAGGATCGTGACTACGCTCAGGATGGCGGTCGTTCCCTGCTCGGTGCCGTCTATCAGGACGCGCTCGACGGTCGTTATGTCCTCCGTCACCCGCGTCATCAGGTCGCCGGATGGCCGCTGGTCGAAATAGCCGACTGGCAGCCTCTGGAGACGGGCGTAGACGTCCCTCCGCATGTCGTAGACGACGCCCTGCTCGAAGCTCGCATTGATGGAGATGCGCAGGGCATTGAAGAAATCGCAGAAAAGAAAGGCCCCGAGGAGACCGAGGATGGCCGGCGGCAAAAGGGCGAGCTTCCTGCCTGCTATGACATCGTCGATGATGTACTGCGTCGCTTGGGGAAAGACAAAATAGAATCCAAGGGCGCATAAGGCGCAGGCGATGTTTGCCGCCGCCTTCGATTTGTAAGGCTTCAGGTAGACGGCCGTGCGTGCCAGGAATTCGCGCAGGGGACGTGCTTCAGGGATGGGTACTGACGGCCCTATATGCTTGTGGTCCGCGGTCATCGGCTTCCTCCGGCGGTCGAAGCATTGTAGCACATCGGCGGGCCGCCTGGCAAA
>JBEKOT010000194.1:0-3768 GCA_049521495.1 Syntrophorhabdales bacterium | reverse complement strand
ATCAAAAAAGTCCCGACGCTCCGGGGAAAGACGGTCATCATGCTTTTTTACGAGCCGAGCACGAGGACGCGCGTTTCCTTCGAGATCGCGGCCAAGCGACTCTCCGCCGATACGATCAGCATTTCAACGAGCACGAGCAGCGCCGTGAAGGGGGAGACGCTGAAGGACACTGGAAGGAACCTCGAATCGATGCGGCCCGATGCCATTGTCATCAGGCACAATATGGCAGGCGCACCGTATATCATCTCGAGAATCCTCAATTCCTCCGTCGTAAATGCCGGCGACGGAGCCCACGAGCACCCGACCCAGGCGCTCCTCGATTTGTTCACGATGCGCGAGAAAAAGGAGACCCTGGACGGGCTGAAGATCGCCATTATCGGGGACATAGCCCACAGCCGCGTCGCCCGGTCGAATATATTCGCCTTACGGAAGTTCGACACGGAGGTGACCTGCTGCGGTCCCCCGACCATGCTGCCCCCCTACCTCGAAGAGCTGGGGGTCAAGGTGGCGTACCGCCTCGAAGAAGCTGTTGCCGATAAGGACGTCATCATGATGCTTCGCATACAAAAAGAACGGGGAGGCACTTCCTTCATCCCTTCCATAAAGGAATACTCCTCTCTTTACTGTCTGAAGGAGGCCCATCTCGAAAAGGCGCGAAGTGACGTCATTATCATGCACCCGGGACCCATAAACAGAGGAGTGGAGATCAGCGACCAGGTAGCGGACGGACCTTATTCCGTGATCCTCGACCAGGTAGAAAACGGTGTTGCCGTAAGAATGGCCGTCCTCTATCTGCTTTCCGGAGGCGAGACTTGATCCTCATCAGGAACGGCCGTGTCCTGGACCCTGCGAGCTGCCTGGACGAGGTCCTGGACATACTGATCGACGGCGAAACGATAGCGAGAATCGACAAGAAGATCGCCGCGGCGGGCGCCGATCAGGTCATCGATGCGAGCGGGCTCCTCGTGGCCCCGGGCCTTATAGACGTGCACACCCACCTACGCGAACCGGGTTATGAATGGAAAGAGACGATAGCCACCGGGACGATGGCTGCGGCCCGCGGCGGCTTCACCTCCATCGTCTGTATGGCGAACACCGACCCGGTGAACGATAACAAGAGCGTCACCGAGTACATTATGAAGAAGGCCCGCGCGGAAGGCGCGGTCCGGGTATTCCCGTGCGGGGCTATAACCAAGGGGCTCAAAGGCGAAGACCTGTCGGAAATGGCGGAGATGCGCGAGGCAGGCGTGGTCGCCATTTCCGACGATGGAAAATCGGTCAGGAACAGCGCGCTCTTCCTGAAGGCACTCGAGTACGCCCGTCTTTTCGGGCTGCCGACGATCTGCCATTGTCAGGACGAGAGTTTCACAGGGGTCGTCCACGAGGGCCATGGGTCGCTCATTTCGGGGCTCGATGCGGTCCCGCCCGTTGCGGAAGAGATAATGGTCCAAAGAGACATTTCCATAGCGCGGTACGTCGGCTCCCCCGTGCACATTACCCATATCTCCACCGGCGGGACGGTCGACATCATGAGACACGAAAAGGGCCGGTCTCCACTTGTAACGTGCGATACATGCCCCCATTATTTTACCCTCACGGACGAAGCCACCCTCACCTACGACACAAACGCCAAAGTAAACCCGCCCCTGCGGTCGCGGGCGGACGTGGACGCCATAAGGGAAGGTCTCAGGGACGGCACGATAGACATGATCGCCACCGACCACGCTCCTCACGACCCTGTCTCGAAGGAAGTCGAGTTCAACCTGGCGTCTTCCGGGATATCGGGGCTTGAAACGGCGCTCGCACTCAGCCTCTCGCTGGTGCACGAAGGCGTGCTCGACCTCAGGGCCCTGCTGGCAAAGATGACGGTCAATCCCGTGCGCATGCTCAACCTGCCCTACGGCGAGATCGCCGTGGGCAAGCCGGCGGATCTCATCGTCTTTTCCGACAGGGCAGAGTGGACCGTCGACAGGAACGCCTTTCTTTCCAAAGGCAAGAACACGCCGTTCCATGGGATGAAACTGAGGGGCAGGAACCTCCTGACCGTGGTCGCCGGAAGGATAGTCTACAACGAGCTATAAAGGTGTCCTGTTGTTGGCAAGGATGCGCCCGGACCGTGAAGGCCCGGCCTATCCTTCGGGTCCGAAGCCGTGCGTCCGGTCGTACTCTCTGCGCCTGGCCCTATCGATACGGATGATGCCCATATAGAGAAAAATGAGCGTGACTGCCAGGAAGAACCTTAAGGGTATCCGCTTGGGTATCATCCTGGAAAAATCCGTGGGACGATGCCCTTCTTCCGTGCCTGAACCGTCTACCCGGGCCTGGCTGTCCTTTCTTATCTCGATGGCAACCCCGTAGAGATTGCCGAAGATGCTTTTCTCCTTGGAATAACCAGACAGAAAGGGCAGGGCGGCAAGGGGCAAGCAGATGGCGATGACGATGAAGATGATGCCCATTTTTTTTTCCGGGTCCATACAGTCAGTTAATATACCACAGGGCAGCCGGGCAGCGGGAGCATTCTTTTTCAGCCGGGATGGGAAAGGCCGCCGGCCGGGCAACCAAGAATCATGTAGCATTAATCGATTCGGCTGTGATATATTACAGATGGCTTTGGAGCAGAAAGAGGCAGAGTTCGAAGGGCACAATCCCATGACGCACACGGCACCCAGGAGATTGTTTTAGCAATGGATCGAAGGCAGCGCCGGCCGGGTCGATGGTTAACCGGCAGGAGCGATGAATCCACGATTGCTGTTCACCCGATGACTCCGGCATCCTATTCAAAGGGCTTATGAATTATGGACTGGGGCAGCATATTTCACATATCGTTCACCACGGATTTCTGGCTTCGTCTATCAAGCGTCATCTTCATCAACATCATTCTTTCCGGGGATAACGCGGTCGTTATCGCCTTGGCGGTTCGCTCGCTATCCGGTAAGCAGCGGTTCCAGGGCATCCTGTTCGGCACCGGCCTGGCCGTCGTGCTCCGGATCGTGCTCACCTATTTTTGCTGGATACTCCTGGAGGTAAGCTTCTTAAAGTTTCTCGGCGGATGGTTGATCGCATGGATAGCGGTGAAGCTCTTCATCGAAGGCACGGGCGATGAAGGTGACCGGAAAGAGGTCCATACGCTGGGGAAAGCTATCGTGACTATACTGATTGCCGACCTCGTGATGAGCACGGATAATGTCCTTGGTGTTGCCGGGGCCTGTAAGGGCAGCGACGCGGGTTTAGCCTTACTTATTTTCGGCCTGGGCAGCAGCATCCCCATCGTTGTGTTCGCGAGCGACATCCTCTCGCGGCTCATGGACAGATATCCGATTATAGTGACCCTGGGCGCTGCCATCCTGGGCAGGGTCGCAGGGGATATGATCTCCAGCGATGCATTTATAGAGAGTACTTTACACCCGAGCGCGCTTACGTGCTACACGGTCCAAGGGGTCTTCACCGTGGGGGTCATCGTGGTCGGGAAGCTATGGATGAGACATAAGGCGGCAAAGCTCGCGTCCGGAACTGAGGCGGACGCCGACTAGCCGTCAAGGGGTTACCTTTCCCGAACGCCCGAAGGTGCCTGTGCAATGGGCCGCTCCCTGTGAATCGCGGGCCGGACCTTCAAAGGCACGAGGCGCGAAAAGAGGCGAGCTCCTCGGGAAGAACCTTGACAAAAGAAAGCATCCCGCGTTATCCTTTTGCGTTTTTTTGGGTATCACGAACTTACGGAATGAGGTCTTAAGTGCTCAAGTCATTGAAGTTCCGCGCCGTTCTCATACT
>JBEKOT010000193.1:0-3769 GCA_049521495.1 Syntrophorhabdales bacterium | reverse complement strand
GCACGACAGCATGATGCCTCTCACGGGGCTCGTCTACATGTTCAACATGGCTGTCGGCGAGGTGATTTACGGGGGCGTGGGCGTCGGCCTGATCGGCATGCTCATGTACGCGATCCTCGCCCTCTTCCTCGCCGGTCTGATGATCGGCCGCACGCCGGAATTTCTGGGAAAGAAGCTTGAATCGAGGGAGATGATCATGGCCGTCATCGTGGTCGTTGCCCCTGCTGTCGCATCACTCATATTCGCAGGCATAGCGGCTGTCGTGCCCGCCGGCCTCTCCAGCTTGAACAACGCGGGTCCCCACGGTCTCTCGGAGATACTCTACGCTTTCTTCTCCGCCTCCGGTAACAACGGGTCCGCCTTTGCCGGCCTGAACGCCAACACGGTCTTCTATAACCTGGCAACCGGCTTTTGCATGCTGGTTGGACGGTACCTTACCATTCTTCCAGCCCTGGCCATAGCCGGCTCGCTCGCCCTGAAAAAGCGAATACCCGCCAGCTCGGCAACTTTCCCTACGGAAAGCCCCCTTTTCGTAGGGATGCTCGCAGCGGTCGTGCTCATCGTCGGCGCCCTCACTTTCTTCCCCGCCCTTGTCCTGGGGCCGGTGCTCGAACACCTCCTGCTCGGCGCGGGCAGGACCTTTTAAGGAGGGCGCCATGGAAGAGAAGAAGATTACAATCTGGCAGACGGGCCTGATCAGATCGGCCATCGCGGGCGCCTTCAGGCGGCTCGACCCGCGCCTCCTGTGGCGGAGCCCGGTCATGTTCGTCGTCGAGATCGTCTCCGTCGCGACTACTCTTATTTCCATAAGCGACCTTTTCTACGGCGGCCCCTTTAAGTTCAACGTCCAGATAACTATATGGCTCTGGTTCACCGTGCTCTTTGCCACCTTTGCGGAAGCGCTCGCCGAAGGCAGGGGCAAGGCCCAGGCTGAGACGCTCAGGAGGGCGCAGACAGAGGCATATGCGCGGAAGGTGGGGCCCGACGGCAGGACCGAGAGGATTCCCGCCCTCTCCCTCAGGAAGGGCGATATCGTGGTGATGGAGGACGGCGACCCGGTACCCGGCGACGGCGAGATCGTAGAAGGCGTAGCCCTGGTCGACGAATCGGCCGTCACCGGCGAATCCGCCCCGGTCATAAGGGAGGCGAAAGGAGACAGGAGCGCGGTTACCGGCGGGACCCGCATCCTTTCGGGCAAGATAAAGGCGACGATTACAGCGAACCCGGGGGAGACTTTCCTTGACCACATGATCGCGATGGTGGAGAGTGCGAAACGGCAGAAAACGCCAAACGAGGTCGCTCTCGAGATCCTGCTCGTGGGGCTGACCGTGCTCTTCATAGTCGTTGTTGCCACCCTTCGTCCCTTTGCGTCCTATGGCGGGATAGAAGTCGCCGTGCCCGTGCTCGTAGCCCTTCTCGTCTGTCTCATGCCCACGACCATCGGGGGCCTTCTTCCTGCTATAGGAATCGCCGGCATGGACCGGCTAATCCAGCAGAACGTGATCGCCCTCTCCGGCCGCGCAGTGGAAGCCTCGGGCGATGTAGACGTGGTCCTCCTCGACAAGACCGGCACCATCACGCTGGGCAACCGCATGGCAACGGATTTCATGCCGGCGGCCGGGGTAACCAGAGAGGAGATGGCGGAGGCTGCTCTGCTTTCTTCGCTGGCCGACGAGACGCCGGAAGGGAGGAGCATCGTGGCCCTCGCAAAGCGCCTCCTGTCCGTGCGGGGACGGGACATCAAGACACCGGACGCCTCGTGCTTCATCCCCTTTACGGCCCAGCTGCGGATGAGCGGCGTCTCCCTCGACGGGCGGGAGATAAGAAAGGGCGCAACCGACGCGGTCGCCGCCTTCGTCAAGTCGAAAGGCGGCGTTATTCCGGAGAGCGTCGAGCAGTCGGCCGAGCTCGTAGGACGAGAGGGAGGAACGCCCCTCGTCGTGGCCGATTCCGGTCGAGCCCTCGGCGTCATCAGGCTTAAAGACGTGCTCAAGGAAGGCATAAAGGAAAGGCTGAACCAGCTCCGCCTCATGGGCATCCGTTCAACCATGATAACGGGCGACAACCCCCTTACCGCGGCGGCCATCGCAGCGGAGGCGGGCATCGACGACTTCGTCGCCCAGGCGAAACCCGAGGAGAAGCTCCGTCTGATCAGAAAGTACCAAGGCGAAGGCCACCTCGTAGCCATGATAGGCGACGGCACGAACGATGCCCCGGCCCTCGCCCAGGCCGACGTTGCCGTTGCCATGAACGCCGGCACCCAGGCTTCAAGGGAGGCGGCCAACATGGTGGACCTCGACTCGAACCCCACGAAGCTCCTCGATATAGTGCAGATCGGCAAGCAGATCCTCATGACCCGAGGGGCTTTGACCACCTTCAGCGTGGCCAACGACGTGGCAAAATATTTTGCGATCATCCCCGCCATATTCGTCCAGGCATTCCCGGCCCTTGCCGTATTGAACGTGATGCGTCTGGCAACACCCGAAAGCGCGATCCTCTCGGCCGTAATATTCAACGCGATCATCATACCCATGCTGATCCCGCTGGCCCTGAAAGGCATCAAATACCGGCCCGTCACCGCCCAGGCGCTCCTCTGGCGCAACCTCGTCATCTACGGCCTCGGGGGGGTGGTTTTACCTTTTATCGGCATCAAGCTGATCGATCTTGCAGTCGTTCTCCTGCGCTTGGCTTAAGAGGAGGTCCCATGAAGGAATCGGTCCGGGCACTGCTTATCTTTCTCGTCTTCTCCGTTGCGGCAGGTATCGCCTACCCGCTGGGCATCACCGGTCTTGCCCGTCTCTTCTTCAAGGAGAAGGCTACCGGAAGTCTGGTCACCGATCAAGGGCGCGCAGTCGGGTCTGCCCTCATAGGGCAGAAATTCACGGGCGCCCGGTACTTCCACGGCCGGCCGTCAGCGAACGACTACGATGCAGCCAACTCCGGAGGCGACAATTTCGGGCCTGCCAATCGGAAGTACCTCGAGGAGGTTGCAGGGAGGGTCAAGAAGACCCGCAGCGAGAACGGTCTCGGTCCTGATGCCCCGGTGCCGGCCGACCTCGTCCTCGCCTCGGCGAGCGGGCTGGACCCCCACATCAGCCCGGAGGCGGCCCTCGTCCAGGCGCCTCGGGTTGCCGCTGCCCGCGGCCTTGAGCCGGAGACCCTCAAAGGTCTTGTCATATCTACGGCCGAGGGGCGCTACCCGTGGGAACAGCCGAGGATCAATGTGCTCCGGCTGAACCTGGCCCTCGATCGGCTGCAAGAGGGGAAAAAACCCTGACGGGCAAGAGGAAAGCCGCTCCCGCCGTCAGGTCTTGACCCACCGCAGCGCGCCGAGGGCGGCGAGGCTCGCGATGGCCCCCAGAAGACGGCGCTGGTCGAGGAGCAGGTTTTTGTACTCATATTGCAGGCCGATGAGGCCGACAACGTCTTCCTCCGATTTCATGGGGAGGAAAAAAACTTTCGCATTGGCCAGCGTCTCCGTGCCGGCCCCGGCCATCTTCCCGTTGATCAGGCTCCACTGGGCCACGGTCATCTCATGGGGTTCGAGATCCACGTCGGTTGCGCTCCTCGCCCACACGCGGAGCTTTCCGTCCTGGCCGGGAAAGAGCACAAAGGCAGGGACATCCAGCACTTTGGCAACGTACTTGACTATAATGTGACTCACGTCATCGAGCACCGTAGTCCTAAGTAAAGACAGGACGTTCTTCCATTCGTCCGTAAACTGGGTAAAGCCCCCTATCAGCTGCTCTACAGGCGGAAGGGCGAGGAA
>JBEKOT010000192.1:0-3798 GCA_049521495.1 Syntrophorhabdales bacterium | reverse complement strand
TCGAGGGCCATCATGCCCTGGTGCCGTGGATGTGGTTATCGATGGTGCTCATGGGGGGGTCGGCGTGCGCCCTTTTGGCCGGGCGGGTCCGCCGGAACGAAGGCCTCCTGGCCCTGGTCTGCTTGGCCGTCTTTGTGGGGGTCTGGATAGACAAAGGGCTTGGCCTTATCGTTCCCGGCTTCATCCCTTCCCCTCTGGGCGAGATCAACGAGTACGGCCCGACCTTCCCCGAGGCGCTCATCACCGCCGGCGTCTGGGCCCTCGGCGCCCTGATCATCAGCGTCCTTTACAGGATAGTCGTCTACGTCAGACAGGAGGCTGCGTGAAGACCGGCAAGGGACGCTCTCGGAGGAGGACACCCGAGGCGTCACGTCTTCCGTCACGGCCCAGCACTCTTACAGGATCTTTGAATATCCCCAGCGATGGAAGCTGGCCGGGAGTGGGGATATTCCCCGTCATGCCGAGGCACTCGAAGCAGTACTCGCTGCAAACCATCTTCTCGGTCCCTGCCTTTACCTCCGTCACGGCCAGTTCCAGGATCGCAGCGTAATCGTAGGGCGTTCCCATATACTTAAGGGCCCTCTCCCCTATCTCGTTTCTTTTCTGCGCCCAGTCGCCTTTAAGGGGATACCACCAGGCCTCGCCGTCTTCTTCGCCGAGGCGCTTCGAAAGCAGGTTAAGGACGACGCCATGCTCCAATGCCTCGGCTATAAACCTTCTCTGTTCGCTTCCCTCGTAAGGCTGGAACCTCATGATGAGCGAGGCGTGGTTGACGGGGGCATCGCTGAACTGTCGTATGAGCACACCCAAAAGACTATGGGACCGCCACAGGAGAACATCTCCTGTCTGCATCTGTTCCTTCACCATGTTGTACGCGGCCAGATCGTTCATGACAACCTCCTTTGCGTTCCATACGCAGAGAGACTCTTCGCCAGCCTTTTCGCTTCCCTCTCCGGGCCGACCGTCCCGACCTTGGTCCTTCCGCTTGCTGCGACCCTTCCTAAAGCCTGGGCCCCGGCTCAAAGAGAATAAGAAAAATCCGTCACCCCGTCAATTGCCTTATTGAGATCCTCTCCTTTTGCCGCCGCGAAAGAAAAGAAATGCAAGTGCTTGACATAAAACCGGCATTTAGTGAATATAATTAATATATTCCGAATTTTCCGAAGGGGGGTCCATGGCAATGGGGAAGAAGCCGAAAGTATTTCTAATCGTAGCCGTCGCTTTTGTTGTCGTGCTGGTCTGTTCTATCGCGGTGCTCATCAGGTATGCGAACCGGATCATCAAGAGTGAGCTGGAAAGCAGGCTGGGGAAAAGCTTCTCCATCGAGAGGATCGATCTGAAGTGGGGCAAAGTCGAGGCCGTCGGCCTCGTTCTCAAGAATAGCGCGGGAAAAGAGGTCATCAAAGTCGGCGATCTCTCGGTAAGGGCCGATTTTATGGGACTTTTGCGAAAACAATACGCCATCTCCAGCGTCACCGTCAAAGACCCCTATCTCTTTATCGAGGTCGACAAGAAAGGGAACATCGTCAATCCGGTCCTGCCGCCCGAACTAGCCGCCGGAAGGCCTGCCGCGAAAAAGACGGCGGAGGAGCCCGCGCCTCCCGTTATCTTCAAGAAGGTCGAGGTAGTTAACGGGTCCGTGGACTACCTCGACGGGAAAACTCCGGTAAGGCCCGTACTCAGTAAGCTGCGCAAGATAGACATGGTCATCGAAGGCGTCTCCGTACCCTTTGACGACAGGTTTTCAAATTACTCATTGGCCGCCGCTATCCCCGGAAACCGGGGGACCGGCACCGTGAAGAGCAACGGGAAGATAAAAATCAAGACGAAGGACATGGACATCAAGGCGAATCTGCGCAACCTCGATATAACCGCCCTCAAGCCTTATTTCGAAAAGGAAAGTCCCGTCAACATCACGAAGGGGTTTCTCGACCTTGACCTGACCGCGAAGGTCGCATCGGAGAAACTGCACGCTCCCGGAAAGGCCGTCCTGAAAGAGCTTGAATTTCAAAGCGGGGCCGGAATGGGCGGAAAATTCATGGGTGTCCCCCTGTCCTTGGTCGTCGCCTCTCTGAAAAACAGTAATAATGAAATCACGATGAATTTCACCATCGAGGGGGACCTGAATAATCCGAAGTTCGATATCAAAGAGGATGTGATGCACAGGATCTCCTTGGCCATGGCCGAAAAGCTCGGCCTTCCCCTCAAGGCAATACCCGAAGCGGTGACAGGCATCGGTGGAAAGGGTGCCAAGGAAGCGGGATCGAGTGTGAAGGGAATGGGAGAGGGCCTCAAAAAGATCTTCAAGGGGAGGTAGGAGGTGCCGGCGGCGCGCGAGCGCCCGGTCACAACTAACTGCGGGAGAGAAGGGAGGGCAATTATGGAGAAGAAATCGAACGCAAAAGCCGCTGACCTCTATCATGAGCACAGCCGGAGGTTGCTGGACCGTCGCGCGTTCCTCAAGAAGTTGTCCGCTCTCGCGGGAGGCGCCGCTGCTGCAAATGCCCTTCTTGCCTCACTGGAGGCCGATTATGCCCGAGCGGACCTGATCCCGAAGGACGACCCCCGTCTTTACTCGCAGGACGTCAAATATAAGGGCGCAACGGGCGAAGTCCGCGGCAAGCTGGAAAGACCTAAAGGAGAGGCGAGACTGCCCGGCGTCCTTGTTATCCACGAGAACAGGGGCCTCAACGCGCACATTGCGGACGTAGCCAGGCGCGTGGCTGTCGAGGGCTTTTTGGCCCTTGCCCCCGATGCCCTCTCGCCTGTCGGGGGTACCCCGGAAGACGAGAACAAGGCTATAGCTCTCATCGGCCAACTGGACCAGCAATCGACGACAAAGAATTTCGTGGCAGCCGTCCAATACTTGAAGACCCATCCCATGTCCACAGGGAAGGTCGGTGTCGTAGGCTTCTGCTGGGGTGGAGCGATGGCCAACCAGGTCGCCGTCAACTCGCCCGACCTATCTGCGGCGGTCCCTTACTACGGAAGGCAGCCCGCCCCGGAGGATGTCCCCAGGATCAAGGCATCCCTCCTGCTACATTACGCCGGCCTTGACGAGCCGATCAACAAAGGCATCCCGGCGTATGTCGCGGCGCTGAAGAAAGCCGCCATCGATTACAGGCTGTATATGTACGAAGGTGCTCAGCACGCCTTCAACAACGATACGAACCCTGCCCGTTACAACAAGGAAGCAGCCGAGCTTGCATGGACCCGAACGATAGCTTTTCTAAAGGAGAAGCTTAAAACTTAACTGCAAGGCCGGGGGTCGAGTACCCCCGGCAGTCATTTTCCCATGCAGCATTTCTTGTACTTGAGCCCACTGCCGCAAGGGCAGGGCTCGTTGCGCCCCGTCTTGGCCCCGTATCGAGTCGCCCCGGCTGCCTCCCGCTCTTCAAGATGGCGGCCCTGCCATAGGGCTGCCAGCTCCGCCACGAAGGGACGGCAGTGAGAGAAGAAACGCTTGTAACCCGGGCAGAGGTAGTTGAGGCCGTCCTCGCCCTCCGGAGTAGTGAGGAAGCGGTCCTTCGGGCACCCGCCGTTGCACATGGTCAGAACCTCGCAAGCCTTGCAGCAATGGGGTAGCCCGCCCGACTTTGCCTGTCCGAAAGCCCTTTGCGACAGGCCGTCGAGGAGCTCGACGAGGGGGGTCTCCATAACGTTCCCCAAGCGGTGTTCCGCGTCTACAAAGTGATCGCAGGAGAAGAAGTCCCCGTTGCGCTCGACGACGGGAACGTCTCCGCAGGTCTCCCGAAAGATGCAGAGCGCGTGCTCCCGTCCGAAGGCGGTCCCGATCGC
>JBEKOT010000191.1:0-4950 GCA_049521495.1 Syntrophorhabdales bacterium | reverse complement strand
ACGGGGAAAGGCCGAGCGACCGATTCATAGGCTTCGGCGACCCCGTCTACGACTACGAGAGCTACCGGGCAGGCAGGCCCGAGAAAGAAGAGGGGTTCAAGGGGCCCGGCCGAACGCTCTCTGAGGAGATGACCAGGACGCGCTTCGCCGGGGCGGGCGGAAGGCTCGGCAGGCTTAAGGGAAGCGGCGACGAGATACGCGCCATCGAGGGCATATTCAGGCAGGTCAAAAGGGACGAGCAGGGCCTCCTGCGGCTGGCCGCTCGCGAGGCCTCGGCCAAGGCCGAAGATATGCATGAGTATGGCTACATACACTTCTCTGCCCACGGCATCGTCGACCCCAGGTTCCAGGCGATCGTCCTCAGCCAGATACCGGGCGACAAAGAAGATGGCTTCCTAACCCTTGGGGAGCTTATGAACTGCCGATACAACGCCCACCTCGTGGTGCTGTCCGCGTGCCGGACGGGGCTGGGCGCCATGGAGCGAGGGGAGGGCATCACGGGATTGATGCGGGCCGTTATGTACGCCGGCAGCCGGGCCGCCGTGGTAAGTCTCTGGGCGGTAAGCGACCTCGGCACAAAGGAGCTGATGTCGCGCTTTTACGAGAACATGATTCGGAAAGGCCTGCCGAGGGAGGAGGCCCTGCGCCGGGCCAAGCTCGCCCTGCTGGAGACATCTTTCAGACACCCCTTTTTCTGGTCAGGTTTCGTTATGTACGGCGAGTGAGGCCCCTCCATCCCATCCCGGCCCATCGTTACCCAAAACTCCTTGACACGGGACCGATAAGCGGTGGTACTATGCAGAAGGGGAACAAAAGGCTTGTTTGAAACGTCTATAAAGGTAGATGAAACCACCCAGGCGGCCGACGAGGACCATGATCTCGTTACGGCCTGCCAGAAGGGTGACGCCGACGCGTTCGGGGTGCTCGTTGCGAAATACCAGAAAAAGGCCTTTAACATCGCCTTCAGGATGATGGGGGACTACGACGAGACCGCGGATACGGTTCAGGAGGCATTCCTGTCAGCTTTCAGGTCCATAAAGAAGTTCAGGGGCGAGGCGAAGTTCTCGACCTGGCTCTACGGCATCTGCGTCAACCAAGCGAGGAACCGGCTGAAACAGGCGCGGCGCAGGTCCCTTCACGAGGGGACCTCGATAGATGAGCCGATAGAGACGGAGGACGGCTGCCACGTCCTGGAGCCGGCGGACGATGACCCGCCTCCCGACGAGCAGCTCCGGGTGAAGGACCTCCAGGGCACGGTGCAGGAGTGCATCGGGCGCCTAGGCGAAGAGTTCAGAGAGGTGCTCGTCCTGCGAGACATACACGGGTTTTCTTACGAGGAGATACGTGATATCCTTGACATACCTGACGGGACTGTGAAGTCAAGACTCTTCAGGGCGAGGGACGTCTTAAGGGACAGCCTCAAGGGCAAGATCGGAGATCTATGACCTCATGTAAGGACATAAAGGCGCTTTTACCCGCTTACTCGGACGGCGAGCTCTCCGAGCGCGACAGGCAGCTCGTGGCCGGTCACGTCGCCGTTTGCGCCGATTGCAGCTCATTACTGGCCGATCTCAGGAAGACGCAGCTCCTCCTCGGAGGTCTCGAAGAGGTGGAGCCCCCGCCGTGGCTCGCTCAGAAGATAATGGCCCACGTGAGGGACGAGGCGGACAAAGAGCCTGCATTTTTTAAGCGGCTCTTCTACCCCCTTCGCGTAAAGATTCCCATTCAGGCCTTCGCGACGGTACTGATCGCCGGCCTCATAGTCTATCTTTACAAGGGCGTCAATCCACCCTATGAGGCGGCGAGAACCCCTGCACCCGATCAGGCGGCCTACGAAAAGGTTCAGGAGAAGCCGGAGGCCTCGAGCGCCGGAAAGGTGCCGGGCCCTCCGCCCGCTCCGAAGTCTCCCGAGCCGGTACCGGAGGCAGCCCCTCCGTCGCCGCCCGCCTCCGCCCGTCTTGACGTCGGGACGCGCCAGTCGGAGGAAAAAGAACTCGTCCTGCGCTCTGCGCCGGTCCCTGCGCCTGCCGTCCCCGATGGCGCCATGAGACAAAGGGAGATGGAAGAGGCCCACAAGCAGGCATTCTCGGCCAAGAGGGCGGCCGGGCTTACCGCTGCAACGCCCGTCGAAGTTACGCTCCAGGTGTCCGACCTCAAATCGGCGGCCAGGGAGGTGGAGGATCTCCTGCGCGAGACGGGGGCGTGGAACGTGCAGAGGGAATCGCAGGACGGCTCCGAGTCCGTCACCGGGGAATTGCAGCGCGAAAAAATCGGCCCTCTCGTCGAGCAGCTGGACGACATCGGCGACGCAATGCCCGTGAGGCCGGACTTGCCGCCTGGAAACGTAGCCATCAGGATCAGGGTGGTCCCCAACGACGCCAGGTGAGGCAAGCTGTTCCCGCCGGCAAGCAGTCTGACGGCTTCGAGGCCTTCCCCGTAAGCCACGCTAATTCGGGATTCAGATGGTTGTCATCGAGCGTAAGGAACGCCGGTGAGGCTGCGCTGCCGCTCCCCGGCTCGGTCTATAACGGTCAAGCGATTATTCATCTTGCTCCAGGAGCCGGCCAAGTTTTTCCCGGCGTCATTCGCACCGTTCCACATACTCGGCGCAGCATTCCCTTTTGCATATCGGCCGGTCGTATGGGCCGTATGTCCATTCACAGCACTCGTACCTCCTACAAATTTTGCTGCATTTCTGATCCGGCCGAGGCATCCGATCCTTGCTGTCTTCACTCAAGACCTGGTTTTGTGAATCGCCGGGAGAACTCCCTGAAGTGATTCCCGCAAAGGCTATCAAAAAAGCAAAAATCAGGAAAGCCGGCAAAAACCTTGTCATAAAATCCTCCTCACAATCCTTGCCTTGTTATATGGGCGCCTAGAGCCGGGGGCCTGATCTACCCTACTGCTCGGGGCGCCCAGGGTTGGAGTCACTACCATCGAAAAGGTCACCGGTACTCGACGGACCCTTCATCGCCTGCCTCTACCCGAGCGGCCGGGAGAAGGGGCAGACCTGGGGGCCGGGGAAGGAGAGGGCCTATGCATCGCCGCAGGCCTGGGCGGGGAAGGAGAAGGAGCAGGACGCATCGCGACAGGCCTTGGGGGCGGGGAAGGAGAGGGCCTATATGTCGCGACCGGTCTTGGAGAAGGAGAAGGTCTGGGCGTCGCCGCCTGCCTGGGGGGCGGGGGAGCCGGCCTACGAAAAGGTACGCCGCCCCAATGGCGCAGAGAATGTTCCCTATACCACGCCTGGCTGTTCCAGTAATGCGTTTGACCCCAGATGCGCCAGTTGCTATTGAATTGGGCGTACCGCATCCGGTAATACCCCGGCGGCATCGAACGTATGTAATTAGGCGGTATGACGAGAACGGCGCTCGGGACGAGGAACTGCCTGATTGCTAACCAGGGTCCGCCGTAAAAGGATGAGCTGAACCAATAGCCTCCGTAGCTGCGATACCAGGAACCGTCGTAGAAATAGAGCCCTTCCGCATCCGGCGCCAGGTAGACATCACTCCCTTCACTGGGCACGACTACCATATCCGGCGGTTCCGCAAATTGTAAAGGGGGCGGCGTTTCTTCGGCCAAATCGAAAGAGCCATCATCATAAGTAGAATAATTTGCATCAGGGGACATGGGAGTGCCGGGATCGGAATAAAGTAAGAAAAAACCAACGTGCAGTCCTAACCATCCGGACACCCCCTTCGACGCCTACTTTGCCTTCAGGTAATCGTAGAGAACTTTTCCGTAACCGATCGTAAAATCCATCTCTTTGTAATTTCCCGAGATAACCTCCTTGATCGGGATCTTTTGAAAAGGATCGACAGGTGAGGCACCGAACTCAAGAACCGTATCACCGGAATACATCCTATGTATCGCGACATCTTGCAACGTTGTAATGGTTAACCGCTTGACGTCGGGCGGCGCGTCTTTCTCAACGGAAGGAATGAGCTTCAGGTTCACTATCGGCAACCGCTTCTCTGTCTCCGGCTTTTGTACTCGACCTAAGGCCATGCTGGTCCTGATCAAGACGATACCGCCGCGCTCGACCTTACCGGTCACCACACCATTTTTCTCCTCCAATTTGATCGTTCCCTCTTTCTGAGGAAATCCCCAAATCTCCCTGCCGGAAGAATTGTCGGCTTCACTGCTCGCCAAGTCGTACACGCAGAAGTCGATTGGTTTACCTTCGAACGTGGCCGGCACAAAAACCGCCAGCTCGCCATAACTGCCCACTTCTTTCGCAAAAAGATTTTGTATCGTAAGATACACGATGTTGTCAGGGTTAGGGACGAGGGGCTTCGGCACGAGAGCCGCAACGGCCTCGGGAGTAGTCCTGAACTTGACCGTTATTCCCCAGCTGTCAAGGAATTCTATTGGCGGAGGCCCATAGAGCGGGGCCATTATGGGTATGCTGAACGCGCCTTCGCCGGTGGTCGCGCTGCAGACGGGCCAGGCAGCCGCCATCATCAAGATTGCCACCAAAAGAGAAACACATAGGTTACGTAACATTTTCCCCTCCATCGTGAATTGGAACTGCTCGGCTTCAATGTTATACCAAACGGGAGGCCCCTGCCAAGATATTTTCCGCACGCCGTCTCTCCTTGATGCCATCCCGTTCTTCATCCCCTCCCCGCGATCATTCCTTCGGTGGCTTCAACGGCCGGGAATGGAGGCTAATTTGTTAACTCTCGCCTCCCCGTTGCTTAGACACTCCTGGAGGAAATTTGTTCCCCTTTAAATATACAGGGTCTGGAGAAAATAGGATTAAAGACCACCGCGAGGGTGCTTCGCCTGGCAAGGGGCATGGAAACCAAGAATATTCTCAGGGCACTACTGCGGGCGTGATGATCCACTCGACACCCCAGTCCTGACCTGTTTTTCGCGTCTAGAGCAATTTGCAAAATTAAGTATCGATTCGAGAGGCGCAACCATGTCCTGAGCGCAGCATCGCGG
>JBEKOT010000190.1:0-3907 GCA_049521495.1 Syntrophorhabdales bacterium | reverse complement strand
CACGAGCTGCGCACCCCCCTTACGTCGATAAAGGGCTTCGCCGAGACCCTCGAGGAGGAAGTGGACGAGGGGGCAAGGCATTACGTGGAGATCATCAAGAGGAATACGGACAGGCTCATCAACATAGTCAGCGATCTGCTCCTCCTCTCCCGGCTGGAGGGGAAAGGCACCGGGCTGGAGCTGGAGGAGGTGGACCTCCGGAGGCTGGCAGAGCAGACGATACGCCTGTTCGAGCACCAGGCGAAAGAGAAGAGCCTGGAGCTGAAGCTCGACTGCCCCGACGACATGGAGCCGGCGCGGTTGGACCCGTTCAAAATAGAACAGATGTTGATAAACCTGCTCGATAACGCAATAAAGTATACGGACGGTGGAGAGGTCGGTCTTCTTATCCGCCGGAACAGCCGGAACATAACGATTGAAGTGCGCGATACGGGCATAGGAATGGCAAAGGAAAAGCTGTCCAGGATCTTCGAGAGGTTCTACGTCATCGACAAGTCGAGGTCTCGAAAAACGGGCGGCACCGGCTTCGGCCTTTCCATCGTCAAGCACATCGTGCTTCTTCACGGGGGCGAGATCAGCGTTGAAAGCGCGGAGGGTGCAGGGAGCCGCTTCATTGTCAGACTGCCGGTTGCGCCGGCGGAATGACCGAATTCATCAAACCTTAACAAAAGGTTCACAATCGCTTAACCTGGACGGCATAAAATAAAAAAAACATACCTTACCTAAAGGAGGACCATGAAGAACTCGCTAATTTTCCTCGTCCTGGCGATCCTTTCCTTCACGGGAACGGGGCTCGCCGCAGAGCAGCAGGAGCTCACGGGGGCAGGCGCCACCTTTCCTTACCCGCTTTATTCGAAGATGTTCGACGTCTACAGCAAGGAGTATGGCGTTAGGGTCAACTACCAGGCGATAGGCTCAGGCGGCGGCATACGCCAGCTCATCAACAAGACGGTCGATTTCGGAGGCAGCGACGCCGTCATGGGCGAAGAGGAAGCGCGGGCGGCAGGCGCGCCGGTGCTTCACATTCCGACGTGCGCCGGTTCCGTCGTCATTACCTATGACCTTCCCGGCAATCCCGAGATCCGGCTCTCGCCGGACCTATTGGCCGATATCTTTTCAGGCAAGGTCAAGAAATGGGACGATCCGCGGATCGCTGCCTTAAACCGGGAAGTAAAGCTGCCCGGTCTTCCTGTTACCGTAGTCCACCGCTCGGACGGAAGCGGCACGACAAAGATCTTCAGCGATTACTTGAGCAAGGTCAGCAAGGAGTGGAAGGAGAAAACCGGCGCAGGCACCTCCCTCAACTGGCCGGTCGGTCTGGGCGCGAAGGGCAACCCGGGCGTAGCCGGGCTGGTGAAGCAGACTCCCGGGAGCCTCGGTTACGTGGAGCTGATCTATGCGCTCCAGAACAAGATGGCCTATGGAGCCATAAAGAACAGGCGGGGTTTTTTTGTCAGACCGTCCCTGGCGTCCACGAGCGCCGCCATGAACGTCGCTTTGCCTGATGATATGAAGGTGAGCCTGACCGACACGGACGCCCTGGACGGCTACCCCATAGCCGGATTGACATGGATCCTCGTTTACAGGGAACAGGCCTACCAGGGCCGCACGGAGGCAAAGGCAAGGGAGGTGGTGCGGCTCCTCCGGTGGATGACCCACGAAGGCCAGAAATATGCGGAGCCCATGCAGTATGCGCCGCTATCGAAGAAAGCGGTGGAAAAGGCAGACGCCTTGATCGGATCGGTCACCTATAACGGCAGGGCCATCCTCAAATGAAACTGCCCGAAGGGACCGGGGCACGGACGATTCCTCCGGCTGCAGACCGTGCGGGAGCTTTGTCTGCAAGAGGCGCGGCCGGGGCCTATGCGGGCGAAATCCGGAGGTCGAGGACCCTGGTGTCGGAGACCGCCTTCAGAAGGGTCCTTTACCTGGCCGGAATAAGCGTTATCGTCCTCCTCGCGGCCATCCTTGCATCTCTTTTCATCTGGTCGATGCCCGCCATCGCCCGGAACGGCTTCGGGTTTCTCACGGGTACCGTCTGGGACCCGGTAACCGCCAGGTTCGGGGTCCTGCCCTTTCTCGCAGGCACGCTCATGACTTCTTTCCTTGCCCTCCTTATCTCACTCGTCTTCTCTCTTGCGGTCTCCATTTTCCTCGGCGAGTATTTCCGCAAGGGCATCGCCTCCTCCCTCGTTAAAACCGGCGTCGAGCTCCTCGCCGGCGTCCCTTCGGTGATCTATGGCTTTTGGGCGCTCTTTTTCCTGGTTCCCATAGTAAGGTTCGTGGAGATGAAGACCGGCGTTGCCCCTTACGGCGTCGGCATTTTGAGCGCCTCCCTCGTACTCGCCATAATGATCGTCCCCTATTCCGCCTCGCTTTCGAGAGAGGTGATCGGCCTCGTGCCGGCGGACTTGAAGGAAGCGGCCTTTTCCCTCGGCGCTACCAGGTTCGAGGTCGTCAGAAAGGTCGTTCTGCCCTACGCGCGCTCGGGAATAATCGCGGGTGTCCTCCTCTCGCTGGGGAGAGCATTAGGCGAGACGATGGCGGTCACGATGGTGATCGGCAACTCCAATACTCTGCCAAAGGACATCTTCGGCCCTGCCAACACAATGGCGAGCATCATCGCCAACGAGTTCTCGGAAGCGACGGGCGCAGTTTACCTCGCGAGCCTGATCGAGATAGCGCTCGTCCTCTTCGTCGTGACGGCCGTTATCAATATCGTCGGGAAAATCGTGATCGTGAAGATGAGCGTGGAGACGTGACATGAGGGAAAGGGACCTGAAAAGAAGGATGCTCTTCGACAGGTTGTTCAAGGGAGTGGTGATCGTCCTTGCCTCCGTCTGCATGCTGCCCATGTTCCTGATCCTCTTTTTCATCCTCAAGAACGGCATTTCCTGCATTAACTGGGAGTTCCTCACGAGCCTTCCCAAGCCCATGGGCGAGGCCGGGGGAGGCATCTCGAATGCCCTTGCCGGCAGCCTGATCTTGATCCTCATAGCTTGCCTCATATCCATACCCCTCGGCGTGCTCGCGGGCATATACCTGTCGGAATACAGAAAGGCCGGGTTCACATATTTTTCGAGGCTTTCCCTGGAAGTACTCCAGGGCATACCTTCCATAGTGATAGGGATCGTGGCCTACGTCTGGATCGTTGTCCCCATGGGCGCCTTCTCTGCGCTCTCCGGCGGCGTGGCCCTAGGCATAATGATGCTGCCGGTGATCGTGATGTCCACCGAGGAGACGCTGAAGCTGATCCCCGATGCGCTCAAGGAAGCCTCTCTGGCCCTTGGCGTGCCCTATGCCCGCACCATCATGAAGGTTATCCTTCCCGCCGGGTTGAGCGGCATAGGGACGGGCGTTATCCTGGGCATAGCGAGGATCGGGGGGGAGACGGCCCCCCTCCTTTTCACCGCCTTCGGCAGCCCCTTTATGGGGCTTTACATCTTCAAGCCTGTGAGCGCTTTGCCCCTGGTCGTCTTCAACTATGCAACGAGCCCTTACCCTTCCTGGCATGCCCTGGCCTGGGGCGCCTCCTTCGTGCTGGTCGTCTTTATCCTGTTCTTGAATATACTGGCTAAAATGGTGACGCGGAGATGGAAAGCACAGTTCTAAGGATCGAGGATTTCGACGCCGGTTTCGACAACCAGGTCGTTGTGAGGGGCATAAACCTCTCTTTCATGCGGAACAGGATAACGGCCATCATGGGTCCGTCGGGCTGCGGTAAGACCACCCTCATAAGATGCATCAACCGCATGCACGAGTTGGTGCCGAACGCGACGTACTCCGGAAAGATCCTGCTCGACGACGAGGACATCTACGCCACGGACCCCATCATAGTGAGGCGAAAGATAGGGATGGTCTTCCAGAGGCCGAACCCGTTCCCCACCATGAGCATCTATGATAACGC
>JBEKOT010000189.1:0-3937 GCA_049521495.1 Syntrophorhabdales bacterium | reverse complement strand
AGGCGATGTCTGTCAGGGCTCTCGGAAGGCAAGCCTTCGTATGTCAGTTCGGTAAAACCTATAACGGCGGCCAGGACATTGTTGAAGTCGTGGCCGATGCCCGCGGCCATAGTCCCCAATGCCTCCATTTTCTGCGACTGCCGAAGCTGCTGCTCCGCTTTTTTCCGTCTCTCCATCTCCAGCTTGAGAGTCTCGTAAGCCTTTCGAAGTTCCCTGGTCCGCTCCTCTGCGAGGCGCTCCACCTCGTTCCTTGCTTCTACGTGGCGCAGCCCCAGAGCGGCGACGGCGGCCAGTCGGGATAGGACTGCCTCGTCATCGAGCGTGAATTCGCCGACGACAGGGGCCTTCGCCGCCGTCGATTCTTCGAATGTCCCGGTCCTCTGCTCCATGCCCGGGCGTCCTGTAGCTTCGCCGCGGCCCTCAAGTACCATGCGCCAGGCAGGATGATCCCTGCGCCCGTCCACCGGAGGCATCGAAAGATTCTCGCCGGCGCCTGAATCAACCGTCGGCACCGGAGCGAAAAGCTCGCCCTGCATCCACCACGCGGCTTCGCTCACAGCCGGCCCGGGCGGGGAATACCGCTGCGCGTCATCCAGACCGGAGACTGCTAACGTCGCTCCTGTGAGCGCCTTTGCGCCGTCCGCTGCCCTGTGGAGCATGTCGTCGAAAGAGAACGCCGACAAGACGTTGCGGGAGACATCGAGCAGCGTATCGAGCTTCGCCACATACTGCTTTCGTGCCTCCTCCGCCCTTTTCCGCTCCGTTATATCCCGGAAATAGACGGACAGACCATCGTGGGAGGGGTAGCAATGGCACTCGTACCATGCATTCTGCAGAGGAAAGAAGTCCTCGAAGTGCACAGGGGTATTGTTATGGACCGCTTGCTGGAGATCCGTATGGAAGCGCCGGCGGAACGTCTCCGGAAAGACATCGAGGGCCATCTTTCCGAGAAGCTCTTCCCGGGGCCTCGTAAGGAGCTGGCAAGCCGTATCGTTGACGTAGGTAAAACGCCATTGCCTGTCAAAAGAGACGAAGGCGTCGGTGATGCTCTCCAGGATGGTCGTGATCTTTCTATGGGCCCTGACCAGGTTTTCCTGGGTTTTCTTGAGCTCCGATATATCCAGGAAGGTGCCGACCGCCCCCCTGGGCTTTACGTGCTCGTTCAGCAAAGGGGCTGCGCTCACCAGGAGCTTGACCAACCGGCCGTCGTCGCGGACCAGGTCCATTTCGGCATTGGTTGTGTTTATCCCTTTTGCTGCGGCCAGCTGCATTGGAAGCTCCCTGGGCGAAAGTTCGCGGCCTTCCCTCATCTCCCTGAAGTTGTGCGGACGCTGCCCGACCGGGGCCGTCTTCGACAGGTTGTCTTCAGGACCGAGGCCCAGCATCGCGGCAAGGGCGGGGTTGCCTTTGATATGGAGACACTGCTGATCGTAGCTGATGGCGATCCCCATGGGGGCGGTGTTGAATACGGCGTCGAGCTCCTCGACTCTGTGCTGGAGGTCACGGTTGAGCTTTTCCATATCTCTCAGTGCGGCGCCCAGCCTCTTCTCGCTGTCGACCAGGGCCTTCTGGGTCCTTTTCAACCCGGTGATGTCGCGGGCGATGCGGAAAAGACCCTTCACGCTGCCCTTTCCGTCCCGGATCGGACCCCTGCTGGAGAGATAGGTTCTTTCTCCCCCCGGCGTAATGACCGTCTCTTCCCGGGTTGCCGTCTTGCCGTCAGCCATAACCGCACGGTCCGCTTCCGTCGTTCGTCTGGCCTCTTCCGCCGGAAAGAGCGAAGCGTCGTCCTTGCCTATGACCTCGGCTGCCTTCAGTCCCGTGGCCTTTTCCGCTGCGCCATTGAAGAGGACATACCGTCCCCGGGAGTCCTTCACGTAGATAGCGTCCGATGTTCCTTCGATCACTTCGCGCAGAAGCTCCAGACCCTCCTTCATCTCCTGCTCCGACCGCTTGCGGCCGGAGATATCGGTCATTACGCTCCTCACGACCGCCTCTCCATCCTCCCACGCTGCGATGCTCTCCAGCTGTGCGTTGAAGATGGCGCCGTCTCCCTTCTTCATGAGAAGCTCGCAGGTATGGACCGCGGCCGACTGTAACACGGTTTGCAGGTGAAGCTGAAAGAGATCCTGAAAACCCGCATGAAGGGAGAGCGAAAGGGGTTTGCGGACGAGGCTCTCTTTTTCCTCTTCGAGAAGCTTTGCCGCGAATGCGTTCAATTCGAAGATAAGACCCTGGGAGTCGAGGCTGAGGTATCCGACCGGCGCGCGGTCATACAGGTCCGCAAACCTCGCGCGGGATTCCTCGATTTCTCGCTTTACCTCGCGGAGTTCTTCATTTTCCATTTCCAGGCGGGTCTGGTGCAGGTGAAGCTCGTGAAGGTGTTCCGTCATCTCCTTCAAGACGAGGCCCGGTTCTTTGCGGCTTCTGGTCAGCAGCTCTTCCGTTTTTTCCCGGATGGCGCGGTTGGTTCTCGACAATGGCTCTTTTGACATATGTAATGCTCCTGATGAGTGGGGCTTTGATGCGGGGAAATACTTCGGGTTGCATTGCGAATCCTGCCGGAGTGACCATTATAACAGAGTGCTTCCTTCCCTGCAAGCGACCGGAGGAGCGACGGCTACAAGTCTCATGCCGGTCCGGAGCGCAGGATGGCATATAGCCGGGTATATGTTATATTTCCTATAGATGCGGATAGGCTTTCACTTACCCATCGCGAAGGGTTTTGAGCGGACGTACGCTGAAGCGGTGCGCCTCGGATGTGAGGTAGTCCAGATATTCGTGAAGAACCCGAGGTCATGGGCCGAGAAGTCCTGGAAGAGTGAGGACATAGAAATCTTTCGACGGCTTTTCGCCGGTATACCGGTGGTCGCCCACCTCTCGTACCTGCCCAACATCGCGCGGTCGGGCGAGGATTCGAGGAGCCTTGCGGGCCTTCTGCACGAGGCGAGACTCTGCGCGGAGCTTGGGATAGGGACGATGGTGGCCCACTGCGGGTGGCATGAAAAGGTCGAAAGGGGCATCGACGGAGCTGCCCGAGGCATAGGGGAAGTGCTGGCAAGGTCTCCCTTGTCCGTGCTCCTGGAGAATGGGGCAGGCCGGGACAGCGCCGTAGGTAAGAATATTCCCGAGCTGATAAAGTTGCACAGCCATGTGGGAGACGGGGCAAGGGTAGGGTTCTGCCTCGACACGGCCCATCTCTTCGAGGCAGGCTATGACATGCGCCGGGAAACCGTCTGGGATGGCATCATCGAGGAAATGGAAGGGCGCTGCGGGCCGGGCTGCATAAGGTTTTTCCATTTGAACGATTCGAAGACGTCCCTCGGCAGCCATGTAGACAGGCACTGGCACATAGGAAAAGGCAGGATAGGCTTGGACTGCTTCCGTTTTCTACTGAGCGATAAAAGGCTTGCCCACCTTGGGGGCGTCATGGAGACCCCGAAAGTGGGCAAGATGGATGAAGAGAATATGGCTGTTATGAGGTCACTACTTTCTCCTCTGGTGCCTCGTCCGTCTTCTTAGCTTCCTGTACTTGTGTTTCCTCATTTTCTTCTTTCTCCACTTGACGACACTGCCCATCCTTCACCTCATTATTTGATGGAAAAACCGATCCCGGAATACCCGTTGGGGACCAATAAAGATAACCTTCATTTGCGTTTTTTTCAAGAACATAATTGCAGAGATACCAATTTTCCCGTACATTATGGCCGGCCGGCCTGTTGCAAGGGCCCATCCGGAACAGTTATAATTAGGCGTGCGCCTGTAGCTCAACAGGATAGAGCAACGGCCTTCTAAGCCGTAGGTTCCGCGTTCGATTCGCGGCAGGCGCGCTCTTCAACCTGGCCCGCATGCTCTTTCCTTTTTATGAGGGGGAGGCCGGGGTACCCGCGCGAGCGGGTCGCGCTTTGCCGGTGGAGGGGGCGACGCTAGCCCCAGT
>JBEKOT010000188.1:0-6600 GCA_049521495.1 Syntrophorhabdales bacterium | reverse complement strand
GGGATCGTATGTCGACGACCTCGTCGCCTATGAGCGTGACCGCGCACCTGAACCCGCTGTCCCGCAAGAGCGAGCCGAGGCGGAACAGCACGGACAGATCGAAGGAAGGATTTATTCCGTCCGCCGACAAAGCGCGCTCGAGGCGCTCCCTATCCCCTGCCTGGTCTTCCAGGCTCGGCGGCGCGAGATCGAGAAGGACTCTTCTCACGTTGGGGTCTAGCGAATGGGAGCCTGACCCCCTGCCGTCCTCCATTATCTGGGCAGAGCCGGAAGCGGCCGTCTCAGGGACCTGAACCGCCGCCCGGCCGAGGATCTTCGCCTGGCACATGAGACGCTGCCCGGCCTTTAGCAAGCCTCTCCGGCCGGCCGCCTTTTCGGCGGCAGTCACGGGGTTAAGCTTGCCGTCCGCCTGTGCGGCGCAGCGATAACACTTTCCCTTGCCTCCGCAGGGCAGCTCTACTTCCAGTCCGGCTTCCGCCGCCGCGTAAGCCAGGGTGGAGCCGCGACTTACGTAGACGACCCTGCCCCCCGGCTCGACGGCAACCTCAACCGGTTCCTTTACGTCCACGACCTCTCCCTTCCGGCGTCTCCATATTCCGGCACCGGAATATAGTAAGCCGAATTCCCCGGCCCTTGCAATAGCAGCCGCTCCCACTAACCCCGGAAAGCCTGGGACTGGCCCTGGAAAGGCACCCCGGCCTTGTCGATCCGGACCCGTCTTTCCATGCAGCCCGGTCGGGCAAAGACGGAGGATAATTAATATAAAATGAACATAATTAAGCTCAAAACGATTTGTACCCTTAAAATATTAACAAATTCCGCCGATAATCCATAGGACGGAGCAAAAAAGGCGAGGTGCGCCGAGTCGGCCGTTGACCGTCTCGCATCGCTCCCGAGAAGAGAGGTCCGCCATTAGAAGACTTGTAAAGCAGTCCGGAGACGCCAGGGCGCTGCTCAGGATGATTTTCGGACTATCGACGAACTTCATAAGTCTTCCGCCCGAGGACACCGATGACGGGATCGAAGACGTTCTCAAGGCGGTAGGTACTTTTGCAGGCGTCGACAGGAGTTGCGTCTTTCAATTCGACGGGGAGGACGACACGGCGAAAATGACGCACGAGTGGTGCGCCAACGGAGCTTCCAGCCATATAGATCGTATGTCGGCCGAAACACTCCCCTGGCTCTATAAAAGGATAAGGGGCTGCGAGGTGGTCCATATAGCGGACGTCGAGAAGCTCCCCCCGGAAGCAATGCGGGAAAGGCTCGTATTCCATGAAAGGGGCCTCCGGTCCATCGTCGCGGTGCCCATAGTATCGGGCTATTCAATCATGGGGTTTATCGGGTTCGAAAGCCTTTATCCGCGCAAGACATGGTCCGAGAACATCATCTCATTGCTCAAGATCGTGGGGGAGATATTCGCCTTTGCGCTGTCGAGAAAGCGCATCACCAAGGCCCTCGAGCAGAGCGAGTACAAGTACAAGACGCTTTTTGAGTATGCCAATGACGCCATATTTCTTATCAAAGGAAAGGTTTTCGCCGATTGCAACCCCCAGGGCCTGAATATGTTGGCCTGCACGAGGGAAGCTATCATCGGCCACTCCCCCCTAGAATTCGCACCGGCAGTGCAGCCTGATGGAACGGACTCAAAAGAGAAGCTCGTGCTTGAGGGACGGCTCGCCCTTTCGGGCGCGTCCCGGTTCTCCGAATGGCGGCTATTAAGGCACGACGGGACCGCCTTCGACGCAGAGATAAGCTTCAACCGCGTAGAGGTGGGCAAAGAGATGTTCGTACAGGTAATTGTGCGGGACGTCACAGAACGAAAGCAGGCAGAAGAGCGGCTCGAACAAACGCTGAAGAACCTTCGAAAGGCCATTGGGGGAACGATAGAGGCGATAGTGCACGTCGTCGAAATGAAGGACCCCTATACGGCAGGACACCAGAAGCGCGTTGCCGACCTCGCCGCCTCCATAGCCGTCGAGATGGGTCTTTCCCACGATACGGTCGAAGGGATCCGGATGGCAGGGGTCATCCATGACATCGGAAAGATATCCGTGCCTTCGGAGATACTCAGCAAGCCGGGTTCGCTTTCGCAGAAAGAATTCGAGCTGATCAAGGACCACCCGAAAACCGGACACGATGTGCTCAAGGACGTGGAATTCCCCTGGCCTATCGCCCGGATCATACTTCAACATCATGAGAAACTCGACGGCTCGGGGTACCCGCAGGGCTTGAAAAGTGAAGAGATAATGCTTGAGGCGCGGATTATCACCGTTGCCGACGTCATAGAGGCAACGGCCTCCCACCGCCCATACAGGCCCGCCAGGGGCACGAAGACCGCCCTTGGGGAGGTACACCGCTACAAAGGGGTCCTGTATGACCCCGAGGTCGTCGATGCCTGCATACGGCTGTTTGCCGAAAAGGCTTACAAACTTATTTGAAGGCCGGGCTCGCCGGTCAAAGCTCTTTTTTTCCCATGCAAACAGGGGGATTGAGCCCCCGGCAATTGGAGGCATTTGCTGACCCCTCCATTCTGCCTTGACGCACGGCTATCTCCGCATTAATTAATAGAAGTGTATCCGTTGCCTTACGGGTCCCAATCGCGAGGTGCTGCCCGAAGGCTCCCTTGACGAGGGGAGACAAGCGGGCCGATGTCAGGGGGCAGCCGGGTCTACGCAGTTGACCTTGCCACCGCTATAATCGACGTGGCCAAGAAGACCATCCCGGCGGTGGTCCATATCGAGGTGACCGAGCGCAAAGAGGTGCCGAACCCTCTTCTGCCCTTTGAAAAGGACCCTTTCTTCCGACGCTTCTTCGGCAACCGAAAGGTGCCGAAGAAGTATCACGAAGAGCTCAAGGGGCTGGCTTCAGGCATGATCATGGACGCCAAAGGCCACATCCTTACTAACTACCACGTGGCGGGGGGCGCCTCGAAATTGGAGGTCTTGCTCTCAAGCGGCAACAGGTATCAGGCAAAGCTCGTGGGCGGCGACCCAAAGACCGACCTCGCGGTCATAAAAATCGAGGCTCAGGAGCCTTTGACCAAGGTCACCTTCGGCGATTCCGACAAGCTCCAAGTGGGCGAATGGGTCGTCGCCATCGGCCAGCCCCGGGGTCTCGACCAGACGGTGACTCAGGGTATCATTAGCGCCAAGCACAGGCGCGGCATCCTGGACCCTACCAGTTATCAGGACTTCTTGCAGACCGACGCACCCATTAACCCCGGCAACAGCGGAGGGCCCCTGCTCAACCTTAAGGGCGAGGTGGTCGGCATCAACAGCGCAATTGCTACGGAGTCGGGCGGGTCTGAGGGAATAGGCTTTGCGGTGCCAAGCAATATAGCCGTACACATAGGAAACACGCTGATAGCCCACGGCAAGGTCGAAAGAGCCTGGATGGGGGTGACCATAGAGGAGCTGACCCCGGCGAAAGCCAAGTCCCTCGGCCTTGAAACCCCGAAAGGGGCGCTCATCGTCTCGACGCTCAAGGGGGGCCCGGCGGACAAGGCCGGCATCATGAAGGGCGACGTTATCGTTTCCTATCAGGGCAAGCCCGTTGCCGACGCAGGAGCCCTCCAGAACGAGGTGGGCATGACTGCCATCGGCAGCCGTGTCAAAGTGACCGTGCTGAGGCAGGGCAAGCGGCAGGATTTCACCGTAACTATGGGCGATTTGAAAGACGCGGAGAAGATGCTCTCCGCATCGGCGGACGAAAAACTCGGAGGCACATTTCGCAACCTCACCGAGAAGGAGATCGAAAAGCTCGGCCTGGACGAGAAAGTCGGCGTCGCAATCGTCTCCGTCGCGCCGAAAGGGCCCCTCGCCGTTGCGGGTTTCGAGCAGGGAGACATCATACTGAGAGTTAACGGCCAGACCGTCACCGATACATCGGCCCTGGGGCAGTTCGTAGGCATGCTGCCGCCCGGCGAGGAAGTGAGCATACTAGCCATCGATCTGAAGAAAGGCCTGGCTGCGACGGTGAAGGTCAAGGTACGATAAGGACCCGCAACAAAGCTAGGGCGGGTGCTTTTCGGCCCGCCCCCCTTCTGAGGTCTGCCCGGACCCTCTACATTTCGGCTCCTCCTTGTGATATAATGAACGAGCATGCACGAACTGACCATCACGCAAAATATCGTAGACATTGCCACAAGGGAGGCGCAGGACCGTAAGATAACGGGGATCAACCTCGTAATAGGAGAGCTTTCGAGCGTGGTCGAGGAGTCGATCCGGTTCTGCTTCGACATTATCGCAAAAGGCACCCCCGCAGAGGGTGCCCGCATCGCCGTATTGAAGGTACCGGCCCTTGTGCGGTGCACTTTCTGCGACCGCGAGTTCGGCTTGGAGACAGGGGGTGTCTGCCCTGCCTGTGGAAGACGGGGTGGAGAGGTGGCCAAAGGCAGGGAGTTCTATCTCGACAGCATAGAAGTGGAGGATTAGACGATGAAGATCAAGGTAGTGAAGAACATCCTGGATGCAAACGAGCAGATGGCTGCCGAGAATAAGCTCCTTTTCAAGAAGAGGGGCGTTGTCGCCGTCAATATCATGGCCTCTCCGGGGGCGGGCAAGACAAGTCTCATACTCAGGACCATAGAGGAGCTCGGCGAGCCTATCGCCGTCATAGAGGGTGATATAGCTTCCACATTCGATGCGGAAAAGGTGGGCGAAAAACAGGTGCCCGTCGTGCAGATCAACACGGGAGGGGCCTGCCATCTTGACGCGTCCATGATAAGAACGTCGCTCGACAAGCTGCGCATGGACAATGCGAAGTATCTATTCATCGAGAACGTGGGGAACCTGGTCTGCCCGGCCGAGTTCCAGCTCGGCGAGAACGTGAGGGTGCTCGTCGCGTCGGTGCCCGAGGGGGACGACAAGCCCTTCAAATATCCAGGCATGTTCAGCACCGTTCAGGCGATCGTCCTCAACAAGATGGATATCGTCCGCTTCATAGACTTCAGCGTAGCCCGCTTCATGGATGGTGTGCGAGCCGTCAACGCCAAGGCCCCTGTCTTTCAGGTCTCGTGCCGCACGAAGGAGGGGATCCCTGAGTGGATAGACTGGCTGAGAACGATCAAGTCCTGAAGCATATCACCGTCCAGGGCGTCGTCCAGGGAGTAGGCTTCCGTCCTTTCATTTACAGGATAGCCAGAGAACACGGTCTTTCGGGCTGGGTCATCAATACGAGCAGCGCCGTAGAGATAGAGGTCGAGGGCGAAAAAGGCGACGTGGAAAGGTTCGTCGGCCGCATCGTGAGCGACGCGCCTCCCAGGGCAAGGATAGAGGCGGTCCTGGCGGCGGACGGAAAGCCCTCAGGCTACCATGCCTTCGAGATACGGGAAAGCCGACCCGATTCCGGCTACCAGCTCGTATCGCCCGATATCGCTACGTGCCCCGACTGCGTCGGCGAGCTTCTCGACCCGGCAGACAGAAGGTATCGCTACCCATTCACCAACTGCACGAACTGCGGCCCCAGGTTCACTATAATAAAGGACATCCCCTATGACAGGCCGAACACGACAATGGCCCCCTTCCACATGTGCGAAAGGTGCAGGCGCGAGTACGACAACCCTCTCGACCGCCGCTTCCACGCGCAGCCCAATGCCTGTCCCGCTTGCGGGCCGAAGGTATGGCTTGCGGATGGCGCCGGCCGGCCCGTCCCTTGCGGAGACCCCATAACCGAGACTGCCGGCCTCCTTGCCAGGGGCGCAGTCGCAGCAGTCAAGGGCCTGGGCGGCTTTCAGCTCGCCTGCGATGCTACGCACGCGGGCGTGGTAAAGATATTACGGGAAAGAAAGAAAAGGCCCCATAAGCCTTTCGCCGTCATGATGCGGGACATGGAAGAAGTCTTAGCCCATTGCCTTGTCGACGAAGACGAGGCGCGGCTCCTTGCCGCCCCGGAAGCACCCATCGTACTCCTCCGCTGGCGGGAGGGGTCGACTATCTGCCGTCTTGTGGCGCCTGGGAACCGGTACCTGGGCGTCATGCTTCCCTGCACGCCCATGCACCACCTCCTCGTGCGCGATTTCGCGGGGCCCCTTGTAATGACCAGCGGCAACCTCTCCGAGGAGCCCATCGCAAAGGACAACGACGAGGCGGTGCGGCGTCTCGGCGGTCTCGCAGACTATTTCCTATTTCACGACAGGGAGATCCACTCCCGTTACGACGACAGCGTCTGCCTAGTGGTGCAAGGGTCGCCGGCGCCTATCAGGCGCGCGCGGAGCTATGCCCCCTACCCTGTTAAACTTCCCTTCAAGACAAACGGCGTCCTCGCCGTGGGCGCCGAAGAGAAAAACACCTTCTGCCTGACGAGGGACGAGTTCGCCTTTGTCAGCCAGCACATCGGCGATCTCGAAAACTTGGAGACCCTCGACCACTTTGCCGACACGGTGGAGCTCTATAAAAAGCTGTTCCGCATTTCACCGGAGATCATAGCCCACGATCTCCATCCGGATTACCTCTCGACCCGCTATGCCCGAAAGGAGGAAGGAAGGCACCGGCTCGTAGGCGTCCAGCACCATCACGCCCACGTCGCCTCGTGTATGGCGGAGCGGGGCCTAACCGGCCCTGTTATAGGCGTAGCCTTCGACGGGTCGGGGTTCGGGCCCGA
>JBEKOT010000187.1:0-3960 GCA_049521495.1 Syntrophorhabdales bacterium | reverse complement strand
CCAGGCATCTCGTGATAGCGCTCGTCAGGGTAGTCTTCCCATGGTCTATGTGGCCAATAGTGCCGACATTGACATGGGGTTTCTTCCGTTCAAACTTTTTCTTAGCCATAGAGAGCCTCCGTTTAAATTTGTGGAGCCCACGATCGGGATTGAACCGATGACCACTTCCTTACCAAGGAAGTGCTCTACCACTGAGCTACGCGGGCATATGGAGCGGGCAACGTCTTCACCCGCGACGCCTTAGTTTTTGGAGCGGGAAACGGGATTCGAACCCGCGACCCTCAGCTTGGAAGGCTGACGCTCTGGCCAGCTGAGCTATTCCCGCCGCTGAAAACAAAAAAGAGTCACCGAATCGAGCCTTCACCTATCACACGACCAGCCGCAGAACGGGGCTCTCGACCTCGCGATCCCGACTCATCCCCCAAAAGAAGCGAGGCGCCCGAAATACCGGGCCCTCGCCTTCCACCTACCGCACTTATATGGTGGAGAGGGGAGGATTCGAACCTCCGAAGTCTGAGACAACAGATTTACAGTCTGCCCCCTTTGGCCGCTCGGGAACCTCTCCCTGAGAGCTGGTGATGGGACTCGAACCCGCAACCTGCTGATTACAAATCAGCTGCTCTGCCTGTTGAGCTACACCAGCCTTGCTTAACCCAGTATTATAGTATAACCCATCAGGCAAAATCAATACAGATTATCCGAAGATTCTTTCATTTTGCGTCGGAGCGAACGACTCTTAGTATAGTATATAGCAAAACTGTTTCAAATAAAAGTAACAGCGTTTAAAAGAACCGTCTTAATTTTGGATACAACCGCTGCGGCGGCCGGCCGCGCCGGCCTACAAAAACTATTTGACAATAATGCCGATTTATAGTTATATATTGTCTCTTTAATCGCGAAGTGCCCTCCCCGGAGAGGGCGTCAAATCAAAAGGAGGTGATGCCGTTATGCAGTGCCAAACGCAAAAGCCGGGTGTTGAATGCCTGTTCATGAAGAAAACAGGCTGCTCCTATAATGGCGGGAAGTGCCATGTTATAATAGAAACCTGCGAGGGGTGTACCAGGATAATGCAGTTCTCGACGGGAAAATATTGCAGCAGCTTTCCCTATCCCGCTCAGAAGTGGCAGAATGCCAGTTGCTCGATGGCGACCCACATGAAAAAGGCGGCGAAGACAGAGGAGCAAAAGCTCAATCCTCTGAAGGCTTCGAAGAGAAACGCAGGCAAGAAATAAGCCTTCGAATTCTTTGACTTGACCTTGCTGTCATATTACGTTTAAACATAGGGTGTGCGGATGAGTACGTTTTTCCCGAAAGAGGGAGACCTAAAGAAGAAGTGGTACGTGGCCGACGCAAACGAGGCCGTCCTCGGCCGGTTGTCGGCGAAAGTTGCCGCCGTTCTGAGAGGGAAGCACAAAGCGGTTTATACGCCGCACGCCGATACGGGTGACTACGTGGTGGTCATCAACGCCGGTAAGGTCCGGCTGACGGGCAATAAGCTGCAGCAGAAGACTTACGCTCGGTACAGCGGCTACCCGGGCGGCTTAAAATCAGTGAATGCAAAGACCTTGCTTGCGAAGAAGCCTGAGGAGGTCATCAGGCTTTCGGTAAAGGGCATGCTTCCGAAGAATGCCCTGGGGAGACGGATGTTGAAGAAGCTGAAAGTGTACGGAGGGAGCGAACACCCCCACAAGGCCCAGATGCCCGAGGTTTTGGACGTGCGGGAGTCAAGCCGTGGGTAGAAAGCTTAAAAGGACCTGTGGGCGCCCCCGTAAGGCATAGATGCCTGAGACACTCGGCGTGAAGGAGGCAAGTCGTGCCTGAGAAAAGGTATTACGCAACGGGGAAAAGAAAGACCGCGGTGGCAAGGGTCTGGATAAGGCAGGGCGCGGGTGCGTATGTGGTGAACGGAAGGGCCCTGGAAGACTATTTTCCGCTGGAAGAGTGGCGGCTGATGGTGAACAAACCCTTCGTGATCACCGGGAATGCAGATACGTTTGATGTTGTGGCCAACATTTACGGCGGAGGGGTCCCCGCCCAGGCCTGGGCCCTCGGACACGGAATCGCAAAGGCCCTCCTCGAGTTCAACGGGGGGCTTAGAGGACTCTTGAAGAAACAAGGTCTCATCACGAGAGACCCCAGGGTCAAGGAAAGAAAGAAGTACGGGAAGAAGGCCGCAAGGGCAAGCTTCCAGTTTTCCAAGAGATAATAGACTTTGCACCGCCCGGAGCGAAGCCTGTTTTCTCTGCCTTATGGCGTGAATGCCTCTTCCGTGGGACAATTTACGAGAAAGCTGCGGATGCGAGACTTACCTACTGCCCCAGTTTCTTAGTGAGCACTTCGTTTGCCTTGAGGATTTCGTGGGCATCCTTGCCTGAGATCTCCCAGCTGTAGAACCCGCCTTTCCCGTCTTTCTTGAGCTTGATCCTAAGATCGCCCTTGATGTTCTTCCTGATTTCGTCTATGTCCTGCCTGTACTGTTCGTCCTTCTGAACCTCCTGGGCGGACTTTGCGGGAGGGGACTCCGGTGCCTTCTGACATGCGCAACAGAGAAGGAGCAGGGCTATCACGATTGCAAACAGCCTCATGCTGTCATATTATAATGGCGTTCTTCCCATTGCAACAGAATAATATGGAGGTCTGAGATGGAGATCCACATGGACCGGTACGGCACGGGAGACAGGATACTCTTCATACACGGCGGGGGGGGAAGCTCTGCCTCGTGGCGCTTTCAGAGAAAGCTGCAGGAAAGATACGAGGTCATCCTTCTCGACCTGCCGGGTCACGGCAAGTCGCCGGGCGAGGGCTGCCGTCAGATCGACGGCTACGTAGAACGGGTAGTTAAGATGATCGAGGAGAGCGGCCTTGCTGGGTGCTACATAGCGGGCCACTCGATGGGCGGAGCCATAGCTGTCCGCCTCGCCCTTGACTTTCCCGACCTCCCGGCCGGCCTGATACTTGTGGGGACAGGGGCTCGCCTCAGGGTGTTCCCCCTAATACTCGAAGGCATCCTGAAGGATAAGGAAGAGACTGTGCGGGCGATCATGGGGTTCGCCTTTTCCAAGAAGGCCGCGCCCGCCCTCGTCGATGGCGCCTTCGCAGAGATGATGGCCGCACCGAAGGAGATCATCTACGGTGATTTCCTTGCTTGCGACCGCGTGGACATGATGGAAGCCGTCAAATCCATTAAGCTGCCCGCCCTCGTCATCGCGGGCGCCGACGATATCCTTACGCCCCCTAAGTATTCGGAATACCTCGCCGGCGCGATCGGGGGATCGAAGCTTTCCCTGATACCCGATGCGGGCCATATGGTTATGCTCGAGAAGCCGGAAGAGACAAACCGGGCGATAGAGTCATTCATAGCCCATCGATAAGGGCCTTCATTTCGTCGATGTCGCTGACCCGCACGGCCTTCGGCCTCAAAGACCGCGCGTTCCGCAACCCCCGCGTATACCAGATGAAGCACTTTCGAAAACCGACAACAGCCTTTTCGGGTCCGTGATGGGCAACAGAGAGGGCGAGATGGTTGCCCATGGTCTCCTTCACCTCTTCGAGTGTGCGCGCCGCCGCAAGGACTGCCTGGCCTTCTCGTCCGTCATGGGCGCTCGCGGTCCCCGCCGGCCCGTTTCCATAAATGGCTGTGAGATCGCGGAATATCCACGGATTCCCGAGGGCGCCCCTGGCGATCATGACTGCGTCGCACCCGGTCTCCTCAAGCGTTTTCAGTGCAGCTTCCCCCGAGAGAATATCACCGCTGACGATGACCGGGATGCGCAAGGCCTCTTTCACGGACATTGCGACGGAGGGGTCCGCCCTGCCGCCGTAACCCTGGCTCCTGGTGCGCCCATGGACGCAGACGGCCGCTGCCCCCGCGTCCTCGACCGATTTCGCTATTTCCAGCGCATTCACCGAAGCGGCGTCCCACCCGGAGCGGATCTTGACCGTCACCGGGACACGGGCGCG
>JBEKOT010000186.1:0-3972 GCA_049521495.1 Syntrophorhabdales bacterium | reverse complement strand
ACCATCTTCATAGACCTCGGTTACAAAAAGGAAAAGCAACTCTTCTGGTTGTCCAATGCGGCAGGCTGCGTCATATCTGCAGCCCTGATCCTCCTCTACGCCAAAGTAGCATAGCATGGTCCATCACGATGTAATCATTGTCGGAGGGGGCCTCGCGGGATTGCGGGCGGCGGTCGGCCTCTGCGACAAATACGACGTCGCCCTCGTCTCCAAGGTCCATCCTCTGAGGTCCCACTCCATCGCTGCCCAGGGCGGCATCAATGCGGCCCTGGCCAACAACCCCGACGGCAGGGACGACACATGGGAGAAGCACACCTTCGACACGATCAAGGGGAGTGATTATCTCGCCGACCAGGACGCGGTGGAGATAATGTGCAAGGAGGCGGTCAAGGTAGTATACGAAATGGAACACTGGGGCTGTCCCTTCAGCCGCTTCCCGGATGGGACCATCGCCCAGCGCCCGTTCGGCGGCGCAGGCTTCCCCAGGACCTGCTATTCTGCAGACCTCACGGGACACGTGCTTTTGAACACACTCTACGAAAGGGCCGTTGCGAAGGGAGTCAAGGTCTACTACGAATATGTGGCTGTGGCCCTGGCCGTGGAAGGAGGGGTATGCCACGGCGTCCTTCTCATAGACCAGGCGAAGGGTACGGTTATCCCTTTTTCCTCCAGAGTGACCCTCTTTGCCACGGGTGGCTACGGCCGCATATACCTCCACTCGACGAACGCCCTCATCAATAACGGAAGCGGCATAGGCATGGCCTTTGCCGCAGGCATTCCGATGAAGGACATGGAGTTCGTCCAGTTCCATCCCACCACGCTTCTGGGCACGAACATCCTCATGACGGAGGCCTGCCGGGGGGAAGGGGGCTACCTGGTCAACAACAAAGGCGAGCGATTCATGGAGCGCTATGTCCCCAAGGCCATGGAACTCGCGCCCCGCGACATCGTGTCGAGGAGCATCCAAACGGAAATAGAGATAGGCAATGCCTTCGAGAACGAGCTGGGCAAATACGTCCACCTCGACCTGAGGCATCTCGGTGCGAAGAAGATCCTCGAGAGACTCCCCGGCATAAGGAGGATATCGATAGATTTTGCAGGCGTGGATCCCATAAACGAGCCGATCCCCATCATGCCGTGCCAGCACTACTCGATGGGAGGCATAGACACTAACGAAAAAGGGGAGACCCTCATCAAGGGTTTCTACGCCGCGGGCGAATGCGCCTGCGTGAGCGTCCACGGCGGGAACAGGCTTGGCGGCAACTCCCTTCTGGACACGATAGTCTTCGGGAAGCTATGCTCCGTCAGCATCGATGAATACCTGCAGACCCATGAAGCGGCCCCGGAGGAAAAAGTCCTCGCCCTCAAGAAAGACGAGATTGAAAAGAAGATAAGGAGCCTTTCCGAGGGCGACCAAAGACCCTTTGCAGTCCTCGACGATTTGAGAAAGACCATGGATGAATACGTCGGGATCTTCAGGACGAAGAAAGAGCTCGAGACCGGCCTCGAGAAGGTCCTTGCCATAAAAGAGAGGTACAAGGACATAAAACTCTCTTCCCCATCCCTCCGCATGAACTACGAGCTAATAGGCGCCATCGAGCTCGAGTCGATGATCGACGTGGCCCACGCCACTACCCTTGGCGCCCTGCTCCGCGAGGAGAGCAGGGGGGCCCATTTCAGGCGCGACTTCACCGGCAGGAACGATGCGGACTGGCTCAAGCACACCCTTGCGTCTAAGGACGGGTCCGGCCGGCTCTCCATCTTTTACAGGCCGCCCGTCATTACGAGGTACCAGCCGATGGCGAGGACATATTGAACGACCTCTACACCATAAAGGTGCTCAGATACGATGCAAGCCTGCCGGAAAAGAAGCCCTCCTTCTCGTCCTACCGCGTGCGGGTCATCCCCGGGCTTACAGTCCTCACGGTCTTGAACAGGATAAGGGACGAAATCGACGGGACCCTTGCCTTCAGGGCCTCCTGCCGCGCCGCCACTTGCGGCTCCTGCGCAATGGTCATAAACGGCAAGCTCGACCTCGCCTGCAGGACGCAGGTTGCCTCCTTCGATTCGGGAACGATCATTCTCGAGCCTCTGCCGAACCTCGAGATAATAAAAGACCTCGTCGTAGACATGACCCCCTTCTGGAACATGTACGAACGGGTCAAGCCCTACCTTGTAAGAAATAGCGCCGACCCGGAGAAGGAGATCTTCCAGAGCGAAGAAGACAGGAAAAGGATCGACCAGTTCGTCAACTGCATACTTTGCGCCTGCTGCTATGGCGCGTGCGAGGTGCTCCGAAGGGAGCCGGAGTACATGGGGCCTGCGGCACTGGCAAAGCTCCAGAGGTTCATGCTCGATTCTAGGGACGAGAGGCCTCAAGCATTCCTCGACACCGTCGATTCCGCTGACGGCGTCTGGGGATGCGATACGCTCTTGCGCTGCATAGACGCCTGCCCCAAAGAGGTAAGGCCGACCGACGGGATAGTCGGACTGCGGAAAAGGATGGTCAAGCGCCGATTTTCTCGTATCTTCGGGGTTAACCGTGAAGATTGATTACTCGCTCGTTACCCGCCGGACCTTTCTCAACACGCTCCTTTCGGGCTGGCTCGCGTCTTTCGCTTTCGGGTCCTTCTACTCCCTTTACAGGTTCGCCTTCCCCACCCTCGGAAAAGAGCCCGACTTCGTCGTCCTGAATCCGGACGACTTCCTTGCCATACCGACCAATTCGACGAAGCCCTTCGCCTGGGGAGGAAAGGTCGGCCTCTTCTTCAAGAAGGCCGACAGCCGGATGGTTGCTTTGAAGGGCGTTTGCTCTCACATGGAGTGCAACATAACCTACAAGCCCGAGGACAGGAAGTTCTACTGCCCCTGCCACAAGGGCTGGTTCGACGAGGAAGGGAGGAACGTCGCGGGGCCGCCCCCGAAGCCCCTCGAGTTTTTCGATTACAGGGTCGAGGACAAGAAGCTGATCGTCTACAGGAAAGGGGTCAAGGTTGAGCTGCCGAAGGCTTAAGAGCTGGATCGAGGATCGCTATGACGTAGACGGCATAGTCGAGTTATCAAGGCACAAGCTCGTGCCGGTCCACAGCCGCGAGATATGGTACTACACCGGAGGAATAGTCCTTTTTCTCTTCGCCGTCCAGTTCCTGACGGGCATGGCGCTGGCCTTCTACTATATCCCCTATTTCGAGAAGGCCCACGGGAGCATAATCGAGATCGTGACGAAGCTCAACATGGGCTGGTTCTTCCGCTCCCTCCACCACTGGGGCGCCCAGGCCGCCATCTTCGTCATGTTCGTCCACGTCTTCGCCACGCTCCTTCTTAAGTCTTACAGAAAGCCGAGAGAGCTCCTCTGGATATCGGGCTTCTGCCTTCTTGTAGTCTCCATCTTCTTCGGCCTTTCAGGCTACTTTCTTCTCTGGGATGAGAGGGCCTTCGCAGCGGTGCGGGTAGCGACCGGAGGTGCCGGCAACCTCCCCCTCTTCGGCGGCTTTATAAAGGCCTTCCTCAGGGGCGGAATCGACGTAACGGGGGAGACCCTTGTACGTTTCTACGCTTTTCACGTCTCGGTCCTGCCCATTTTGACGCTGGCAATAGTCGGTTTCCATATACTCCTGGTCCAGCACCACGGCATGAGCGTGCCTATTTCCCAGACGGGCAAGTCGAAAGAGGTCCCCTTCTTCCCGAACATACTCTATAAGGACCTGATGATCTGGCTGGTAGTACTGGGCGTCGTCGTCACCCTGGCCACGCTCCTGCCCCCTGATATAGCAAAGAAGGCAGACCCCCTGGCGCCGCCTCCGGAGGGCGTCAAGCCGGAGTGGTACTTTCTCTTCCTCTTCCAGACGCTGAAGCTCTTCCCGGGGAAGCTCGCAGGCATGAACGGGGAGACCATCGCCATAGTGCTCATCAGCCTGGCAGTCCTTTTTTTCTTTCTCCTGCCCTTCTTCGACAGACAATCGGGCCGGGGGA
>JBEKOT010000185.1:0-4445 GCA_049521495.1 Syntrophorhabdales bacterium | reverse complement strand
ACCGACCAGATCGACGGCTTCATCGCCTGGGAGCCTTATCCGGCTAAGGCCATCACGACCGGAGTGGGAAGGACGATCGCCACGTCAAGGGACATCTGGAAGGACCATCCCTGCTGCGTCCTCGCGGTCGACGAAAAATTTCTGGAGAACCATCCGGAAGAAGCCAGGGCCGTGGTGCGAGCTCATGTTAAGGCGATCGATTTCATCATGAAGCATCACGAAGAGGCGGTTAAGATCGCCGTGAAGTATACGGGTATGGACGAAGCCTCGATAAGGCTGGCGATGACCAACGTGAAGTATACCCCTGTGCTGAGCGTGGAGGGGGAAAAGGAATATGTCGAGTACCTGACGAAAATGAAGTATATAAAGGTAGACGACGTTCCGGCGTTTGTCGCACGGTTTATGAGGCCCGGCTTCATCAGGGATACCGCGAAGTAATGAAAGGGGAACGCCTTCTTATCCCCCTGCTGTTGCTCGCAATCTGGCAGGGCCTGTCCTTGATTCACGTCATCCCGTCCTACAAGCTCCCCTCTCCACTCGATATCCTCCTCGGTCTCAAAGACCTCGCTGTCGTCGGCATGCCCCCCGGGTACCGCCTCCACAACCATATACTGTATAGCCTCTATCGGGTCGGGTACGGTTACGCTGCCGCCTGTCTTATCGCCATCCCCCTGGGGCTTTTAATGGGGTGGTCGCCAAAACTGCTGAAAATGATCCGGCCCATCGTTGAAGTAGTGAGGCCCATCCCTCCCCTCGCATGGATCCCTCTCGCGATCCTGTGGTTCGGCCTGGGTCTCCGGTCCGCAGCGTTTATCATTTTTTTGGGGGTCTTTTTCCCGGTCCTCCTCAATACGATCGCCGGTGTCCTTTCGATCAATCCGATCCTCATAGAGGCCGCGCGCACGCTTCAGGGCAGGGAGAGGCACATCTTTTTCAAGGTCCTCTTTCCAGGCGCCGTCCCTTCGATCTTCGTAGGGATGCGCATCGGCATAGGCATCGGATGGATGACCCTGGTCGCGGCCGAGTTCACGGGCGTCAAAGAGGGGTACGGCCTCGGTTACATGATCATGACGGCCCGGGACATCCAGCGGCCGGATGAGATCGTGGCAGGCATGCTCGTCATCGGGATGATCGGCCTTCTTATCGATATAGCCATCAGGGCGGCGGAGTCCATGTCCGTCCGCTGGAGATGAGGGGAGGCAGTCCATTGAGCCTCGTGCTTTCGGGACTCAGCAAGAACTTTCCGGGCGAAGGCGGGTCTGAAGCCGTTGCCGTGCTGGAGGATATCCGATTCCGTGTCGAGGAAGGCGAATTTATCTCCATCGTCGGCCCGAGCGGTTGCGGAAAGACCACGCTCCTCCGGATCATTGCCGGCCTGGAGGAAGCTTCGGACGGGAAGGTCCTGTTAGACGGAAAGGAGCTGCCGCAGGGCTCCAAAGAGGTAGGGATGGTCTTTCAGGAATATGCGCTCTTCCCGTGGAGAACGACGCTTGGAAACATCGAATTCGGACTGGAAGTCAAAGGTATCAATAAGAAGAAAAGGCGTGCAGGCGCCATGGAATACATCCGGACCTTCGATCTGAATGGCTTTGAACGCCGATATCCGGCGGAGCTTTCAGGGGGCATGAAGCAGCGTGTCGCAATAGCACGGACGTTGATTATGGATCCTGAGGTAGTCTTGATGGACGAGCCGTTCGGGGCACTCGACAGTCAAACCCGGAACCTGCTTCAACAATTTCTCCTGCACATCTGGCAGAAGCGGCGCGACACCATCCTCTTTGTAACCCACAACGTCGACGAGGCCGTATTCCTGAGCGACCGGATCGTCATTCTGTCGAAGAGGCCCGCCCGCATCGTCCGGACGTTCGATGTTGACCTGCCGAGGCCGCGGGACCGGACAGGCGCCGAATGTAATCAGATCAGAAGGGATATCCTTCGCGTTTTGGCCGAGGAGACAGGTGCAGGCAGCGGGGAGACCATTTTTTCTCAGGACTGCTTCACCATTTCATAGGTCTCGACATGACACTGCCCTCCGGGTTACGGCGATGGCCGGAACGACGATATTCCCGCTGCCCGTGCGCTTATGTCTTCCAGCTTATAGCACTACTTGATGTATCGGAAGGACTCATCGTATTTCCAGCGGGTCAAATAGATTGCCACAATCTGCCAAATATCATCTTTGGTCTTGATCCGGACAGGGCAGATTGCAGATTATCAGGAGCGTCATGGAATCTCTCCCAAAGCCTCTCACAACAATAAGGGCGGCTTCTAAGCCTTTAGGTTCGCCTGAGGGGTCAAACAGCGATGATCTCTTTCGCCGGCCTCCAGATTGCCCCGGCAGACCCACATTCGTCATGATTATTGACTTTCCCTTATGGCAGTTATTATTACATAGCTTTCACGTTTTCTTCCTTAAGTTTCTCTTATGCCTCCAAGTACACCATAAAGGAGGTATTACTTATGAACGCACGCCGCCGCGTTCAACCCTGCAAGACGACCAAAAGTCCATGCCCGACTGTGACTGACGCCCGGTACGGTTGTCAGATACATATCACTGAAGAAAGATCCGGAGACGTTCCCCGCTGCGTATAGTCCCGGAATGGCATTCCTCTCCGTATCCAGCACCTCGAGCTTGGTGTTGACCTTAAGGCCGCTCAGAATCACCATATAGCGGGCTTCCATTTTACAGGCGTAGAACGGCGGCTTCTCTATCGTTGTTAATCTGTCGGGATGCTTGCCGAAGTCGAGATCCTCCTTATTTCGCGCCAGCTCACTGTACCTCGCAACGGTTAGCTTGAAGGTCTCGGCGGGAACCTCCATCTTCCGTGCAAGCTCTTCGATAGTCTGCGCCGTTAGTACATTGCCCTCTTCAACTACCCTGTCAAAGTACTTCTTGTCCCACGTAAGACGCGTCGTCGGCGGTCCCATGTTCTTGCAGCACTGGCTCTGCATCTTCGGCCACTCTTCGCCAAACTTGGCGTCCCACACCGACCACGCGACCCGGCCTGTCTGTCTCATGATTTGGGCGCATTCGTACGCCCAGGGCAGGTCTTCATTCATGAATCGTTCTCCATTCAGGTCCACGTAAAGCCAGGGCTGACGAGGCAGGTTAAAAGGTGTCTCTTTGACCCAGACCGCCCAATCGAAAAGCATGGGGCAGTGAGGAGGGTCATCGATAGCGGCGCCAATCCACATTCCCATCTTATGCCCATCACCGGTGTTTAGAGGGGCCTGTGGGTAAGCACAGGCAATACTATTGTAGACTGGCAGGCAGTACCTATCGACCATCTGGCGATCGCTTCCATAATCCCCGGAACAGAGCACCACCGCTTTGTTAACGTCGAACCTCGTGTAACCCCCCTGTTTGTTTTGAGCAATGACGCCGGTGACTCTGCTCTTTCCCTCTCTGAGCAACCGAATGGCCGGGGTCTCGAAACGATAGTCTACCCCACGTTTTTGGCCATTACTTTTTAACATTTCGACCAAAGTCTCCTGGAGATTAGGCATGAAGATATGGATCAACGGATAGTTCGGGAAATACCAGGATTTGGTAGTTGGGTCCAAAACAACTTCTACCTTGGCCTCTTCGGCCATATCCAACAGCCAGTCCATGACCTTGTCGCAATTGTCAGCCCACAGCTTGACCACTTTTTGGTCGGCCCTGTATGACCCGAATTGCATTATCGTGGAGATGACTTCATTCTTGTCGATTTTGATCCCCGCTTTTTTCTGCAACCTGCTGGCAAAGGCCGCATTATGCAAGCCACGGCAGTTACAGGTCGGCCCCTTTTACCACAACATCTGCAACTACCGTCTCCTTTATCTCTCGCACATGAATCGGTGGTGGACAGACCTCAAAGTTATCCTTAAAATACATGATTCATCCTCCTTGGCCGTGCTTAACGGCATCCACATGTCATGCACCCTTTATGTCCTTCCCCAGTGTTATGATACAGCTTTGCAAAAATGGCACTATGTTGTCAAGAAAAAAATATCTATTTGCATATTGTGCATCATTTAGTCCACTCTCGTCGTATTTGGCGCGAGCTATTTGCACACTGTGCATCAACTATGCGAATATGGCAATTTTTTTCTTGACATCATTTCCCACGGCATGATACCTGTTGTCATTGGCATTTCCAATAGCATTGTTGCTTATTAATAAGGAATAATATAAATACAAACCGAAAGGGGACGATCATGGACTTCGATCTGACAGCCGAACAGAAGGACATTCAACAGGCCGCCAGGGAATTCGCGGAAAAAGAGTTTCCCGATGTGGCACGAAGCTGCGATGCCAATGAGGAGTACCCCCGCTGGTTATGGAAGAAGGCATGCGACCTCGGCTTCATCGGGACCTTCATCAGCGAGGAGTTCGGGGGGTCGGGGCTGGGCTTCTTCGATATGGCGCTTATCATGGAGCAGTTCTGGAGGGTGGACCCGGG
>JBEKOT010000184.1:0-4300 GCA_049521495.1 Syntrophorhabdales bacterium | reverse complement strand
GTAAAAGGCATGGCGTTGATGATGCCGCAGGCCCCTTTGTCGATGAAGTCTATGCTCTTGCCCACGCTCAGTATGGCCTCCCCCTCGAAGCTCTCGTCTATGTAGGGAGTCGCCTGTCTCAGGACATACCTGATGTGCGGCTCCCGGGCCAGCCTCAGGTAGCGGCCGAAGATCTTCTCCATGCGATGCTCGTCCTTCTTCTGGATGTACTCCGTCAGCACTATGTGGAACAGGTTAGACAGCCCCCTCCGGTTCGCGCTTTTCTTCTTACCCATGTAGTTGACGTAGGTGATCCACTCGGAGATGGGCGCGAGCCATGCCTCCCCTCCGAATTCCTCGACCTTTCTCACGAGATTGTTGTTGCTGAACCGGTTGGACCGTATGTAGATCTCCCCGACGATCCCTACGACGGGCCTCTCGCCGCCGTTCCTCCTGACGGCAAGGAAGCTGTCCGCCGCTTCCTCGAGAGCCCCGAACACGGCGTCCCCTCCCGCTTCTATAGCCCTCTCGATAAGGCGGAGCTGCTCGGCGTAGGCCCGGTCCGTCTCACCCTTGAGCACCTCGTAGGGCCTCGTCCGGTGCAGCATCTTGACAAGGAGGTCCGTGGCTACAATCGCCCTCCAGCCGAGCCTGGAGAACCTGCCGCCCAGTATGTCGAGCTCCCTGTAGAGCCGGTCGTCCTGGTTGGGGGAATAAATAGGCACGTCCTCGAACCCGTGCTCGGAGAGCACCATCCTGTGGAAGCGGTGATACTGGCCGAAGCGGCACGGGCCGCTCCCCGAAGGCATGAAAAAGGCGCTCCTGTCAGGGTCGAAATCGGGCCTTTTGCTCGTTTTCAGCATATCCCCCGTCGTGAGGATGCAGGGATAGCATTCTTTTCCGAGGGTGTGTTTTCTCCCGATCCGAACCGTCTCCTCATCCGATTCCTGCATGACCTCGGCGTCCACGCCGCAGGCCCGGAAAGCGCCGGCAAAGGCAAAGGAATGGTCCGACATGTAGGGTATGTAGATCTTCCTGGGGCGGCCGTCTGTCATAAAGGGGGAGACGTTCCGCTTCTCGATCTTCGTTTCTACCCTCGCATTCTTGATGCTGTCGAGAAAGGCCTCCAGGCGTGTGATGATGCCCGCGTCTCCGCTGTGCTCGTCGATCTCGAGCTGGAGAAAAGGCTTCCCTTCCATGATTTTCTTGAAGAAATGGGTGATGAACGAGTCGGGGCCGCACCCGAAATTTGTGATGTATACGGCATAAAGGTTCGGGTGGGACCTTATGATCTTGGCTGCCCTGAGAATCCTTTGCCCGTAACTCCAGTACATATCCCTGAGGTCGTCGTCGTCCTGCACGCTGTCGAGGGCCAGCATGTCTATAGGCATTGAGGAGACGCCAAGATCGGAAAGCTTCTTGGGGACGTTGAGGTTGGCGCCGGGGTCCATGCTGTTGTAAGGCCGCCCGACGAGGACCATCACTTTTTCGTCCGGCTTAAGCCCTGCGAGAAACCCGGTCCCCTCCTCGAGACAGGTGTTATAGAACCGGTCCTGGACGTCGGTGGCAACGGCGAAGGCGCTCTCGATCTCTTTCCTCGATTTCCCAAGGGTCTTCCCGAAGGCAGTGAGATTGGCCAGGGCGACCTTCGGCCCACTGCCGAAATAAATTATCGGCGAGTCCACCCTGACCCCCAGCCCGTCGAAGTCGATTGAGGCCCTCGACGTATAGGGAAGGGACTGCGCATAGGGACAGGCAAAGCTGTTCAGCACCCCTTCCGACTGCTTCTTCAGGCTTATGACGCTCGGCATGAAGATGCGGTCTATCCCTTTGCCCATGATGTTCAGGATATGGCCGTGGGCCAGCTTGATGGGAAAGCACGACTCGACTATGATGTTCTCTACCCCTTCCTTGATGACCTTCTTGTTCGTCGAATCGGAGAGGACCACCGAAAACCCCAGCTCCGTAAGGAAGCCGCGCCAGAAGGGAAGCAGCTCGTGCATGTTCAGTATCTTGGGGATGCCGATGACCTCGCCCCCGCCTTCGCGCTCGTAAGTGTTGTGGAGCAGATCTTCCCTGAGCCTGAAGAGGTCTCTAACCGGGGCCTTCTTCCCCCGCCTAACTACGTCGTATTTCTCGCACCTGCTGCCGTAGTAAAGCGGCGTCTCGCCCTCGCACGTCACCTTTCTGATCTCGCAGAGGTTTTCGCACCCCTTGCATTCGAAAGTGTCTATGGCGTAACGCCTCTTGCTGAGGTCGAACCCTTTAAAGGTGCTTTTCTCCCAGGTCCTCTCTTTCATCGCGAGTATGGCGACGCCGATAGCGCCCGTCACGTCATGGTGGGGGGGGACGGTAATCGGCTTACTGCAAACCTTTTCGAAGGCGGCCACGACGCCCTTGTTGAAGGCCGTCCCGCCCTGGAAGAATATTCTGTTCCCGACCCTCCTGTCGCCGACGACCTTATTCAGGTAATTGAGCACTATGGAATAGCAAAGGCCCGCAACGACGTCATCCGTCTTCGACCCGGTCTGCTGGTGGTGCATCACGTCCGACTCGATGAAAACGGTGCACCTTTCGCCCATCTTCGTCGGTCTCTTCGAGCGAAAGGCAAGGCCCGAGAACTCGTCCTTGATCGAGATGCCCAACCTCTCCGCCTGCTCCTCCAGGAAGGACCCGGTACCGGCAGCGCAGGCCTTGTTCATTTCGAAATCGACGATAACCCCGTTGTCTATGCTGATGTACTTGGAGTCCTGCCCTCCGATCTCGAAAATCGTGTCCACCGTCGGGTCTATGGCTATCGCCGCCTCCGCCTGGGCGGTTATCTCATTCCGCACAATGTCCGCCCCTATGAAATCGGCGGTAAGGTAACGGCCCGACCCGGTAGTTCCCACCCCCATGATCTCGACGAGCTCCCCTACCTCCGGGCCTATCTCGTCGAGGCCCCGTTTTACCGCTTCCAGGGGCCGCCCCTCGGTCATCAGGTACCTCTTGGCGAGAACGTTCTTTTCTTCGTCGAGGACCACGAGGTTGGTGCTTATGGACCCCACGTCTACGCCGAGATAGGCCCGTACCTTCCTTTCCGGCCTCCTGACCTCATAGGCTATGTGCAGGTTCGCATCCGATATGGCGAGCGGGTCGTAGGCCTCGGCCGTCTCTCTCCTGGCAAGGTACTCCTTCACCCTGCCCACCCCTAAAAACTCTACTTTGAGCTGGGGGTCGTCGAGGACGGCAAATAGAGCGCCCAGGGCCCCCATCGACGTGAAATGGTCCGGTACGATCAGCTCGTCGCCGAGGGAGAAGACCTCCCCTATCGCCTTCCTCATTCCGGCATTGGCGGCCACACCGCCGATGAAGGCCACCGGCTTCTTCACCTCCTTGCCCTTCGCTATGTTGCTCTTGAAGTTCCTGGCCAGGGCAAAGCATAGGCCGGCTACGAGCTCGTAGTCGGGCGTGGCTATCTGCTGGAGATGGATCATGTCCGACTTTGCGAAGACCGTGCACCTTCCGGCGATCCTCGGCGTGTTCTTCGCCTTCAGCGCTATCTCGGCGAATTCCTCGATAGTAAAGCCGAGTCTCGACGCCTGCTGGTCCAGGAAGGAGCCCGTGCCCGCCGCACAGAGCGTATTCATGGAAAAGTCTTTTATGCGCAGGCGCTTGCGCTGCCCGTCCAACTCGAATATGATGAATTTGGAGTCCTCTCCGCCTATGTCGATGACACTGCCTACCTGCTGAAAAAGATGGTGAAAAGCCTTCGTAAGGGCAATGATCTCGTTCGTGAACGAGGCCCCTACGAGAGAGGCGAACGCCTTGCCGCCCGTTCCGGTAACCGCGACGAATTCAAGACGGGTTTTCCCTTGTGACGTACATACCGGTCCTCGGCGATATTCCCCTTTTCATCAAGCACGACGACGTTCACGCTAACAGACCCAATGTCAACACCAACCCTGAACATCCGCTTCCTCCGGTCCTGATTGAGTTGATTTTGAAAGACCGCTGTGCTACTAAATTATAATACAAAAGGGCACAGGTTCAAACCAAAACAATGACGCGAAGGGCCACGATAAGAGTGATGGGGATCGTTCAGGGCGTCTTTTTCCGTCATAGCGCCAAGCTCAGGGCCGACGAGCTGCAGCTTGCAGGCTGGGTCAGGAACCTGCCCGACGGATCGGTCGAGGTCGTGTCCGAGGGCAACGAGAACCAGATCTTGCAGCTCATCGCATGGTGCAGACGCGGCCCCGACGGCGCCTACGTAAAGGGCCTCGAAGTGCAGTGGGAAGAGGCTACGGGCAGCCGCAGCGGTTTTTCCATCCTCCACTAGCAC
>JBEKOT010000183.1:0-7847 GCA_049521495.1 Syntrophorhabdales bacterium | reverse complement strand
GTTCAGAAAAAAGGGGAGGTTTTTAACGTTGAACACCGAACATTGAACATTGAACGTTCCTTTAACCCGCCCGGGTAACTTTTCCCTTCATTTAAAAAAGGGGGTTTGCTATAATGTTGTCCATTGCGCCCACCCGCAACTCTGTGAACAACTCTACCCGCTGTCGGAAGACTGTTAGGGAGGTTTTATGACCGAAAGCGGCTACAAAAATTTCCCCACCCTTCGAAAAAAGGCCGAGGCAGTGCTCGCTCGATATCTCGACCGGGCCGGACCCGTCCTGGAGAGGGACGCGATAGAGCTCGTCCACGAGCTTTCCGCTTGCCTCATCGAATTGGAAATGCAGAATGAAGAGCTTCGGAAAAGCCAGATCGAAGCCCAGGAATCGAAGGGAAAATACGCAGAGCTTTACCACTTTGCCCCTGTCGGATATCTGACGTTCGACGGGCAGGGCGTGATAGCCGAGGCGAATGCTACAGCAGCGAAGCTTCTCGGAACCGACCGGGGCCTGCTCATCGGCAGTCCCTTTTCTGCCTATCTGGCCTCCGGCTCGGAGACATTCCATTCCCACATAGGACAGGTCCTCAAGACCGAGAGCAAGGCCGGCTGCGAGGTGACGCTGAAAAGGGACGACGGGTCTCTTTTTCCCGCCCTCCTGGAGAGCATCGGCTTTTTGGCCGATGGAGAGAAGGTTGTGAGGACCATATTGACCGACATCACCGAGCACAAGCGGGCGGAGGAGGAGGCGCGCAAGCGGGTGGAGGAAATAGCCGCGATCCTTGAGGCAGTGCCGGCGGCCGTGTGGATCGCCCACGACCCGGACTGCCGCCACATCACCGGCAACCGCGCCTCCTACGAGCTGCTGAACCTGCCCCATGGCGCGGAGGCCTCCCTGGATGCGCCCCCGGAAACCCGGCCCACCCATTTCAAGGCGATGAAGGACGGCCGGGAGCTTCCGAACGAAGAGCTGCCTCTCCACAGGGCGGCCCGGGGCGAGGTGGTGTGCGACTATGAGTTCAGCCTTGCCTTCAACGACGGCTCGGTACGCCATGTCCTCGGCAATGCCAGGCCGATGTTCGGCGGGCAGGGCCGGGCGCGCGGCTCGGTCGCCGCTTTTGTGGACGTCACCGAGCGAAAGAGAATGGCGGTCGGTCTGGCGAAGGACGCGGCCGCCCTCGCCCGGCTGCATCAACTGAGCACGAAGGTTATGGAGGCCGGCGGGGTCGAAGGCCTCTTGCAGGAGATTATGGACGCGGCCGTGGAAATTGCGGGCTCTCTGGGGAGCTCGCTGCGACTGCTCGAGGGCGGTTCCCTTCGCGCGGTCGCCCATCACGGTCACAAGCGCCCGCTCCTGGAGTTCTTCGCCGAAGTGGAGTGCCGCCCTTTCTTGAGCAACGAGGTGTTGAAGCGTGGGAGGACGATGGTCGTCGAAGACGTGGAATCGAGCGCCCTCTACGCCGGGACGCCTGCATTGCAAGTGCTGAGGGAGGCGGGGGTACGCGCCGTCCTGTCTACGCCGATGTTCAGCCGCTCGGGCCGGCTGATCGGCGTCCTGAATATCCAATGGGACCGCCCGTACAGGCCGGATGAGAACGAGCTGCGGCGGATCGGCCTGCTCGCCCGGCAGGCCGCCGACCTCATCGAGCACGCGAGGGCGAGCGAGGAGGTTCGAAGGTCCCGTGACGAGCTCGAGCTGCGGGTCGAGGAGAGGACAAGGGCGCTTTCCGAAGCCAACGAGAAGCTGATGCAGGAGGTCGAGCGGCGGAGCAAGGCGGAAAGAGAGTTCGCGGCGCTCTCGCAGAACAGCCCGGACATGATCCTTCGCTACGACCGCGACCTGCGCTGCCTCTATGGCAATCCGGCCATCGAGAGAAAATCGGGCATACCGAACAGCCTGAGGATAGGGCGGACGCTGGGGGACCTCGGATATCCGAGAGAGATGGTCGAGCGGCTCGAAAAACCGCTGAAGGCCGCCTTCGAGACGGGGCAGGAGCAGGTTCTGGAAGGAGAGCTTCAGGTAGGTTCCGGGACATTCTATGCCTTAGCGAATTTCGTGCCGGAATTCGGCGAAGACGGCTCCGTGGACTCCGTGCTTGTGGTGTCTCATGACCTTACGGAACAGCGCCGGCTCGAAGAGCAGCTCCGGCAGTCCCAAAAACTGGAGGCCATCGGAACGCTGGCGGGGGGCATCGCCCACGACTTCAACAATATGCTCGCGATCATCATCGGCAATGCAGAGCTTGCCCTCGACGAAGTCGAGGAGGAAGGCGCGCGAAGGAACCTCAATCAGATACTCGATGCCTCGAAGCGCTCGCGGGACCTGGTGAGGCAGATCCTCACTTTCAGCAGTAAAGGCCCCCGGGGGGAGGGAAAAGTTTTGGAAGTCGCGCCCATCCTTGAAGAGACCTATCGCCTTCTCAGGGCATCGCTCCCGAGCACCATAAACATGAAATTGAATATAAGGGCAAAGGGAGGCGTCAGCGTGACGGGCGAGGTCTCTCAAATCCAGCAGGTAGTCGTCAACCTGGCGAATAATGCCGCCCATGCCATGGGGGACGGCGGAGGAGAGCTCACTATCGGACTTTCCACTGTAACAGGGCCGAAGGCGCTGCATCGCGACGGGGTCAAACCGGGGAAGTACGTGAAGCTGACCGTAAAGGATACGGGGTGCGGCATCGCCCCGGAGATACAGGGCCGGATTTTCGAGCCTTTCTTTACGACCAAGGGACAGGGCCGGGGGACCGGCATGGGTCTCGCCACGGTCTACGGAATCGTGAAAAACTATGGCGGTACCGTAGAGGTGGAGAGCGAAGTCGGAAAGGGTTCCAGGTTCACCGTTCTCCTTCCGGAGGCCGATGGTCTCTCGATGGAAGAACAAGAAGGGGAGGAAGAAGAGGCGGCAGCTTCTCCCTCTCCGCAAAAGGCGCACGTGCTCTTCGTCGACGATGAGGCCGCCGTAGTCGAGATGGCGAAAAAGGTTTTTCCTCACCTCGGCTACCGGGTAACGGCGTTCACGGACAGCCGGGAGGCGTTGGAGGCCTTTACGAAAGCCCCCGCCGGCTTCGATCTCGTCGTTACCGACCATACCATGCCGGACATGACCGGGGCCGTTCTTGCCGGGAGGCTCCTCGCCTTGAGAAAGGACCTCCCCATCATCCTGTGCACGGGATACAGCGACGCGATATCGCCCCAAAAGGCAAAAGAGATAGGCATCCGGGAGTTCCTGATGAAGCCGGTGACGAACAAAGAGATGGAGCAGGCGGTCGAGAGGGTGTTGGAATGGGCGGAAGGCATCGAACAGGACGGATGGTGAATACGCTATACGAGCGGTACGGTGCGCTTCTGGCCGGCTACTGCCTGGGCCTGGGGAAGGGCGACAAGCTCCTTGTCGTCTCCACCTACCTTTCCGAGCCGCTCCTGCAGGAGGTCTACAGGGAGGCCTTGCGGGCAGGCGCCCATCCGGAGACGTGGATCACTGCGGCGGGCATCACCAGGAGCCTCTACGACATGGGCAGCGTCGATCAGCTCGCCTACGTTTCCCCCCTCTATGCCTATGCAGTGGAGCACTACCAGGCTTTCCTTTTCATAAGGGCCCCCTTTCACACGAGGGAGCTGGAGACGGTCAACCCCGAGAAGAAGAGGATCGTGAGCGTCGCCGAGACGGCGGTCAAGAAGCGCTTCAGGGAGAGGGCCGCTTCCGGGCACCTGCGGTGGACGCTCTGCGAGTTCCCCACGGACGCGCAGGCGCAGGAGTGCGGCATGTCGCGGCGGGAGTACGAGGCCTTCGTCGCCTCCGCCTGCTTCCTCGACGATAAAGACCCCCCTTCGCGCTGGCGGGAGGTCCATGACAGCCAGCAGGCCGCCGTTGACCGGCTCAACGGGGCGCGCCGCATCACGTTCAGGGGCGATATCTCCTTCTCGACCGAGGGCAGGACGTGGATAAACTCGGACGGCAAGCGCAACATGCCTTCCGGCGAGGTGTTCACGTCGCCCGTCGAGGATTCCGTGGAAGGGCAAATCCGTTTCTCGTACCCGGCGATCTACATGGGCCAGGCGATAGAGGACGTGCGGCTGGAGGCGGCAGGCGGCAGGGTGGTAAAGTGGGACGCAGGCGTGGGGAAGGCCCTCCTCGGCAAGATCCTCCAGGTGCCGGGGGCGGACCGCTTCGGAGAGGCCGCCGTCGGCACGAACGGGAGGATCAACCGGTTCACGAGGAACATGCTTTTCGACGAGAAGATGGGGGGCACGGTCCACATGGCCCTCGGTGCCTCTTACGGCGAGGCGGGGGGCAGGAACGAATCGCCGGTCCACTGGAACCTCCTGGCCGACATGGGGGAGGGGGGCGAGATACTGGCGGACGGGGAGGTGGTGTACAAGGACGGCTCCTTCCTGCTCTAAGGCGCGGGGCCCGGCCCTTTTGGCGCCCTTTTCCGCCGTCGGCGGCGGCTCTCGCGGCGCTGCGGTTTCCGGCCGGGTAGTGTCCTAATTTGGGTTAGGGAGGGGCGGGATGTGGCATGGGGGTTGCTTTGATGGCGCGTTAATAATTAACGCACGAACGCAGTGAGAAAAAAACTACTGCGGAAAGTAAAGTCGTTTACACCTGATGTATTCTTGCAGTAGGTTCCAGCATTCACTATCTGCATCTTCATAGTGATTCTGGACTAGTCCGGCAAGCATATCAGCAAACTGAATGTTCTCATTGCACGCGCTGTCGCACGGGTTCATCAGTAATTCGGTTGCAGAATCTTGGTCACACGCTATGTTAATCCGTAGATAATCACGCAGACTATTCCCGCTCTTGACCTTAATCGATCTTGCATCCTGGCTTAAAATTACCCTGTCGTACTTAACCATTTCATCAATTAAAGACAACTTGATCATGTAATTGTACAATATATTCTCGTCTTTCCTTATTGCCTCGTTGACATTCTGTTTTGCAACGGTTATTGAGAAGAGTTTTATGTCTGGGTGGTTCTCGGCTAGCTTATGTGCATCACGAGCAAACTGTTTTCTCGCTGTGATACCCATATTGGACCATTTCTTTTCTCGCTTGGGATTCCATTTATTAGATGTGTAAAGGTTTCTGATTAATCTTCTCGGTAGATGCTTCTTTTCAAGAGGACACACAAGGGTTGCGATGGTAATATGTCTGCTTGACCCCCCGCACCGATAAGGTGCCTTAAAATTCCACCCCAAGTCACCGCTTTCATCCAGATAGAGAAGAGCACAAGTCACGGCAAAACATAGCAAAGATTGGATGGGTAAGTACAGAAAAAAAGAAACCCCTAAGCAGGGGTTTTAAAAGAATATGTGTGTGATCCCTAGGTCCGACGCTCTTACAGAGCGCTTACGATACCCATATGGGCGTCGCGGTTTGCCTAGGATTTACTCACACACACCGTAATGATAGTACCCAAAACGTACCTTGTCAAGACATATTTTCGTAGGCAATTATATCTTTTGCAAACCCATAGAAGCTTAATTTCGTTTAGGTCATGTGAATAACTCCTTTATCAATCTAGATGAAAAACTCTACTCACTAGCCCCTAGATTGCTAGTCCCTACATAACTGCTGTACTTCTGGCCCCTAGTTGACGTAATTGTGACAATTGGTGTCTTGTGCTTTTGTCTTTTATCTTGACAATACACCCTACATCGTGTAGCTTATATACATCCCTATCGACCACGGAGGTACCGGTCATGGACAGATCAGAAGTCGAGGCTATAAAGGCAAGCATCCAGGCAGAATATAATGCAAAGATTGAGAAGTTGCGGGAAGAAATGAAGGCGGAGTTGGCAGTCGTATCCCGGGTAGCCGCCCGCTTTCAGAAGGCAAGCACAGGGGCTAAGATGGTTGAAGTACAGCAACGGGGAAGACTCGAAACACCTATGCCCGACAAGAGAGACAAGATTCCTGTAGCACGAGAAAGAATTCTTGCGCTCAAGAAGAGCATTACGGGTAGGTTCTCCCGCAAGCAGCTCCACGATGCCGTCAACAAAGACGGCTTCGGAGAAATGAAAGAGGGAACATTCTCGCCGTATGTGAGTAAGCTTATTGGGGAAGGAGAAATAATCGAGGTTGAAAAGGCGGTGGGAACCAAACCATCAATCTATATGTGGTCGGAGGAATACAAGAAGTTGCAAGACAGCCCCTCTTTGGCCGCGCAAGGGCACCTAGCATGATGAAGGGAGCAGGAGGTTAACCATGTATGTGTTGAGGGCAGGAAGCGCCGCAGCAGAATAACGCTGGCGGGTTCGGCGCTATAGAAATAAAAGAATGGCCGGATATGTCCCCCGGCAAGGTTCCGTATCCGGCCATTTACTCGCACCCGTTCGTGGGATGCCATACTTATGTGAATCAAAGCACATATAGTATCTCATTTCCTGAATAGTCTGTCAACCATTATTTAGAGCGAGTTGGAGAACTCGGCTTGAAAGGAGATGCTATGCCTACGTGTAATTGGCCCTTGGGTAATGGCCAAACCCTGTCATTTACGATTTACGACTCTAACGAAAACTGGAATAGTGTGGGCGGCTTGTATATCTTCGCATATAGCGACGGGCGATACTGGCGCGCCCTATATGTCGGGAAGGCCGACGATTTTAGCGCTCGGATGCCATCTCACGAACGGCTTGATGAGGCCGTCCGTCTTGGGGCCACCCATATTCATGCAGCAGTAGTTCCGCTTGCGGCGAACCGGGAAGCTTGGGAGAGGATGCTAATTCAGCATCTTCAACCCCCGCTGAATGTTCAGCATCGGTAAGCGAGTGGTCAATGTCCTTTAACATACTTATCTCCTTAATAGTTCGTATGTGCTATATGTATGCCATGCCTGCAGCCATATAGTGCACTCGTTCTATAGGTGTTGTCCACTGTTTTTTTGAGAAGAGGATACCATGAGAAGGCGAAAAACAAAAAAGCCTACGGGCGCACGTTGGGTTATCAAGGTCCTCTCAAAGGATCGCCGCAAGCGATTGTAATTGGACTTGATGACATGGGTAGGGGGAGTGAATAGCTCCCCCTACCTTTCTGAGGCGGGGACCATAATGATGTCTTTGCCCCTTGTACCGGGAACCAACATGATTACCTCACCCGTCCGAGTATCTATCCGATAAAGATACCCGTTATGGCTCACGGCTTGGTACCGTGCGGTGGGGTACAGAAAGGCAAGTATCAGAAGTATAGCTATTAGAATGCCGAGGATTGCCACCCATTTACTCATGCTAAGTATGCTTTTTTTGCTTCGGCTTCGGCGGAGTTTTCAGCAACGCACTCACAACCGCATAAAATCACGCTTTAGGATTTCTGGCGTCTCCTCTTCCTTCCGTTCTTCCTTCCTGATTGTTGTTCCCTTTTTTTTCTTAGTCACATTTTCAGTCCCGGTAGGTAAGCCGTTTTCCTTCAATACCAAGCAGGGCGTCCATCGTTCGCTCTGCATCGTTCATCTTCCTACTATTATACCTCATGTCAAATTCTGAGCAATACCTGTGAAGATGGTTGCCTCGCCTATAGTCGGCGCGGTATTCGGGCCAATAGTAAAGGGAGTATTTTCAAATGCGCTAACGCCGGGTTTCCGGCCGAAAGAGCTTGACAAAGTTTAGCTTTCATTATACTCTCTGCGCAATATAGCGATCTGAAGGACTCCGGAATTTGGAGGTCTGTCGTCAATCGAAAGAATAAAATCGGGACAAGGAAAGCGCACGGGCATGAGCGACATCCTTAACATATGCATAATCGGCGCTCGCAGTTTTTCCGCGGGTCAGCTCATAAAGCTCCTGCTGGACCACGGGAACGCGAATATAAACATGCTGGTCTCCGAGAAGGGGGGGGAGCAGGTAGAGGAGATACA
>JBEKOT010000182.1:0-4030 GCA_049521495.1 Syntrophorhabdales bacterium | reverse complement strand
ATGCCTCGTTTCTGCGCAAATCTTACGTGGATGTTCTGCGAGGCCCAATTTCCGGACAGGTTCGAAAGGGCCTCGGCCGCGGGCTTCAAGGCCGTAGAGTATATGTTCCCCTACCCTTACGAGAAAGAGGAGCTTGCGGACAAGCTCGAACGCTTCCGCCTGGAGCAGGTCCTCATCAACCTGCCTGCCGGCAACTGGGAGGCCGGCGAGAGGGGCATAGCCCTTCTACCCGACAGGGTCGGTGAATTCGAAGACGGGGTGGGCTCGGCCATCGAATACGCAAAGGCCCTTCGCTGCAGCCGCGTCAACTGCCTTGTCGGCCTGACGCCCAGAGGCTTACCGGCGGATGTTGCGCAGCAGACCCTCGTGAAGAACCTGCGCTTCGCAGCCCGCGCCTTCGACGCGGAGGGGATCCGCTTCCTCGTCGAGACGATCAACACCCGCGACATGCCCGGGTTCCACCTGTCTTCGACGTCGGACCTCCTCTCCCTTTTCAAAGAGGTGGACCACCCTAACCTCTCATACCAGTACGACGTCTACCATATGCAAGTTATGGAAGGCAACCTGACGGAGACCATCCGCGCCAATATAGACAGGATAGGCCATATCCAGATCGCAGATGTCCCGGGGCGGCACGAACCGGGCACGGGTGAGATCAACTTCACCAACCTCTTCCGCTTTATCGACCAGGCGGGGTACGGGGGCTTCATAGGCTGCGAATACAAGCCGGCTGGACGAACGGAGGAAGGTCTGGCCTGGCTAAGACCGTATCTTTAGAATAGAAGGAGGCTATAATGGCACAGATAGGCTTTATCGGATTGGGCATCATGGGCAAGCCCATGGCCGAAAACCTCCTGAAGGCGGGCCATACGCTCTTCGTCTACGACGTGGCCGAGCCGCCTGTAAAGGAGCTTTCAAAGAAGGGCGCTACGGCGTGCGCGAGCGCCGCCGATGTATCCGGGAGATCCGAGATCGTCTTTCTGATGCTCCCGGACACGCCTGATGTTGAGCTTGCCCTTTTCGGAGAGAAAGGGGTGGCCTCGGGCATACGTCCCGGTTCCATAGTCGTCGACATGAGCTCCATCTCTCCCATCGCCACCCGCAAGTTCGCCAAGGCTTTGAGCGCAAAGGGCGTTGAGATGCTCGACGCACCCGTATCGGGAGGGCAGATAGGGGCGGAGAACGGGACCCTTTCTATCATGGTGGGAGGAAAAGAAGAGGTATTCGAGCGGGTGCGGCCGCTCTTCGAGAAAATGGGGAAGAATATCGTCCGCATCGGGGGCGCGGGCGACGGCCAGACCTGCAAGGTGGCGAACCAGATCGTAGTCGCCCTGACGATTGAGGCCGTTTCGGAAGCCCTGGTCTTTGCCTCGAAGGCAGGGGCGGACGTCGCCAAGGTGAGGGAGGCGCTCCTCGGCGGTTTTGCCCAGAGCAAGATATTGGAAGTCCACGGTGAAAGGATGATCAAGCGGAACTTCCAGCCGGGCTTTAGGATAAGGCTCCATCAGAAGGACCTGAACCTGGCGCTTCAGGCCGGCCGGGAGCTGGGAGTGCCCCTGCCCAACACGGCTGTCGTCCAACAACTCTTCACTGCGAAGGCCGCGGAGAACGGCGCGGACCTGGACCACTCGGCCCTGATCGAGGTCATCGAGAAGATGGCGGCCCACACCATCGGGCGCAAAGAAGGCTGAGGACGCCTCAGGACGGCCCCGGGCTCCACCAGGTCAGGCGCAAAAAGCGCCCGATCCGGGGCCTTGAAATCGCGATCTTACGTAGTATAGTATTTAGCGCCCGGAATACCGATAGAGGTGGGCATGGAGAATAAAAAGAATAATGGCCTGGGCGCGTACTCTGCCTGGTTCGTCTGCATTGTCGCCATCTTCACCACATGTCTCATCACGGCCAACATCGTTGCGGTGAAGTTGATCCGCGTATGCGGCCTGGTCGTGCCCGCGGGCATCGTCATCTTCCCCCTGAGCTACGTCTTCGGCGACGTGCTGACCGAAGTGTATGGGTATCGCAGAGCGAGACAGGTGATCTGGCTCGGCTTCTTCTGCAACCTTATCACGGTGGCCGCAATCTGGGCAGCCCAGGTTCTGCCGCCCGCGCCTTTCTGGGACGCCCAGGTTTCCTACGAGCGGATACTCGGCTATACTCCCAGGCTGCTTGCCGCCTCCTTTGCGGCGTATCTTGCAGGCGAGTTCGTGAACGCCTTCGTCCTCGCGAAGATGAAGATAGCCACAAGGGGACGATGGCTCTGGACCCGGACTATAGGATCGACAATTGCGGGACAGGCCCTAGACTCGGCCGTCTTCATGACTATCGCCTTCACCGGCGCCATCCCCCCCGGGGCCATGGCCTCGGCAATTATCACCCAGTGGCTCCTCAAGTCGGCCTACGAGACGGCGGTGACGCCCTTCACATATTGGATCGTCGGCTTCCTCAAGCGACGGGAAGGGGTGGACGTGTACGATCATGCGACGCGCTTCAACCCGCTTCTCTTTGCCGGCTAGGCGAATCGGCGCCGGCGCAAGCTTTTCGAGGCGAAGCACAAGGACCCTGCCCTGTGGGCTTGCCCCATCGTCGTCCGGACACTATACTTAAAGAAGTCAGACTGGCAGACGCAAGACCGGGAGCATAATATGGACGTCTACGACTACGCAATGCAAATGGAGAGGGATGGGGAAAACTTGTACAGGGAGGCGGCGCGCTCGTCTGCCGGCAAGGGACTGGCCGCCATACTTACCATGCTCGCCGACGCGGAAGTCAACCACTATAACTTGTTCAAAAGCATGAAGGAACACAGCGCCTTCCGTTTGCCCGACAACACTTTGTTGAAGGACGTGAAAAACGTCTTCGTCAAAATGAAGGAGGAGGGCGGCCTTGAGGCCACCGGCCCGTCACAGATCGAGCTTTACAGAAAGGCCCAGGGCATCGAGAAGATGAGCGAGGACTTCTACAGGGAAACAGGGTCGAAGGTGGACGACCGGGCGGAGCACGAGGCTTTCCTCCGGGTTGCGGACGAGGAAAACAAGCACTTTCGAATCATTCAGCAAATGATCGATTTTGTCTCCAGACCCGAGCAGTGGCTGGAAGACGCCGAGTGGTACCACCTGGAGGATTACTGACGTCCCCTTCCTATTGCTTGATCTTTTTCTTGCACCTCACGCATTCGAGGGGGCCCGTATCGTGTATTATGTCCTCCGCGTAAACCTCTTCGGTCCCGGGGTCCGCCCTCTCTTCGTCGCTGGCGCACACGGGACAGACGAGTTCTTTCCTTTTGGTTTGATAGGCCCTGATCTCTTTCTCCCCGAGTAAAGGCATAGCACACCTCCTCTCCTTGTCTTCGCCGCCCTTCAAGGAAAACGACGACAAAAATAGTGTAATCACGGGTGCGGCCTGCTGCAATCCTGTGCCTTCCGACCGCAGGGAGATCGCGTTAAGAAAGGATAGACTCGGGACTCGGGCGAGCCCGGGAATTGCCGTCGCAATGAGAACTACAAAGGACAGCCTTGATGATTAGCTCACGGGCCTTTAGGCCCGTCACCTTAGTTCCACCCGCTTGACGCCGGCGATGGTGTAAGTATCCCTCACGATCTGCCAGTCGAAGGGCTCGGTTGTGCGAAAGCGAAGCTTGAACTGTACGACGAGCTCTTTCTTCTGCCTGTCTTTGCTGATGCTGAAGCTCCTCGCCGTCACATTGTGCTTGTCGAGTATAGCCTGCAAAAGCTCGAACTGCCCCTCCACTTCTTCGGAGACGACCAGAAGGTCTCTATACCAGTCTCTCTTCAGCTTCCTCTCCATGCCCTTCAGTCCCAAGAGAGAGAATACGGTAATCCCGGTGACCGTCAGGCCGAAGAGATAGTAGCCAGAGCCGATTGCCAGCCCTATGGCGCAGACTACCCACATGCAGGCCGCAGTTGTGAGGCCCCGTATGGAGTTCCTGTACCGGATAATGACCCCTGCTCCGAGGAATCCTATGCCGGTAATCGCCTGAGCAGCAATACGTCCGGGGTCCGCCCGGAAGAAT
>JBEKOT010000181.1:0-6877 GCA_049521495.1 Syntrophorhabdales bacterium | reverse complement strand
GCCCGGAGTGACGGGTACAAGGCGGGACATTCCATAGGATTACCTCTCTTCAGCAAAGCCTGTCAAGAAAAAGGACGGTCATTGATTTGGGTTGCACTTTTTTTTTCACATGTGTACAATTGCACAGGAGGAGGGCGACCATGGGAACGATCAAATGCATGAACTGCGCGGAATTACTGCTCTCCCACGAGCCGTTCCACAGCGAATCGGCCAAGGACAAGCCCCGGGGCGAGTGCCCTCTCGAGCAGGAAGAAGACCAGGCCTTTTTCCGCTGCCCTTCCTGTAAGGCCAAGAACGTCGTCGTCGAAACCAGGAGCGCGGAAGGCTTCCCCGAATTGACGGTGGTAGCCTGCATACTGAAGTGAGAGCCAACTTGACCACGCCGGCCTGCACTCTTCCGGATTCTCTCGTGCGGAAGGTTCGCCTCCCGACGGCCGTCATGCTCGCAGTCCTTCTTGCCTGCTGCTCCTCCCTCGAAAAAAAGGTGAATCTCAATTACCGGACTGCCGTCCACGGGCTGGCCGGGACAGGGGAAGTCTACCTGGCAAGGCCGGTGATCCAACAAAGGGAACAGGTTCTGCCCGGCGGCCGCGTAGTCCTCGGGTCGGTGAAGGAGAAAGGGACCCAGATCGTGACCGAGGACAACATCTCGCTGTGGGTGGCCGATGCCCTCGCCGGGGAGCTGAAATCCGCAGGCTATCAGGTCAAAAGCGTACCTACCCTCCCGGCGGGCGTCCCAAGAGGCGTTTTCGCAAGGGTCTCCCAGCTCTCTTGCGGCCAGACGGACGACGGGCTGCTCCTTACAACGACGACGAGCATCAGCCTGGCTGCCGACGTGTGGAAGGACGGGCGCCTCCTGAAAACGGTGACCGCCTCTGCCAGCAGTCAAGACCAGGGGCTCGACCGCTCGGGCGACTTCGTAGCCGTCTCCCTCCGAAAGACGCTGCAATTAGTTATGCAGGAGCTTTTACCGGGTATCGCCGACGCACTTTAATCCGAGGGCCGACCGGGTCGCGGTCACGCCACCCCGAGGAGCTCGGCGATCCTCTTCGTCTCTGCCTTGATTCGTTCCGATTCCCGCCGCAGTATAATGCCTTCCGGTCCTATGTCGGACTGCGGGTTCTCGGTGAACCTGTCGGCTTTCATCACGATATCGACCAGCGTCCCGGCCGTACCGTGGCCGCCGTGATGTCCCAGTATGACGGCAGAGAATTCTTCCGGGAACCTCCACTTTGTCGATACCAGGCGGCCCAACTCCGCGTGATCTATACCGAAAGCCTCCCTTTCCAGAGAGCAGACGTCCCGCCCGGTGCGGCGCGCCTCTTCCTGGACCGTCCGGTACGCGTCGCCGTGCAGGAGAAAAGGCACCTTGCCTACGTCGTGGAGGATGGCGGCCGTGAAGACCTTCTCGCTGTCCTCGGCGAGCGTTTTTTCCGCGAGCGTCCTTGCCGCACAGGCAACGGAGAGGGTATGGCGCCAGAGGGATGCAAGGTCGCCCTGGCTCAGCTCACACTGCCCCAGCATCTCTTTGAGGAAAACGAGACACATGACGATCCTCCGGACCTCGTCCAAGCCTATGGCCGCCATGGCTCTTTCCAGACTGACTGTTTGCGAGCCCCTGCTGAAATAGGCGGAGTTTGCTATGCTGATTATCTTCGAGGAGATGGCCTGGTCATATTTAAGGACATCCGAGAGATCGCGGAAAGAGGCATTATCGTCGGCAGCGACCGATAAGACCTTGTCGATGATCGGGGCGAGGGTGGGCAGCACCTTAAGCTTATCGGCCCTGGCGAGCAGCGCCTCCCTCGGTGTTACCGTTTCCTTATGAAGGTCTTTGTCCATTGGGCCCACCGACCACCGGATTAGCCGGCGGATTCGCACGGGCCGGGCATGCCTCGTAGAAGAACCCGATACCGCCGGTGGCCGGAAACCGCACCCTCGAGAAGGTGGAAGCTAAAAGCATCGGTTTCCGGCATCCCGGCTGTCTGTCTGATGAGAATAACTGTGGGCTGCACCCGAGACCCTTCGGCTTTCCGTCCGCCGTCAAGCGGTCCGGTTCCCAAGATACATTCATCCCGGTAAGTTATTAGATACATTAATGAAAGGTTATGTCAAGAAAGAACGTGCACCGGATCGCAAACATCACCTCGTATGCCCGGACTGGCGCACCGACATACAGCACTGTCCTCTATCCCTCGGGTACAAACGGCAGTTTCGAAGCAAATTTCTGGCCTTGTGGGTAATTTCTGCCTTGCTATTTTTCGATGAGGGGGAATTTTGAACGGAAGCCGCAAATGCCCCCTGTTCTTCCCGCCCGCTAAGGGGGCCGGAGGGATTTTCGATGATAGACGCCGTGATCGAGGGGCCGCCGACCGGAGCATACTTTTAAGTATGTGAGGATCGCGCGGCCCCGAGAGACAGGCGTATAGCGCGAAAAGACCCCGGCCCCTAACCTACATGGGGGATCACATTCCCTCCCGACGGAAAGATGGCCACATCCGCCTTGGGAATCCGCTCGGCAAGCCTGTCGACGGCCCGCTGCAGGTCGTCCGCATACTCCATGCCCATCATCGCCACCTGCTCGGGGGTTAGCCCCTCCGTCACATGGACTATCCGGAACCTCTCCGCGAAGTCCTTGAAGTGGACGATCTGCATGATGAAGGAGATGCCGAAAGGCTTCAGATGGTCTTTTATGATCCCGTCCACAAAATCCCGGTGGACCTCGCCTGCGCTTTGCGGAGACCCCATCTCCTTTATGAGCGGCATAATGGGTCCCGCCTGCTTCTGCGCCGCCACCGTGATCGTTATGTCGGCTCGGTGGGGCATGCGGACCAGGTAAAGGGATTCGGCAAAGCGGGCGGCCTCGCGCTGCTCGGCCTCCGGGTGGCCGGCGAAAGCCTTGATGACCTGCTTCTTTTCGTTCATGACGAGGTCGAGCTTGAAAGCAAGCCTTGAAAAGCGGCCGGCGTCTACCACCTCCTCCCACCACGGGTTCCCGTCCAGGAGGTTAACCGTGCAGTTCCTGTTGCGGATCAGGGCGAAGTGGTGCTCGGCGACGGCGCGCCAGGATGAGACGCCCGGCATTAGGATCTTGTAGCCGCCCCCGTAGCCGGCGCTCGGGTGGGGCATGCACTCGCCCACCCCCATGATGAGGTCGGCCATGGCAACGCGGCCGTTCACCTCGACCAGGGTGCCCCTGTGCGTCCTGCCTATGATGACGTTGTCGGGCGACTTCGCGTCGTGCGAAAAGAGGCGATCGGAAAGGCGCGACGCAGCCTCGTCGCCGACTTTTGCTTTAAGCTGCTCCGGGGAGACTACGGGGTGGGTGCCGCAGGCGCAGATGGCCGTCACCCGCTCGTCCGGGACCCCGGCCCTGTTGAGCCGGTCCATCATCTCGGGGATGGCGAGGTGGGCGGGGGTCGGCCTCTGGGGGTCATCGAAAAGGAGGACCACCTCCATCCCCGGCTTCGCCAGCTCCTCTATCCTGGGGGAGCCGAAAGGGTGGTCGAGGGCCCGGCCTATCTCCTTTTTATCGTCGCCTGTCCCCGGAGGAGACGGCCTGTCGCCCTCGGTGATTACAGTCCAGCCCGATGGGATCGTAAAGTATATCTGCCGGTCCCCGTAGTTAACATAATATTCCACGACAACCCCCTTTTAAGAGCAACTTCCGCCCCGCCGGAAGCGGCCGCCCCTTCCGACAGGCCCTACCAGGTCCGACCTCATTTCGTTTTCGAGAAAAGCTTCTTCAACTCCGGCCCGGTCTTAGGGTTCTTCTGCATGATGTCCTTCCAGCCCTCGTCGTAGGCGACCTTCAGGAACCGCTCCTTTTCCGCCTTCGGCAGGTCGATCACCTGGATCCCTTCCTTTATGAGGATGGGTCTCTCCTTCTTCGCCAGGTCTTCGAACATGGCGACCACCTTCTTCTCCGATTCGGCGGCCGCCTCCGTAAGAATGTTCTGGAGCTTCTTAGGGAGCCTGTTCCATGAGGCGAGGCTCATGACGAGAGGGTTCGGCGTTTCATAAAAGCCCGGGTCCACGATATATTTCGTCTGCTTGTCCCAGCCCCAGTCGCGGATGCCGACCGAGGGCCAGCAATAGCCGTCGACCACGTTCCTCTCCAGGGCAACGTAGACCTCCGTGGGCGGTATGACGATGGGGTTTCCGCCCAGGCCCTTTATCACCTGCAGGTACATGGGGGACACCCGTATGTTGAGGCCCTTGAGGTCCGCGGTCTTGATCGGTTTCTTGAGATAAAGGTGGAATTCCGTTCCGAGGCCCAGCCGGGCCAGGTAGTAAAGCCCTATCTTCTTGTGGAGCTCGTTCATGTACGCCCAGGCGCCGTTCGTCCTTTCCTGCATCGGGGTATGGTCGGAGAGCTTCAGGCAGTCAACCTCGGGCAGGACGGACACATAGTAGGCGTTCGTGGTGAAGACTATGTCCACCATGCCCCTCTGGGCGGCCTGGACCTGGTCCTGGGACTTGACGGCCTCCGGTCCGCCTATGTACTGCACCTTCAACTCGCCAGGGGCCTTCTTCGCCACGATCTGCTCGACCGTATCGGCAAAGACCATGAAGGCCTTGTGCTCGCTTGCCGATTTCGGCCAGGCCACCACGGCCTTGAGCGTGACAGTCTCCGCCGCCGCAAAAGCCGCGCCCCCAAGGACCACTATTGCGCACAAAGCCGCACACACCGCCGAGAGCAACCCCTTTTTCATCTTCAGCCCCTCCTTCAAGGTTCGATTTACTTTTCTTCAGCCGCCGCCTTCCGATGCGCATTGCGGCTCTTTCCTCATTTTACCATTCCCATCATCGCCGGCACAACGGTCGCAAGGAACGGTATCGCCAGCACGATTATGATGCATATCGTATCGATTATCCAGTAAGGCGTCGCCGCCCTCCATATATCGGCCATGCTGATCTCGGGAGGGGCCACCCCCTTCATCACGAAGAGGGTCACGCCGAAGGGAGGCGTGATAAGGCCGGTCTCAAGGGACATGAGCATGATTATGCCGAACCAGATCGTGTTGATGTGGAGGGTGTTGATTACGGGCATGAAGATCGGTATGGTGATCATCATGATGGCCACCGTCTCCATGCAGATATCGAGGACCACGACCGTCATGATCATGCCTATGACAATCATGACGGGCGGCAGGCTAAGGGTGCTGATGAAGTTCGTCAGCCCTGCGGCCGCGCCGGTGAAAGCCAGTATCTCGCCGTAGGTGCTCGAAACGATTATGATCATGAATATCATGGCCGTCACTTTTATCGTGCCTATGACGGCCTTCTTCATTACGTCCATGTTGAGGCGCCCGTAGCAAAGGGCGAGGATGAAAGACGCGAGGGTCCCCGTAGCGGCTGCTTCCGTGGGCGTGGCCACGCCCAGGAATATGAGCCCGAGGACCATGAAGATGATGAAGCCCAGGGGCAGCAGGTACTGGACCGTGGCCATGAGTCTTTCGCGCAGCGAAACCTTGGGCACGTCGTAAAGGGGGGCCTCCTTGGGAAAGATGCGGACCCATATGACCACGTAGACGAAGTAGAGGATCGACATGACTATGCCCGGCACTATGCCTGCCATCAGCAGCTGGCCCACGTCGATGTTGGCGAGGCTCGCGAAAACGACCGTCAGCGCGTTCGGGGGGATCAGGGCGTCCACCGTCCCGACGCCCATGAGGGGGCCCAGGCTCATGTTCTTGCTGTAACCCCTCTTCAGCATCTCGGGGAGGAGGATGGTGCCGAGGAGCGCGCATGTGGCAATCGTCGATCCGGACAGCGCCCCTATGATGACGCCCATGATGATGGCGAGTATGGAGAGCCTGCCCCGAAGCTGGCCGAGCCACTTGTCCAGGACGTTCACGGCGTTGACGCCGAGGCCGGAGTGGAACAGGAGCTCGCCCATGAGGATGAAGAAAGGCACGGGCAGGAGCGTGAATGTCGTGATGGACGTGAAGACGCCCGTCGCCGCGCCCACGAGGCCGGCCGTGCCGCCCAGGAAGTAGTAGGCGGCCACCATGTTGACGATGAGGAAGGCAAAGGCTATGGGGATCCCCGTAAGGAGGAGAAAGATCGTGCTGCCGAAGAGGAGCGATATGACCACCCACCAGTCCATGTCATTTACCTCCCCTCGCCCGGGCTATGCTGCCCCAGGCCATCCTCACGAACTGGACTATGAGCAGCAGGGTCCCCACCGGGATGATGCTGAAGATCGTCCACTTCGGAACGGTCACGGCCCTCACGTCCGTAACGTGGTTGACTATCGAGTCGTAGGTGTAGGCCGTGCTGTAATAGAAAAGGACAAGGCAGGCAACGGCGCCCGCGCTGTAAGTGATCCCGTCGAGCCAGCGCTTAGTGCTTTCGCCGAGGAGCTCGTACACGAGGTCCGTCGTGATATGGCCCTTTTCGCGCAGCAGCCAAGCAGTGGAAAGAAAGACTATCCACAGGAGCGCGTATTCCGTCGTCTGCGTGATCCAGATGGTCGTCATGTTGAAGAAGAAGCGCATGCCTATGGTGTAGCAGACGGCGCCGCAGATGAAAACGAGTATTACCCCTGACAGACCCACCATCACATCCAAGAGCCGGTCGAACGCCTTCCAGAAGAGATTCATGCCGGGTGCCTCCTTTCATCGTGCTTCTTTCCTTCATTCCCGTCGATGTCGCGAAGGGCGTCCTCCTTGAACTGGGCAAGATGGCGCTCGACGGCCAGGGCTATTTCCCCCTGGTCGCCCCCCTCAATGGCCGCAAGGAGAGCCTTGTGCCCGCCCAGAGCCCGCTCCGCGCTGCCCGGGCCGTAGAACCCCTGGAGCCTGTACCTCAGGGAATGGCGCCTGAGCGTCTGAGTCAGCTCGAGAAGCCGCTTGCCCCCGGAGAGGCGCGC
>JBEKOT010000180.1:0-4128 GCA_049521495.1 Syntrophorhabdales bacterium | reverse complement strand
AAGAACAGCAGCCAGATACTTTTCGCAAGGTATCGTCCCATGTGTATGCCTCCTTGGTTCATCAGCTCACCAGGTGGAAGCCCACCATGATGAGGTCGATCAGCTTGATGCCTATAAAGGGTAGAACGACGCCTCCCAGTCCCCAGACGACGAGGTTCCTGCGCAGCAGCGCGTCCGCGCCGAGCGCCCGGTAGGCGACTCCCTTAAGGGCGACGGGGATGAGCAGGGGGATGATGATCGCGTTGAAGATGACCGCCGACAAAATGGCCGAGGTCGGTGAATGGAGATGCATGATGTTGATCGTATTCAGCCAGGGTAACGTACCCGCAAAAAGCGCCGGGATAATCGCAAAGTATTTCGCCACGTCATTGGCGATGGAGAAGGTCGTGAGCGACCCGCGCGTGATCAAAAGCTGCTTGCCGATTTCCACCACTTCGATCAGCTTGGTGGGGTCGCTGTCCAGATCGACCATATTGGCTGCTTCCTTGGCCGCCTGAGTCCCGGCGTTCATGGCGAGGGCGACGTCCGCCTGGGCCAGGGCCGGAGCATCGTTCGTGCCGTCGCCCATCATGGCTACCAGCTTCCCGTCGGCCTGCTCCTTCTTGATGTAGGCGAGCTTCTTTTCCGGGGTGACCTCGGCCATGAAGTCATCGACTCCTGCCCGTGTGGCGATGGTCGCCGCCGTAAGGGGATTGTCTCCGGTGATCATGATGGTCCGCAGCCCCATCTTCCGGAGGCGCTCGAAGCGCTCCGTCATGTGGGGCTTCAAAATGTCCTCAAGGACGACCACGCCAATGACGCGGGCGCCATCGGCGACGACCAGGGGAGTCGCGCCCTTGGATGCGACGGTACTGACCAGCTCGCTGAGCCCATCCGGCACGCTGCCCTGCGTGCTCCCGACAAATTGGATGATGGCGTCAGGCGCTCCTTTCCGCAGGCGCCGGCCATCCGGGAGATCGACGCCGCTCATGCGCGTCTGCGCGGTAAAGGGTATAGCCTCCGCGTCCGGTGGCACACTGACCGGGGTCTTGCCCTGCTTCTCGAATAACCTCACGATGCTTTTCCCCTCTGGCGTCTCATCAGCGGCGGACGCCAGGGCGGCCAGTCCCGCCAGGTCGGCAGCCGAATACGTGCCGATGGGCAGGAACTCCGTCGCGCTCCGGTTGCCCATCGTGATCGTGCCTGTCTTATCCAGCAGCACGACATCGATGTCCCCGGCCAGCTCCACCGCCTTCCCGCTCTTGGCGATGATGTTGGCCTGGAGCGCGCGGTCCATGCCCGCGATGCCGATGGCGGCAAGCAATGCGCCGATGGTGGTGGGAATGAGGCAGACCAAAAGCGCAATAAGGGTCGGCACGTCGGTGCCGAGGCTTTTTAAGGGCTCCTGGATACCCAGGTAGCCCATCATGTACTGCTCGGCATTCCAGGCCATGGGCCAGAGCGGAATGACCACGATCACAAAGGCCAGCGTGAAGGCCGAGAGCAGGAGCGTAAGGGCTATCTCGTTCGGACTTCTCTGGCGGATAGCGCCCTCGACCAGGGCGATCATCCGGTCGAGGAACGATTCACCGGCGCCGCTGGTGATCTCGACCACGATACGGTCAGAGAGCACGACGGTGCCCCCCGTGACGCCCGACCGGTCGCCGCCGGAGGCCCGGATTACCGGTGCCGACTCGCCGGTAATGGCGGACTCGTCGACGGAAGCAACGCCTTTGATGATCTCCCCGTCGCCGGGGATCATCTGCCCCGCCTCCACGACGACCCGGTCGCCCGGCTTCAAATCCGACGATGAGACCTCCTCAAGGGCACCGGCCGCGTTGAGACGATAGGCCATCGTCTCGTGACGCGCCCGTCGAAGCGATTGAGCCTGGGCCTTGCCGCGGGCCTCGGCAAGGGCGGTCGCGAAGTTTGCAAAGAGCACGGTCAGGAAAAGCCACACGTCAAGTGTGATAAAATAGCTTATCGGCACCACGCTCGCGGCTTTCCCGAATGCTGCCTGCAGGATAAAGAGCAAGGTCAGGAAGGCGCCCACCTCCACCACGAACATCACCGGGTTCTTCCACTGGACGTCCGGCCGCAGCATGATGAATGCCTGTCTCAGCGCCTGCACCGTTGTTTCTTTCTCCAGCAATCCTTTCGGTTTCTTCCGGCGCTCCACCACCGGCGGCTCCGTCGATGGACTGACCTTCCGTACGGTCTGTGTAGTAACGGTTGCCTTATTCATGTCCCACTCCTTTGAGTGCTCTATTCATCTCGAAGCTCCTCCTGATGACGTACATGGCTCCCTTGCGCGTCAGCCCCCGAAGGGGATGGGACCCAGGTATTCCGCCAGCGGTCCCAGTGCGGCGACCGGCAGGAAGAGCAGGGCCCCGATGATGAGAATCGTCCCGAGCAAGAGGATGCCGAAGGTCACGGTGTCGGTGCGCAGCGTCCCCAGGCCGAAGGGACTCGATTTCTTCGCCCCGAGATATGCCGCCATCGCGATCGGCGCGACAATGGGAAGATAGCGGCTGAAGACCATCACGAGACCCGCCGCGATATTCCACGGGATGGCGGTCGGCGCGGGGCTAGGATTGTTCGCGAAGCCGTAGACCACCCCCAACCCATCGAAGGCAGAGCCGTTATTGGCGGAGGCCGAAGAAAACTGATAGAGCATCTGTGAGAAACCATGGGCGCCGGGATTGCTCACGGCCAGGAGTCCCCAGCTCGTCGCGGCAAAGAGCCCGGTGGGCAGGAGAATCATGAACGGATGGACCAAAAGGGCGACGATCGCGAGCTTTACCTCGCGGGCCCCGATCTTTTTGCCCAGGTATTCGGGCGTCCTCCCCACCATCATGCCGGCCACGAAGATGCCGATGATGATGTAGAGCAGCATGTTGATCATCCCCACGCCTTTGCCCCCGAAGATGCAGTTGAGCCACATGCCGATCATGGGCGAGAGTCCGGCCATCGGGTGGAGGCTGTCCGCCTCTGCATTGACCGCACCGCAGGTCACGTCCGTGGTTACCGCTGCGTAGGTGGCCCCCGCCGAGGTCCCGAAGCGCATTTCTTTGCCCTCCAGGTTCCCCAGGTGCTGGTCAACCGGCAGGCCCGCGACCGCGGGCAGGGTCACCGCCCGCTTGCCGCCCGGCGCCGTCGCGCTGGGGATCTGGTACGTTTCGGCCACGGGATGGGCGGTCAATCCGGGGTTCGGTCCGAGCGTGTCATAGGAGACCGACATGAAGATTGTGCCGGCCATCAACAGCAGCATGACGGAAAAGATGACGAGGGCGTGCCGCCGCCGGGCGAGCATGCGTCCGAACATTATTACAAGGGCGAAGGGGAACATCATCATAGAGAGACAGTTAAAGAAGTTCGTCAGTCCGGTAGGATTCTCGAAGGGATGGGCGGAGTTCATGCCAAAGAATCCGCCCCCGTTTGTCCCGAGCATCTTCATGGACTCAAAGGCGGCCACCGGCCCGACCACGATGGTCTGCTGCTTCGCCTCGCCTTTGTCCGTGGTTCCCATCGCCGCAGGCTCGAGGGTCGAGACCTGATACGAGCTCTTGAAGGTCATCGGGCTGCCCTGCACCATAAAGATGAAAGCGATGATGAAGGCGATCGGCACGAACATGTAGACCAAAATCCGCCACATGTCCAAGAAATAGTTGCCCACCTTGGAATCGCCGCGCAAGGCCCGGATGATCGCCACCAACCCGGAGAATCCGACGGCGGCCGATATGAAGAGCATGGCTATGGCAAAGAAAATCTGGCTGAAGTTCGACAGATGCACCTCTCCCGCCCAGTGCTGGAGGTCCGTGTTCGTCATGAACGAGGTCACGGCCTGGAAGATGGTGCTTGGGAAGAGCGTCCCCTTGCCGTCGGCGTTCAAGGGCATCCACTTCTGGAGCGCCAGCACCAGATAGCCGTAAACGAAGAGCACGGTATTGAAGATCAACAGGGAGGCGGTATACTGCTTCCAGTCCTGCGGGCCGCTGTCCAGGCGTTTTTCGAACCAGCGGAAGACCGGCAGGGGCCGGTATTTTCCGTCCATGATCCACGCAAGGTAGCGACCTAACGGGAAGGCGATGACGGTCGCCGTGAGGAGAAGCAAGAAGGGAGGCAACCACGTTTGTATAAACATTGTCT
>JBEKOT010000179.1:0-4796 GCA_049521495.1 Syntrophorhabdales bacterium | reverse complement strand
GGCAGGAAGGCGGGCGACAGGGCGCAACGGCCTCCGCAGGCGAAGGCCCCGCGCAGCAGAAAGCACCCGAAATGCAGATAGAGATCGGGTCGATGACCCTGCGGAACGGCACGGCCGACTTTTCCGACCATTACATAAAACCGCCCTACTCCGCCCGCCTCACGGGCTTGTCGGGCACCATCTCCCCCATTTCCTCGCAGCAGGGGAAGCCGGCCCGCATCGACATCAAAGGGCAGGTCAACAACTACGCCCCACTGCAAGTGACGGGCAGCGTAGACCTCTTCCGGCCGGACGAGCGTTCCGACGTCACCGCCTCGGTAAGCGGCCTGGACCTCACGTCCATGTCCCCCTACTCGGCCCATTTCGTCGGATACAGGATCCAGAGGGGCACCCTCACGCTCAACGCCAAGTATCTGCTGTCGAACAAGGAGCTTCAGGCGGACAACCGCGCCGGACTCGCCAGGTTCGCCCTCGGCGAGTGCGTTGAGAGCCATCCGGTGATCGATCTTCCGATCAAGCTGGTCATCTCGATATTGAAAGACCGGGAAGGCAACATAAACCTGGAAGTCCCGATAAGCGGCAACCTGTCCAACCCGCACTTCAGCTTCCGCGACGCCGTAGTCGGCGCAATAAAGAACCTGGTCGAGAAGATCGTCACGTCGCCCCTGTCTTTCCTGGGTTCTCTCTTCGGCAGCCAAGAAAAGGACCTGGGCTACGTGGAGTTCCCTTACGGAAGCTCAGATGTGCCGCCTGCGGCCAAAGGGAAGCTCGACCTTGTGACCAAGGCGATGCTCGACAGGCCGGAAATGCGGCTCAACGTGGCCGGGTACGCGGACGCGCAGGCCGACCGCGATGCCTTGAAGCAACGCCGGTTTCTCAACCTGCTGAAAGCGCAAAAGATGAAAGGCCTTCCCGGTAAAGAGGGCAAGCCCGTCGACTGGCAGGACGTCGAGATAACCCCCGCCGAATACACGAAGTACCTCGAAAAGGCCTACCATGCGGCCAAAATCCAGAAACCGAAGAACATCCTCGGCCTCGATAAAGGCGTACCGCCCGATGAGATGGAGAAGCTCCTTCGAGGCAGCATCGCAATAACGGACCAGGACTGCATAGCTCTGGCCCTCGACCGCGCGGTCAAAGTCCGCTCTTCCCTCCTCGCCTCCGGGCAAATAGGAAACGACCGGCTCGTTGTTACAGAGTCCGACCCGCTCAAACCGCCGGACGAGAAGGACGTCAAGAAAAGCCGTGTAGAATTCGGGCTTCAGGGATAAGGCGGGAGCGGCCAAAGGGGATTGCTACCCGTCTCCCCCGGCGGCTTCGTTCTTCTCCCTCAACTTTCTCATGGCGAGCAGCATCCACAGGAGCGCCGCAACCGTCAGCGCCACGGGGAGGATGAGCACGGCCTTTTGCAGGTCGTTGTGCAGGTGGTCGGCCAGGCGGCCGACGATTTCCGGCGACCACATATCGCCGAACAGGTGGATCAGGAAAATGGAGACGGCCATGGCGCTGGCCCGCACGTTTACCGGCACGGCCTCCAGGATCAGCGTGTTGACCGGCCCGGTGCAGAAAAAGAGCAGGAAGATGGAGACGGCCAGAAACCCCATTGCGGAACCGGAGCTTCCCGAGAGCAGACCGGCAAAAGACAGGGGAACTGCAAGAAAGACGGAGCCGCTGAGCATCAGGGAATAGCCCGCAGGGGTCCGTTTTTGCCACCACGTCGCCCCGAACCCTCCGATGAGCGTCCCCGCTATCCCGGCCGTGACGAGGACAGCGCCGAAGAAGGTATCAGCCTTATCGAGGGGAAGCCCGTGGACGCGCTCCAGAAAAGTCGGCCCCCAAAAAGCGAAGCCGCCCAGCGCAAAGGTATAGGCGACATACCCCCACACTATGAGGGTGTAATCCCGGTTGCGGAAAAGGCGCAGCACGTCGGCAGGCCCGGGCAGGGAAAGGCTCCTTTCCGCTCGGGCTTCCGATTCCCCGCGGCCCGGCTCGCGGAAAGGCAGCATCATGAGGGCCAGCAGGAGCCCCGGCGCCCCGGCCCAAAAAAAGGCATACCGCCAGCCCGCGTGGGCGGCGACCTCGCCGCCGAGGATATAGCCCAGGGCCGATCCTACCGGTATTGCAAGATAGAAGATCGTCAGCGCGTTGTTGCGCTTCAACGGGGGCCAGCTATCGGAGATCAGGCCGGGGCCCAGCGTTGCATAGCTCGCCTCCGCCACGCCCACGAGGGCCCTGGAGAAGAGCAGCATCCCGAAAGTACCTGCCAGGCCCGTCAAAACCGTTCCGCCGCTCCAGACGAGGATGGCCGGCACTATGAGGAGCTTGCGGGAGATGCGGTCTCCCAGATAGCCGAAAAAAGGCGAGGTGATGAAGTAGCCCAGCATGAAGGCGGTGAAGAGCATTCCGGAATCGCCGTAGCTCATGCCGAAGTCTGCCGCCATGGGCGTCCGGACCGCGCTGAGCACGTACCGGTCGAGGTAATTGAAAAGGTTGATCCCCGTCAGGACGCAAAGGAACAGGACAGGCGAGCTCTTTTTCAAGGGACCCCGTTCAAATTACCAAAAAAAAGGTTACAATTGGAATGGGCGACCGAAGGGGCCCCCCGAAATCGAGCACAGAGGTGGATAATGAATATCATAGTCCTCGCCATAAAGCCCATGGAGCCGGAAGAACCGCGATTCCCGGTCAGGGTGGAGTTCAACTTCGGCGCCGACGACGAGATCGTGAGCGATTCTACCATTACCGTGGAGGTATGGCTCGATAAAGCCAACCTGGCCCACTCCCCCCTCTCCGAGGTCCACGACGCGGCAATCGACTCTGCCTGCCGGCTCATTGAAAAAGCTCTGGACGCAGCCCCGACCGCCAATGTCGTGACGGGGTTTTAGCGCGCCCTCCCCCATTTTAAAGAGGTACGGGGAGGGTGTCAACTCTTCCGCGCCCCATTTTCCTGTTGCCCCATTTCTCGATATATCGTATAAAAGCGACCGGGGGCTTGATATCATCGGGTGAGGAGGGCCCATGCCGGAGAAAAAGCGACCTTCAAAGAGGCAAAGACTCGTTACATGGCAGGACCCCTTCGAGGAGGCGCCCGCCTGGTCGGTCATGAACGGGCTCGATTATATGCGGGCAGTGAGGGAAGGCAGGATCCCCGTTCCGCCCGTATGGCGCCTCATCCGCCTGCGTCTTGCCGAGATAGACGCCGGATACGCCGTGGTCGAGACCGAGCCTGCCGAATACCATTACAACCGCTTCGGCATAGTCCAGGGCGGGATGCTCTGCACGATCCTCGATGCGGCCATGGGCTGCGCCGTCCATTCACTGCTTCCCGCCTCGGCGGGCTTCGTCTCCCTCGAGCTGAACGCAGCTTACTTCCATCCGGTCGGCGCGGGTTCCGGACGGATAAGGTGCGAAGGCTCCATAGTCCACAGCGGGGGCCGTATAGTCGTTGCTGAAGGCAGGATGACGGATGGGCAGGGCACGCTCTGCGCCCGCGCAACATCCACGTGCATGATCCAGGATCGAGCCACGGACCGCCTTAACCATTCGGATTGACAACGGCGGCGGAGTTCTTTAAATTAAGTGTTCCGGAAAGTGGGGAAAAAGGCAGCGTGGAGCTTGGAGCATGGAGCTGCCGGGGAGGGAGGTGCCCATGAGCGTGAGTAGTGGCAGGACGGCGAGAGTCCTCGCTTTGACCATATCGGCCGTTATCGCCCTTGCAGGCGTTTGCGGAGCGGAAAACCAAGAGAAAGACGGGAAGAAAATGAGCTTTACTCCGTTGCAGGCAACGATCAGCACCACGAGGGGAGACATCAGGCTGAACCTTTTCCCTGACAAGGCGCCCTTGACCGTGCTCAACTTCGTCAACCTCTCAAAGCGCGGCTTTTATGACGAGGAAAGGGGGGATCCTCTCCATGGCCAACTCAGGCCCCGACACGAACGGATGCCAGTTCTTTATCACCCACACCGCGACGCCCTGGCTCGACAACAAGCACACGATTTTCGGCCAGGTCGTTGACCGGGAGGACATGAAGGTCGTCTACGCCATAGTCGCGGGCGACAAGATCGACTCCATCACCATAAAGGGCGACTACTCGAAGCTGGCGGAGAGGTACAAGGAGCAGCTCGACAACTGGAACGCGATCCTCGACAAACGGGGTAAGTGAAGGGACGGGAGGGGCCGGCCCCTTTTCGCGGCTTTTCCCTGTCTCTCGGATCCGGTCCGGCTCGACTTGCGACCCGCGCCACCGCCGAGGAGCGCGGGTGCCCGCCTATGTATAGTCTCGCCGGCCGGTCCCTCGATCACGGAAAAATCCATCAAAAATTGCTCCGGCCCCTGTCAATTGTCCGGGTCTTTTCTGGTGCCTGGTCGAGTAGAGGCCCGGCGGCGGGGTACCCGCGTGCATTCTTGAGGGTATGACATTGCGGCCGGAGCAATTTTCGATGGATAATGCGTAGTCTTCCGAAAACGCGCGCCGGAGCGTACTTCAAGAGTACGTGAGGACGCTGCGTCGAGGAGACGCCCGCATTAGGCGCGAAAAGGGCCCGGCCGCCAACCCGGCCGCTCCGGTTCATCTTTACTTAGGCCCTCCCCTCTGTTAAACTACCTCTGCCTGATGCTCGCACCAATAACCCCCACAAACAGAAGGGGCGTCCTGATCTTTTTTGCCCTCTTCGCCCTCGCCGCATGTCTTTCGGCCTGCAGCAACGACCCCTATGCCCCCGAAGGAGCCCGGCAGAGGCTGTACACGGCCCTTTCCGAGGACCCCAGGACCCTCGACCCGGCCCAGGTCTCCGAT
>JBEKOT010000178.1:0-4335 GCA_049521495.1 Syntrophorhabdales bacterium | reverse complement strand
ACCACGCGGGCGGTTGCCGGGGCGGCGGGGATCAGGCATTGCAAGGGACGCGTCCTGCCGGACGGGAAGGTCGAGCTGGTCGAGACCCTCCAAAGACGCGGACACCGTGTCGCGATGATAGGAGACGGGATCAACGACGGACCGGCACTCGCTACCGCGGACGTGGGTTGCGCCTTCGGCGCCGTGACAGACCTTATACGGGAGGCCTCCGACATCACCTTCCTGTCCCCTGACCTGGGGAAGCTCCCTAAGGTTATGGAACTTTCCGCCTTAACGGGCAGGACAATACGTCAAAACCTCTTCTTCGCGTTTCTCTACAACGCCGTCGCCATCCCCGTCGCAGCGGCCGGTCTGCTCAATCCGCTCATCGCAGTAATTGCGATGGTGGGGAGCAGTCTGACCGTAACGTTAAATACGCTGAGGATGTCGCGAAAAGGCATCGCTTCAGTCGGGGCAGAGAGATCACGCTGAACCGGCAAAGGTTACCGGTTAACCAAGAGCTTTCAGGTTCCGTACTAGAAGAAGGACGCAATATTAATGTCCTTTAGAACAGCCCCTGCTACCGGCGCGAGAACCTACGAACATAGCCGGCCCCGGTCCGTCAAGCAAAACAGTTCTTCGGCAAGCCCGGCAATGCAAGCCGCGGAGAAGGATACCGTGCCGTTGACAAGCCATGTGACCCGCCACATAATTTGTTAAGGAAAGCGATTGGTTGCACCGTGCGACCCGGCACGTTTTCCTGAGGGGCACATATGTCGATGAAGGCGGAGGAACCGCGTCACAATTACCACGCTAGGGTGGCGAGCCACGTTCCGGGACGGATTCGAGTAAGGCTGGAACCCCTTGCCCGTCGTTCGCACACTATGAAGAGGATTAAAGATCATCTCGAAGCACAGGACGGCGTGAGCGACGTAGGCCTCAATCCCACGACAGGAAGCGTCATTGTGCGGTACGACAGGAGCAAGATCCACGAATCGGGGATCATCAAGGCCCTTGATGATATTCATGTTCTTGCGTCTTACGTCTCCGGCGCCAAGCCTGCTGGCAGCGGCCCCGGCAATGGGGCTGCCCGCACCTTGATGGAGGCCGTGGATGACCTGAATCGGCGTTTGAAGATTGGCGGCCTCGGCATAGACCTGAGAAACGCTTTGCCCCTCGCATTCCTGGGAGCCGGAATCTGGTCGATTGCGAAAGCAGGGTTGGGCCTCGAGAAAATACCCCCATTCTTATTCCTATGGCTCGCTTTAGACACCTTTGTCAAACTTCATCCCCCGGCCGAGGCCTGGAAGACAACGTCAATAGAACCAGCGCCGGCACGCTGGGTCTAAGCCTTTCTCTGGTCACCTCTTTCGTGGCTATCTTTAGTATTCTTGCCATTTGGGTCGGTGAAAGCGCGGGCCGTTCGTACAGGTATCGATGGATCGGGAATGTAAGCGGACCGGTTTCCGGCTTGCTTCTCATATCGATTGGAATCTATGAGATTCTTTTTTAAGGACCAACTCTCCGTATATCGAGGGGCGCCATGAGGTTGATCTCTTACCCACTCCACGCACCTTGCGGCACATGGCGCCATGGACCGATCGTCAACGAGAGCGTAAATAGACCCATTTTAGGGGGTAGTCTACAGCCAGTGGGCAAGGAGATGCGAAAGCCATTCCTTGACCTTGAGAGACAAAGGTCTCTTTTTCCACTCTTGCCACCGGACCTCGTCGGACTCGGCGAGATCCCCGGTGAACATCCTTTCCATCTCGACAGCGAACTCACGGTTCAGAATGACCGCGTTCACCTCGTCGTTGGTTGAAAAGCTCAAGAAGTCCATATTGGTGGAGCCCACTGTCGACCAGACGCCGTCGATTACCAGCGTCTTTGCATGGAGCAGGGCATTACGCCGCTTGTAGAGCTTCACCCCCTTTTTCAAGAGTCGGGAATAGAAGTATTCTCCCGCATATCGGGCCAGTGAAGAATCGGTTGTTCCGGGAACAATGATCTTTACGTGAACTCCGCGTTTTGCCGCATCGGCGAGGGCTTTTGCCGTCTGGTGGTCTGGGACAAAATAGGCATTCGTCATATGAAGCGAGTTCTCCGCGAACGTGATGGCGGCCACATACATAATAAAGGTGATCCTGTTGGTCTCACCGGGAGTACTGCCCAATACCCCGACCAGGGCGCTTCCCTCTTCCTTGAGATCGGGGAAATAGTTCCGCGCGGAGAGTTTCGCCCCCTTCTGCTTCTCCCAGGTGTCGAGAAACAGTTTTTGGAACTCGGCCACGGCAGGGCCTTCGATTCGAACGTCCGTGTCGCGCCATGGCATCTGTGCATCTTTCCCCTCTCTTCTTGCGGAAAGGCTGCTTGAATAAACCTGGCTGATGTTGACGCCCCCCGTGAAGGCGACCTTGCCGTCGACGATCATAATCTTGCGGTGATCCGATTTGGCCAGGCGCCATTTTCCCCGGGCCTTGAGTGGATTTATCGGATTAAACTCGACGACCTCTATCCCCCCATCGCGCAGGCGCTGAAAGAATGCAGCCGGAGTGGTGTAGCTGCCTGCGCTGTCGTAGATGAGATTTACCTGAACGCCCTCAGCCTGTTTTTGCAGCAACAGATCGGTAAGTTTGCGGCCCGTTTCATCTTCGATATCTTCCATCGTAAAGGTTTCGATGTTGATATGGTCTGTGGCATCCTCTACCGCTTTGAACATGGCGGCGTAGGTGGCCGGACCGTTAACGAGCAGGGTGACTTTATTTCCCTTCGTCAACGGGCTTTTACTCACCGATTCTATTACGGTGGCATAGCGCTGCAGAATGTCCGTCGCCTTGACGGAGCGCTTAAGGCGTTCCATGAGGGTCTTGCTTTGTTTGAGTGATAGCAACCCTTTGGCCGAAACTATTTGAGGAGGTCCCCCGGTGGCCGGCGCCTCACCAATTGTTTCACACACGTTCGGCAGGGTTGCGCATCCACCGCCGAGGGTCAGGATGGAAAGCAGGATAAAGAGCAGCGGGAAGGATTTGACTCTTATCATGGTGATTTCACTGAGAAAGAATCTCCTTAGATTTTGCAGCCCGACCAAGTCCCGCATTTGCGCCGGAAGCGTGTCAGCGGGGTTGCTGCACGGAACCCTTATAAAAGACCTCACACTTGCCGCCTTGAACGAATCGCTTTGCCTTTCTGTAGAGATCGAGGAATGGCCCGGCGAGGGACTCGACCGCGCTCACCGTGCCTACACGGGAGCGCCTATGGGTAGGTCACTCCCTCGGTGCGTCCCTCTCGAGGAGTTAGGCGTGCTTTCGCAAAGCCGACTTCGCCACTGCCTTGTGAGCCTTTCTTGCAGCCGCAGCCACTTCTTTCGGGACAACAGTTTTGCCGATAGGGGCCAGCGCAATGCCAGCCAGCTTCAGGTGCTGTATCCCAAACGGAATGCCGATAATCGTGATGAAGTTGAGCAAAGCCGAAGACACATGCCCGAGCGCCAGCCAGACGCCGGCAAAGATGAACCATATCACGTTCCCGATGGTCCCCAGGGCCCCAGTGCCAATATCATCTTTCTGCGTAAGTTCCCTTCGGCTGATTGCTTCCTTGCCGAATGGAAAGAATGTGAACTGGCCTATAACGAAGCATGCCTTACCCCAGGGAATGCCGACTACCGACACATACGCCAATAGTCCGGCAATCCACCAGGCAAGCCCCATCCATACCCCGCCGAGAATAAACCAGAGCAGGTTGCCAATCGCCCGCATCATTTTTTCCTTCTTCAGCGTCCTCCGCACGGCGCATTAACGGCCGGACGGAGCCTGGTCGGCCGCATGCGCCGGCGAGGCAACGTGGAAATGTTCACGCGGCCGCTCTTCGCTCCATCCGCGATAGGGACAAGAACCGTCTATTTCACGATCAGGTTATTCTTTACGGATTTGACTCCCTTGACACTCCTCGCGATTTCACCGGCTTTGTTGGCGACGTATTCGCCCGTGCTTTCGTGTGTGCGTGTCGATGAACAGGCCGCAAAGGTGGCGACGAGCATAAGAAGGACCAGATAGCCGATAATTACATTCCTTTTTTTCATAACGTTTACTCCTCTTTAGCATGTTTGATGGTGAAATGGTTTCTTACGAGATCTTTTCTGCCAAAGGCATCGGAACATTGATGCAATCTTCCCGGACGCGCCGCCTCACCTCCTTTCCTCATGCTTCGCCTTCCCCGGCAAGGGTCCGCATCGCTACAGTACTCTTCGTCCCTGAATAAGCCGGACCACTAAGACGATGATGGCGATGACCAGCAGGACATGGATGACTCCGCCCATCGTGTGGCCGCTCACCAACCCCAGAAGCCACAGGATCAGTA